>CAIWHP010000200.1 GCA_903912445.1 uncultured Lentisphaerota bacterium
GCGGCAGTGACGGAGATCCCGCCACCACCACGATGCCGCAAGCCTAACATGCACCCCCACGTCCAACAACCTAACCGCCCCTCAAAGTGGTGCACTTGGTACTTGCGCCTGCCGGCTTGGAAAACGCGCCAAGAGTGGGTGGGGTGTGCCTGACAAACAGCTGCATGCACACTCCATGGTTGCAACGCGGAGCAACCGATGTGCCCCACGCAGACACTAGCTGGGAGCGGCGGCATTCCTGCCGCTGCAGAGGAACTGTCTGGCGTGGGCGTTGCATCCGGTTCTGCGGTTATGGCATGGTGGCCCCACCATGCGCGGCGGTGAGGACACCGCCCCTCCCAGCTAGTCAGACAGCCACGCCTGCGTCCGCCAGGCTGTCTGCGGCGGCAGGACGCCGTCACCAGTTAGTCGGATCACGTTTCTTGGTGCGCGGAGCGCTGCGCCGGCCCAGCACTCCGGTGCTCCACCTCTCCAGTACTCCCTGCCGCTCACGCCAGATGGAAGACTTCGCGGAGGTCCAGCGCGGCCGGGGTGCCGTCGGGATTGTAGGGCATGACGTCGCGCATGTGGTGCCACCACTTTTGGCACGCGGCGGTCTGCGCGATGGCGGCCCAGCGCGCCTCGTCCTCGACCTCGACATAGCCGAAGAGCTGGCGCGTGCCCGGCAGCAGGAAGATGGAGTAGTTGTGGACGCCGTGCTGCTTGAGCACCGCCTCCAGTTCCGGCCAGATGGGCTTGTGCCGGCGCTCGTATTCCTGCTCGCTCCCGGCGTTGACGCCCATGACGAAGGCTTTGCGGATCATGGTGGTTCCTTCCTGTGTATTAACTGTGGCGATGTGCGGCGCGGCTCAATCCGTCGTCTTGTGCTCCATCCAGAGCGGGGTGGCGGCGAACCACAGCAACGCCGCGCCCAGCATCCACGGCTGCAGCGCGGCAAGCGTCAGCGTCCCGGCAAAAAACAGGCAGGGCGGGATGATCGTGCCGACGAGCGCGAGGGCGGACAATAGTTGGGCGATGCGTTTTTTCATGGTCCGTTCCCCGGTTGCGCGGGCAGCGCCGGCACATTCTTCTGCATCAGCTTGCTCAGGCCGATGTAAAGCAGCGCCGTCACAAACCAGCCGGGCAGGCTGACGAAATAGATCTGCACGCCGCCCTTGAGGACCAGCAGCGAACTGACCGCCACGCTAACGAGCCACGCGGCGCCGGCGGCCCAGTTGAACGTGCGGCCGGTCACCGCGGCAAAATTGCTGCGCAGGCCGAGCTTGGGCAGCAGCCAGAAGTCCACGAAGATCACCGCGCCCAGCGGCATCAGGATCATGCCCCAGAGCGCCACGAAATCCAGCAGCCGCATCGTGACGAGCGGGAATACCGCGGTCACGCTGGCGATCAGGCCCGTGAGCAGCGTGACCTTGAAGCGCGACGAGCCCGGGCGGAGCGCCTGGAACGCGAGGCCCGCGCGGTAGAGCGTGGGGTTCGCCGTGGTCCAGCCCGCGGCGATGACGCAGAGCAGCCCGGTCAGGCCGCACGCCTGATAGGCCAGCGGCCCCGGCAGGACGGCGGTGTTGGCCGGGTCATGCTTGAGCTGGATCGCGTACAACGTCGAGGCCGCGATCCACGCCATGAAATGCCCGATGTACATGCCCGCCGCGGCGGCGACCCCGTACCAGGATTTTTTGGCGAAGCGGAAGATGGACAGGTCGGCCATGCCGATGTGCCAGGCCATGTTGCAGAACCACGCGAAGAACATGACGTGCCAGAAGGTGAACTTGATCTGGCCCGGCATGGGGTCGCCGCCCTTCCAGATCACGGTCGAGGCCACATGCCAGAAATCCTGCACCGAGGTCAGACCCATCTCGCGCAGGCCGATGATGCCGAAGGCGACGAAGACCAGCACCATCCACGGCGCCGCGATGTTGGCAAAGCGCGCCACGAAGCGGTAGCCGTAGGCCGCGACCACGGAGAACAGCGCGCCGGTGACGAGCACCGCCACCACCCAGCCGAGGCTGGTGGGCAGCGTGTCGGTGAGCTGCGGCATGGAGAACTTGAAGTAAACGCCCAGCGCCGTGGCCGAGACGGTCATCATCGCGCCGGCGAGGATGGTGAACATGACCCCGTTGGCGAGATTGTAGGTGGTGACGAGCTTGCGCCCGCAGATCTTTTCCAGCTGGTAGTAGAGCGTGAGCCGGCAGCGCACGGCGATGGGCGCCGTGAACAAGGTCCAGCTCAGGACGGCGAGGAGGTTGCCGACCAGCAGGCCGTAGATGAAATCGAAGGCGCTGACGCCGGCCGCCAGAAAGAGCGGCCCGATCATCAGCTCCGTGCCCGCGACGTGCTCGCCGGCGAACATGCCGACGTAGCTCTTCAGCCCGAGGAGCGCCTTCGCCGGCACGGGCTCGCGCTCGTATTCGTTGACCGGTTCGTGTTGTTCGTCGGCCATAAAGATCAGCTCGGTTGTGCACCCCGGGCGCGCCATGCACTTGCTGCACGGTCGCCGCGAGAAATCAGTGGGCATTTTTGTGGCGCGCGCCGGGAAGTCAAGCGTTGGTTTCTAAAATGGATGCGGGTGCCGAGACGAATATGTTTACAAGCCCGCCCGCTGGAACTATAAATCATCACATGGAATCTGAAACAGCTACAGCTTTTGCGCCCGCCGCCCGCGCCACGCCGGAGGAAGTGCAGCGGCAGGCTGAATTGATCAGGAGCCTGCCGCAAGTGGTGTGTTTCATGGATGCGTTGCCCACGATGGCGCTGGTGCTCAACGCCCAGCGGCAGATCGTGTTTGCCAACCGCGCCTTCCTGAAACTCGTCGGCCTCCAGGATGCCACGGAGCTGCTGGGCCGGCGGCATGGCGAGGCGGTGGATTGCCTCCGCACCGCGGCGCTGGGCCAGCGGCCGGGCGAGGCGGCCGGCTGCGTGCATGCCGATGATGCCCCCGGGGGCTGTGGCACCACGGTCTTCTGCAAGAGCTGCGGCGCCGTGCGGGCAATCCTCAACAGCCAGACCGGCGCGGAGGATATCCAGGAATGCCGCCTGTTGCGCCATGTCGATGCGCGCACCGAAGCGCTGGACCTCCGCGTGTGGGCCTGCCCCCTGGAGGTGGCGGGGACGCAGTTCACCATCTTCACCGTGGCGGATATCAGCAACGAGAAACGGCGGCAGGCACTGGAGCGGATTTTTTTCCACGACATCCTGAACACGGCCGGCGCGGTGCAGGGCGTGGCGGAAATACTCCGCGACACCAAAGCGGGGGAGCCCATCTCCGATTTGACGGGGATGCTCTGGAGCTCCTCCCAGCAGCTCGTCGAGGAAATCAACGCGCAAAGCCTGCTGTCCAAGGCTGAAAGTAATGACCTGGTGACCCGCCCTGCGCCGGTGAACCTGCTGCCGTTGCTGGGCGTGCTCGCCGCGGCCTTCAGCTCGCACGAGGTCGCCCACGAGCGCATCCTGCGCGTGGCGCCGGAGGCGCAAGACATCGAGGTGCGGACCGACGCGACGCTGCTGCGCCGCGTGCTGATCAATCTGATCAAGAATGCGCTCGAGGCTTCCGCCGCCGGCGAGACCGTCACGCTCGATGTGCAGCGCGCCAACGCTGCCGCGGTGCTCACGGTGCACAACCCCGCGGTCATGCCCGAGGAGATCCGGCTGCAAATCTTCAACCGGTCTTTCTCCACGCGGGGCCCGGGCCGCGGCCTGGGCACCTACAGCGCCCAATTGCTGACCGAGCGTTATCTGGGTGGCCGCCTTTCCTTTGTTTCGACAGCGTCCCAAGGGACCCTCTTCACGGTCACCTTGCCCGCCACGGGCTGACGAGGCCGCTCAGTGGGTGAGCAATGTGGATGTGGCAAGGTTGTCTGCGCCCACGGCTTGGGAAAACAGGGCCTACCGTTTCCCAAGCTTGGGGAGGACAAGCCTGCGCCTGGGCGTTGAACCGAGCATTCCCGGACAAATTCAGTTGGAGGCGTTCGCGTACAGCCGCAGCAGCACGACGCCGTGCGGGGCGATCCTGGCGGAGAAGCCCCCGGCCGACGTGCCACGATCCTGCTGCCGCCAGAGGTCGCGCACGCGCTGCGAACCTTGCAGCCCGAGCTCGCTCCACTTCACGTTGATCTCGGTTTCCACGGCGCCCACGTTGAACAGGCCGAGGGCCTGCGAGCCATCCTCCAGCTCCTTGAGCAGCGCCTCGCCGCCGCCGGCGAGCACCGTCCGCACCGCCTGCCGGCCGAGCGGGTCCTGGTTGATCTCGAGCACCTCGTCGTTGGTCAGCAGGCCCAGCGTGAACTCGTCGAGACGCTCGATGGGCGTGCCGATGATCATCGGCGAACTCCAGAGGCACCAGAGGCTGATGTGCGCGTACTGCTCGTCGGGGGTGAGCCGCGAGGGCGTGAGCGGTTTGTCGCGCCAGCCGCCGAGCAGACCGACGCGCAGGTTGCAGGCGTGGTTCCAGTGCCCCGGCCGCTGGTTCGGCGCGAAGGCGTCGTGCTGGAGCATCACCTCGCGGATGCCGACCGCCCATTTGCTCACGGACGGCTCCATCTGCGAGCGGTCCCAGAGGTCGATCAGGTCGCCGGTCGTCCGGCTCAGCTGCGCGAGCCGGACGCACTCCGGGGCCAGCTTCAACGGCAGCGAATTGGAAAGCTCGAAGACGATGTCGCGGTCGCACGCGGCGAGCGCCTCGGAAAAACGCCGCGTGATGTCAACGCTGTCGATGCCCCAGTCGTACTTGGCGTAATCGAACCCCCACTCGGCCCACTGGCGCGCGTCATTCGCCTCGAAGAAATACTTGCCGCACCGCCAGCCATCCCGGATCCGCTGCGGTTTCTCCCAGCCGCCTTGCGGGTCGTCGCTGGAGCCGCCGACGAAGCCGGCATAGCTCGTGGCCCAGGGCGACGAGTAGATGCCGGCCTTGAGGCCGCGGCTGTGGATGTAGTCGCACAGCGCGCGCATGTCGCCGAACTTTTCGTTGGGCTGGATCGCGTTGTACTTGCCGCCGCGCTGGCCCTGCCAGCCGTCGTCGATATTGATGTATTGCCAGCCGTGATTGATCAGGCCGAGCCGGACCATCGCGTCGGCGGCAGCCCGGAGGTTTGCAGCTTGCACCTTGGCGCCCCAGCCGCCCCAGGTGTTGCAGCCCAGCAGGGGCGTCAGGCAGATGTCGTCGCCCACCACGATGCGCAGCTCGCGCTCGGCGCGGCCCAGCGCGTTCTCGGCGCGGAGCAGCACGCGATAGGTACCGCGCGCGGCGATGGCGCCGCTGATGCGCCCCAGCTCCCCATCGAGCCGCGCCCCCTCCGGCAGGCCCGTCGCGGAGAACTGCATCGGCCGCTGTCCGGTGGCGGCGATCGTGTAGAGGAGCGGATGCCCCGGCCGGACGCCGAAGACCTTCGCGCCATTGATGCGCGGCTCCGGCTTGGGCGGCGGTGTCAGGATGCCGGGCGCCGCACCTGCCGCGCCCAACTGCGCGGCAGCCAACAGGCCGGCCAGCAGTGTGAGCAGTTTCATGGTGGCCTTCTAGCCTTTCCCGCCACCGTTGGCAATCCCCCGTGTTTCCCGAGGGTTGGCCACCTGCGGCGGCCCGCCTCGCAAGGCCGGCTGGAAAATCGGGCTTGCAGTTTTCCAAGGACGGGAAAGACTGTCGTCCATTATGAACTCAAACCATCGGACAGGGCTTGGCGTTTGGCGTGCAGCGCTTGCCGGGCTGTGTGTGCAGGCGTGCTGGGGCGGCGAGGCGGCGCTTTTTGTGAGCCCGGCGGGTGATGACGCTGCGGCGGGGACGCAGGCCGCGCCGCTGCGCACGGTGCAGCGCGCCCAGGAGAGCGCCCGCGCGCTCGCCAAGGACATGCACGGCGATGTCGTCGTCCTGCTCGCGCCGGGCGACTACCGGATCGACAAGCCGCTGGCCTTCACCGAAGCGGATTCCGGCCGGAACGGATTTCGCGTGATCTATCGCAGCGCCGCCGGCCCGGGCCAGGCGCGGCTGTTGGGCAGCAAGGTGCTGACCGGCTGGCAACCTTGGAGCAACGGTATCTGGAAAGTGGAGCTGCCGCCGAAAACCATTTTCCACACGCTCTACGAAAACGGACAGCGCGTCCACAAGGCGCGTTTCCCCGACCTCGAAGTGCATCCCGAGATGCCGACGGCGCTCGGCCGCTATCTGGTCAGCGTGACCGGCAGCCCGAAGCAGTCCAGCAAAACCAAGGAGCGGATCAAGGGCCCAGGCTGGCTTGAGTTCCGGCCCGAAGATCTGCCGCCCGTCACGACGCCGACGAAGATGCGCATCCATATCTACGCCGGCGGAAAATGCGATTGGACCCGCGACATCCTGCCCGTCACCGCGATCGATCCTCCATCCAACCGGCTGACCTTGGCGGCCACGCCCATGTTCGGCATCGACACCGGCGCGCGCTTCTTCCTGGAAGACGAGCTGGGCTTCCTGAACAAGCCCGGCGAGTTCTTTGTGGATGAAAAAGCGCACACGCTCTACTACGCGCCGCTTGGCAAAGGTCATCCCGATACACTGGGCATCGCCTATTCAGTTGTGAGCCGGATGCTCCAGTTGCAGGGCGCGTCACGCGCACAGTGCGTCGAGCGGCTCGTCTTCGATGGACTCGCGCTGGAAGAAACCGACTGCAATCCGCCGCTCGCGCTCTGGGCCTACGACGGCAAGCGCGATGGCGCGCTGGTCTGGCTGAACAACACCGCGCACGTCGAGCTGCGCAGCTGCCATCTCAAGAACGGCGGGCGCAGCGGTGTGATGCTGATCGGGCATAACACCGAAAATCTCGTCACCGGTTGTTGGATCGAACACATGGGCCTCAACGGCGTGAGCCTCTGCAACAGGTTCCTGGCGCCGGACAAAAAGAGTCCGACCGCCGACCGCTGCGAAAGCAACCGTGTTCACAATACGCATATCAGCCATGTCGGCGAACTGCACACCTATGCGGAGTGCGTGACGATCTTCAACGTCAGCCGCAACGAGGTGGACCACTGCCAACTCGACAACTCCGTGCGCTACGCGCTCACCCTGCGCGGCAACACGGGCGAGCAATTTGGCCCGCCGGTCTCGACGCCGTTCCCGCCGACGGTCGGCAACCGGATCCACCACGTCCGCATCGAACGCTGCGGACAGGACGGCGGCGATATGGGCGCGCTCCACACCGCCGCGCTGAACAATCCCGGGGGCGGCTGCACCAACTCGTTCGAGCAGATCACCATCACCGAAACGCGCGCGATTCCCTCGGTGAAAGACCTCGCGCCGAACGGCATCTTCATCGACTGGCCGAAGATGTCCATGGACCAGACCTTCCGCCACGTCCAGATCACGCGCTCGCAGGGTGCGCAGTTTCGCAGCCACAAGCCGGAGAACGGCGAGAGCGCCCGGACCGAGAACGTCAGCTGGCAGCCGGGCTTTCGCGAAGAGCTGATGGACTACGCGAACATCGGCCTCACCGCGGAATTTCCCGCGGCCTATGGCGGGCAGCCGGCCAATGCGGCGGTGACGGAGGTTGTGCCTCCCGGCGCCGCCGCGCTGGGCTACACGCGGTGTCTGATCAACGAGGTCCCTTCCGTGTCCGACATCGCGCCCGGCCGGAACGGGAACTACAAATGGTTCAGCGGTCAGTGGTACTCGAAGACCAATCCGCCGCTCGCGCTCTACGTGTACCGCGAGGGCCACCTCGCGCTGAAGCTCGGCGGCAACCTGGTGAGCGCGCCGCTGGATTTCTCGGCGGGCAAGCTGCCGCTCCTCCCCGGCGCCACCGGCTTCTACGTCGAGTTCGACGTCTGGCTCTCCGACAACGACCCCGATCATTGGCCTGCCGTCTGGCTGATGCCCGCGGAGCACGACGGCAAGCACGACCACTACGAGGGCGACCCGCCGGGCTTCGAGCGGTTCATGGAGCTTGACGTCGATGAAGGCGGCTTCGGCCCAGGGCTCGCGGGGACGGTGCACAGCACGGAGGGTGTCTTTCCGAAATGGAAGCACATCCAGAATCCCAACAACGTCGCGAAGCTGCCGCTCGACCGCAGCCAGAAGCACACCTTCGGCGCCAGCTACGACCCGGTGCAGCAAAAGGTGACGTGGTGGGTGGATGGCCAGGAGCAGATGAGCGCCGGCGCGCCCTACGTGCCCGCCATCGCCGCCCAACAGCATTTCTACCTGCTCCTCTCCGCGCAGAGCCACAAGGCGAAGAAGCCGTACTTCACCTTCATCGGCGGCGTCCGCGCCTTCGTCCCGCCCAACCCGCCTCCAGCGCCGCCACGCCTAAACGGGAAAGCCGGATTGTAAGCAGAGCAGCTTGAACAGAAGGTAACGAAGGTCACAAAACGGCAGGACGCAGGCGGGGCGCAGGGAGGTGCGGCAGGGACGACCTTGCTTCCCTCTTGTAAATTCGAGCCGTTGCGTTGTTGGAGGCTGCCTGCGTACAGGGGCCACCCAGGGGTGGCGCGACTGTCGAATGTCTGCACAGGGTGCCTGGCGGTTCCGCCGGCCGCGGGCTTCGCCGCTCGGGCACGGTATGGTGGCGATGTTGACGAATTCCTTGCGCTCTATCCCTGACCCGTTTATGAGCGAGCCGCCAAACACCCCGCGCCCTTCTTATCCCGCCGCGCCGAGCGACCGGCGCACCCTCTTTCCCTCGTGTGAAATGTTGCTCCAGTGAAAGCTTGCTTTTGCGGGGCGCCGCGCAAAAATGCGCCTGTGATTTTTCAGCGTCAGCCTGCGGTCGAAAAACGGCGCTCCCCCGGTGGGCGCGCCGGTGTTCTTCCCGCTCGCCTCAAGCCGCTAACCGCCCGCGACGTGAACACAGAGCAGGAAACCCGCATGCACAACGCCCACCGGAACCGTTGGAACTGGATCGCCCTCGCGCTGTTCGCGCTGGCTGCCCATGTCGCAGCCGTGGATCGTCAGGACATCCGCCTGCCCGATATCCCCCGCTACCAGACCCTCAAGTGCGATTTCCACATGCACACCGTCTTCTCCGACGGCCAGGTCTGGCCCACGTGGCGCGTCGAGGAGGCGTGGCGCGACGGCCTCGATGCCATCGCCCTGACCGACCACATCGAATATCAGCCGAAGAAGGAAGACGTGCTGCCGCGGCTGCAACGGCCGTTCGAGATCGCCCAGGACCTCGGCTCCGAACGGGGCGTCATCGTCATCCGCGGCGCAGAGATCACCAAGGCGGTCCCGCCCGGCCACTTCAACGCGCTGTTCCTGGCCGACATCACCCCGCTGGCGACCAACAACCTCGCCGTGCAAATGGAAGAGGCCCGGAAGCAGGATGCGTTTGTGTTCTGGAACCATCCCGGCTGGCGCGTGAAGGTCAACGAGGCGGTCATCCTGCCGCTCCACAGCGAACTGGCCGCGCAGAAGCTGGTGCAGGGGACGGAGCTTTTTAACGGCTCCGACCTCTATTCCAATGTTTGGTCGTGGGCGCTGCAGAACAAGCTGACGCTGCTCGCCAACTCCGACACGCATACGCCCCTTGACCCGCCGCTGGCGAACCACGCCAAGCACCGTACCCTGACGCTGGTCTTCGCCAAGGAGCGTACCGCCGACGGCATCAAGGAAGCGCTGCGTGCCGGCCGCACGGCGCTCTGGGCTGGGGATATTCTGGTCGGTCCGGGCGAACTGCTCGCACCGCTGTTCGCCGCCGCGGTACAGGTTGCGCCGCCGCATCACCGCACCGCAAAGGTCGCGTTGCTGAAAATCACCAACCACTCCGATGTCCCCTTCAACCTGACGCGCAAGGGCGGGCCCGGCCCCACGAAACTGGAATTACCCGCCGGCAAGACGGTGCTGCTCAAGCTGACGCTCGCCGCCAAACAGCCGCTGCCAACCCTCGACTACACCGTGGACAACCTCCTCACCGCCCCCGACACACCGCTGCCCGTCACGCTGACCTTGCCCGGCACCACGCCGGGGAAGTGAGAAAGCTAAAGAAACGTTCAGCAGATGACGAGTTCGCCAGCTGCAACCTCTGGCGGCTGGTTTGACAATTTTCACATTTGCCGGCCAACGGCTTTAACGCCGAGACACGGAGCGCAGGTGCATACATCGAAACTGGCTGCATCGTGCCACGAGCACTTGGCGCCGGGCGGTGGCTCCGTACATAGTCTATCATCGTTAACTTGCCCGGCGAAGAACATGGGCTGCCCGCAGCATGCGGGGATTTCTTCATCCTGAATCCACAGGGGAACCCGGAAAGTCTTACGCGCCTCGTCGGTCTCCTTACGGATAACTTTGAGCGTCGCTCCGTCATGCGGACGCGGGTGCTTTTCCGGGCCGCGACGCTCACACCGCAAGCGCAGCAGGCGCCGCGTGCGGCTTCAGCAAGGCCTGAAAAAACTACGGAGTTACGGCAGGTACTTGTTCTTCTTCAGCTTGTCCGGCAGGTAGGTGTCGAGGACGAAGTTCAGGCCGTGCTTCGCGAAGGCCTGCTGTTCCACGCGGACGCCGAGCTTGAGCATGTGGTTGAGCGCGTCCTGCCATTCCTTGTGGTGCTGGATGAAGGGGTCGTTCTTGAGCGCATCCTTCGCGCGCTTGATGTCGGCCTCTTCCAGCGGGTGTGTCGCGTCCTCCAGCTCGTAGTCGGCGATGTCCTGCGGCGTGACGCCGAGGTAGTGCGCCTGCGGCACGCAGAAGAACCGGTTGATGTGCGCCGCCTGCCCGGAGCCGACCTTGAGCGTGCGGTAGATGTTGCAGTAGCCGTAGGGGTCGCCGTCGGTGAAGGCGAGCACAGGCAGCTTCTGGTCGTCCGCCAGCCGGCGGATGAAGCGGCGGCACGCGCGCGTGGGCACACCGCTCATCGAGATCAGGATGCAGTGCGCCTTTTCGTAGTAGCGGTGGTGCACGAGACGCTGGAAGAGCGACGCGGTCTCGATGGCGAGGATGAACTTGGCCTTGCCCGCCTCGAAGCGCAGGTGCTCCACGCGCGAGGGGATGCTCCACGCGCCGGTGCCGAGCTTGGTGCAGTCGATGCGGATGTCCTTGCCGTTGCCCGGGTCCTGGTCGATCACCACCAGCGGGCCGGTGACGTCGCCGCCGCGCTCCTCCGGGATGTAGCCGAGCTGCTCGCGGTTGATCGCGAGCATCGCCTCGATATCGTCGAGCAGGGTGTCGGACTCCGGCTGCTCGTCGAAGCGGCACTCGCCCCAGCTTTTGCTGTTGTAATACACCTCACGTTTGCCGGCGATGTCGTCCTTGTCGAGCAGGTCGTTCTTCGTCGTCGCCAGCAGCCGCATGGACTGGGCGAAGGTCTTGACCGTGTTGTAGGAGAGCGTGCGCGTGGCGGTCTTGCCGAGGATCTCGAAGTGCCCGCGCTTGACGTCGAAGCGGACGTTCTGCAGCGACCGGATCGGGAAGACCATCTCCGGCTTGCGGTGCTTCTTGACGATGTCAGTGTGGATCTCGCCGGCGACCGCCATGATCTTCTGCGCGGCAGCCTTCTTGGAAATGATCTCTGGCGCGTTGGGTATTTTGGTGGATTTGCTCATGGATAATTCCTTTTTTCAACGCAAAGGCGCAAAGGTCGGCAGAAGACGCAAAGGCCGATTACGGTTAAAGATTGTTGACGACACGATGGATACCCTCGCTCACGCGGATTTCACCGAAATTGATCACCAAGCCCAGTTTCTTCTTGGTCAAACGCAGGTAGGTCAACAACTGGGCGTTGAAAATGGGGATGACTTTCTCGACGGCTTTGACCTCGACAATCACCGAGTCCACCACGAGCACATCCAGCACCAAGGGCTTCTTCAGAGGCCGTCCCTTGTAGAGCACTGGCACCTGTACTTGGCGCGCCACCTGCAGCCCACGGTCAGTCAGTTCCAGACAGAGGGCCTCTTCGTAGATGTCTTCCAACAGCCCCGGCCCGCCGAGTTCCTTGTGCACCTCGATGGCTGCGCCGATGATGATGTTGCTTAGTTCGTTCTCTGTCATACGGCATCCTCTGTCTGCTCTTCCTTTGCGGCTTGTGCTTACCTTTGCGGCTTTGCGTTGAACTCTTCTCTTTTTCTGTCTGCTCGCTCTGCTCCTCTAGTTCAAACATCCAAATGGGTTTTTTCCAGCATCTTCTTCAGGTCCGTGACGACCTTGTCCTCTTCCTTGTCGCTGAGCTGGAGGATGTCCTTCAGGCCGAGGGCGAGGTGGGGGATGTACATCTCGATGTAGCTGCGCTTGCGGGCGGCCTCGAGCTCGTGGTGGCGCTTGTGCAGGAAGACCGAGAGGCGCCGGCCGCACTCCTGCAGGCCGAGCGTCAGCTCGTCGATGATCTCCGCGTAGCCGGCAATGGCGTCCTTGCTCTCGCTGGTGAACGGCACCCAGACGCTGGCCATATGCACCAGCATCACCACCGGCCCGAGCGGCAGCGCGTCCTTCGGCTGCGCGAGGCCGTAGCTCTTCCAGTTGACGCCGACGACGGCCTTGGTCATCGCGCACGCGCCGCCCTGGTAGAGCAGCGGCACGCGGTTGGCGAAGCGCATCACGCGCACCGGCTCCTCGTTGCCCAGCCCCTCGTTCTCCTGCGGCCGCGCGTAGGCAAGGCCGATCTCGATCTGGAACGGGTTGCCGCGGTAGACCGCCGGCTCGCGCGTGACGGCGGTGAAAAAGTCGGCCCTCAGCTCCTTCTGCAGGCCCGCGAGGATCTGCGCCTCGCCGATCGGCGAGAGGCAGTCGGTCGGCGGCCGCATCAGCTTCGTGCCCTGGATCGCCTTGTAGAGCGCCTCGCTCTGCTGGTGCGCGATGCGCGTCGGGTTGGTCTTCGGCTCGATGCCGGCGCGCTCGCAGATGTCCAGTGCGGTCTGGGCGCTGACGCGCGAAAAATCGCTGGACAGCGCCGAGCGCACGGTCCGGCTCTCCGTGTCCTTGAGCATCTGCATCAGCATGCCCAGCTCCACGCCGTGGGGGTGGGGCAGGATCTCGTCCGGAATCTTCGGCATCAGCTTGATCGCGCGGTGGTAGGTCACGCAGACGGTGGCGGGCGCGGCCGGCGTGGCGTCGGCCTTGGCCTTGGGATCCGCCTTCGTGATCAGCGTCATGCGGTAGTGCAGCGACAGGTGCGGGTTGACGATCGCGCACTGCTTGACGAATTCGTCCACCGACTGCCTGCCGCGCTGGTAGGCGGCCTCCATCTCGATGCTGACACTGGTGCCGTGGCGGGAGACGACCGGATCGCCCTCCGGCTGCCCTTCGGCGTTGACCGGCAGGAACGTCGGCAGCCAGTCCTGCTCCGTGTCGCTCAGGATCGCCGGCTTGTTCTGGCGCGTATCGATCTGCACCGACATCGCGTGCGCCACCTGCGCGCCCTTGATGCGCGAGAGGATGCGCGTCGCCGCGCCCGTGGTGAGCTGGCCGTACATCCCCGCCGCGCTGATGCCGATGCCCTGCTGGCCGCGGCTCATCCGCAGCCGGTGGAATTTCGACCCGTAGAGCAGCTTCGCAAAGATCTTCGGGATCTGGTTCTTGACGATGCCCGGCCCGTTGTCGGTGATGGTGACGCGGAACCGCGTCTCGGCGGTCTGCTCGAGCTCGACGGCGATTTCCGGCAGGATGCCGCCCTCCTCGCACGCGTCGAGCGAGTTGTCGACCGCTTCCTTGACCGCGGTCAGCAGCGCGCGCCGCGGGCTGTCGAAGCCCAGCAGGTGCCGGTTCTTCAGGAAGAATTCCGACACCGAAATGTCGCGCTGCTTGCTCGCCATGCTCTCGGCCGTCGCCGGCCCGCCGCCGTTTCGCTTTGCCATAAGTTTCCTCGCTAAAAATGTGCGCGAAACGTAGCCGAAACCGGCGCGGTTTCCAAGCGCCGCGACACAATGAAGAATTCAACGCAAAGGTGCTAAGGAGAGCTGGCAGACGCAAAGGAAGAAAAGGCAACGTTCCAGCGACCGGAAAGCTGGATGCGGACCGAGCCTATTCGACAGAAACATTGACGGCAGAACCATAAGAATTCGGAAAGCATGGGCCGGTCAGGTGCGTGCCCGGACGCGGTCGCGCCGTGATGCACCTCGCTTTAAAATGATTCTGCCATCAATGATTCTGTCGTTCCTTCCGTCCCCAAAAATGAGTTGCAGGGTTAGCGGCGGTTGGGTGCGCCGGGTCGGAGACCCGGCCTACAGCGCGCGGTGTTGTCCTTGGTCGTGTCACCAACGCGGCGTTTACCGCACGCCGTCAGGGGGCTTCCACGCGGAGCTGGCCGACTTTGTAGCGGCGGTGGCCGTCGTCGCCGGGGAGGGGCAGGGCGAGGCGCGGCAGGCCGTCGCGCTGGCCGACGGAGACGAACACGTCGTAGGTGCCCGGGGGAGTCGGCGGAGCGAAACGGCCGCACGGGTCGACGTGCCGGAAGGCGATGGTGCCTTTGGTGGTGAGCTTCTTTTCCGGCGCCTGCCCCGGCGGGCCGACTTCGAGGCTGCGCAGGTCGAAGGTTTCATCGGAGTGGACGGAAACGATGCCGCCCTTGTCGTCCTTGAGCGTCAGCGCGAAGAAGCCGCCGCCGTAGCACGGCGCGACGCCGGCGTTCGCCCAGGTGGTCTCGACGGCGAACGGCACGCCGAGCTTGACCTGCGCGGGCCAGCTGATGGCGCGCAGCTGGAGGCGGTAGCCGAGGCGCTGGTTGATTCGCGCGACGGTCTCCCGGTTGTCGGCGAGCAACTCGCGCGGCCACCAATGGATGCTCATGTAGCTGGCGTGATAGTCCTCGACGGATTTCAGCAGCAGGTCCCCGCTCCACGCGTGCCGTATCTTGGAGCTGCCGTAGTGCTCGTGCTCGATGACCACCGGCCGGCGCGGCCAGAACTCCTGCGCCATCTCGGCGTGGTACCACGAGCGGGGTGGGGGCTGGACCAGGATGGAGTCGTCGCGCAGCGTGACGTTGTTGGAGACGGCGTAGTTCATCGCCGGCAGGTGCCGGCCCGGCGTGTTGTGGCCGGCGACATCGTCGCTGATGACGAGCTGCGTGTGCTTGAAAAGTTTTGTGTGCAGATCAATGTGGCGCTTCACGACGGCAAGGGTCTGCTCCTCGTTGAGCCGGCAGCCGAAGCCGGTATGGCCTTCGCCCCACATGCCGAACGAGCCGACGTCGATGAAGGCGACATTCGGGTTGCCGTCGTAGCGGCGCGCGAGCGCGGCAAGAAAGTTCTCCAGCTTCTGGAGGAAGACGGGATCGAGGTAGTCCGGTTCCCAGAGCGGGCCGCCGGGGCGCGGGCCTTTGCCGAACTCGAAGTCCAGGCCCTTGGCGCCGGCGGCCTGCACCCACTTGGGCGTCGCGTAGCGCAGCCAGCTTTCGCAGCAGCTGACGCGGATGGCGATCGGCTTGCCCTGCGCGGCCCAGCGCTGGGCGGGCGTATCGAACAGCGCCCAGTTGAACTCGCCCTCGCGCGGCTCAAGGAAGGACCAGGGCACGCGCAGGTAGACCGTGGAGAGGCCCGGCCAGTCGTCGAGCGTGTCGGAGGCCGCGAGCTTGGAGCCGTAGTTGCCGATGATGTTCGAGTAGAAGTGCAGCGTCCAGCCCATGCCCGGATTGACCAGCGCCGCGCCGGTGTCCGCCGGCCGGACGACGACCCGCTCCGCCTCCGCCGCGTGCGCTGCGCCCAGCAGCGCCAGCGCCGCCACCAACGCACCGATGTATTTCAGTTTCATGTGTGCCTCGCGGCGCGGAGCATAGGTGGTGGCCCGCGCTGCGTCACCGATAAAGTCGTGTTTCGTGTGCCGCGGATTTGCGTCGGCGGTCACAGACCGCCGCTACAGCGAGCCCCTTGCACGGTCCCGCTCCGCTCCCATGCCAGTGGCGCAGGCCCTGCTGTTCCAAGGCTTGGAAACGGGAACGGTGGTTTTCCCAAGCCTTGGAAAAACAAGCGCCGGCATTTTCCACTGTCTGGAAAAGCCGGCGCGGTCTGCGGCGCAAGGTGGCGTCAGAAGTTATAGCGGGCGCCGAGCTCAAGGTTGAAACCGCTGACATCGGTGGGGCGGAGCGGGCCGTCGGACGTCTGGAGCCGGTTCTTGCTCAGGTCCTGTTGAAAATACAAGGCGGCGAAGAGCGCGCAGTTTTTGGCCACCGCGAAGTCGGCGTCGAGGCCGGCCTGGGCGAAGAAGGTGTCGTCCAAGGTCATGTCCACTTCCTGGTTGGCGACGTTCAGGCAGGTGGCGCTGGAGCTGACGAAGGCGTAGCGCAGGCCGAGGTTCACGTTGAGGCGGAACGGGGCCAGATCGACCATGTTGCAGGTCAGGTCGGCGCCGACCGGGAACAGGTTGAACGAGCCGGCCGTGCCGGGGGCGACCTGGACGCGGTTATCCTTGACGCCGACGTGCGTGGCGCCGAGGGCGGCGGTGACGGCCCAGTCGGGCGAGAACCAGTAGCGGTAGTTGATCACGCCACCCATGCCGGTGGCGAAGAGGCCGTCCTGCGGCATAAAGACCAGCCCGCCGACGGAGACTTCCTGGTTGTTGGCGGCGGCGGCGGACAGCGGCACGGCGGCGAGCGCGAGGCCCGCGACGGTCAACAGCAATTTGGCAGAAATCTTCATGGCGTTTCCTTTGGTTGTAAAAGCGGGCGCATCCTAGCGCATCGTCGCGGCGCTGACAACGGGTTTCGGGTCCTCACTTCTCGATGCGGATGGGCAGGACGAGGAACGGGATGCCGAGCAGGTGCAGGCGGCGCTGGATGGAGAAGACGATGAAGTTGTAGAACCAGCGCGCGAGCAGGTTCTCCTCGGGGAACACGAGCTGGCCGCCGAAAAACACGGCGTTGGGATAGCGCGCGGTGATCTGCGGCGCGAGGCGCTCGATCTCGTCGGCGACGTCCTGGCTGACCGCGCCGAACGCTTCGGCGGCGAAATGCTGGCTGCGGGCGAAGCTCACATACCGGTCGAGCTCGACCTGCACGGTCTCCCGCAGGCGCTCGGCCTCGTTGACGCCCTTGAAGTTGCCGACATCGATCACGCCCACCTGCACGAACACGAACCGGCGGAAGGTGTTGCTGAAGAGCCGCACGACCGTGAAGAAGGTGTGCAGGCCGAGGCCGTTGAAACCGCTGACGAGGATCACGGCGGTCTTGGCGTTGGCCTCACAGGCGGGCGCGGGTGCCGCGGACGCCTGGGCCAGCGCCGTATCGGCCGCCGCGACGAGCTCGTTGAGGCGGGTCAGGTGCTGGGCGGTCACGCGGTAATAGCGCCGGATGAGATGCGTCACGCCGACGAGCAGCCCCGTGAGCGCCAGCGTGATCCAGCCGCCGTCGTGAAATTTGGTGATCGTCATCATCAGCAGGATGGCGCTGGTCACCAGCAAACCCAGCCCGTTGATGTACAGGTTCCGGCGCCAGCGCGGCTCCGTGGCCCGAACCTGCCACCAGTGGCGCACCATGCCCAGCTGGGCGAGCACAAAGGTGATGAAGACGTTGATGCTGTAGAGGACCACGAGCATCGTCACCGAGCCGCCGGTGGCCCAGAGCACGAGCAGCGCCGCGCCGCTCATCAGCAACACGCCGTTGCGCGTGACGAGATGGTCGGAGAGCGTGGCGAAGAAGGAGGGTGCGCAACGGTCCAGCGCCATGTAGGCCAGCACCCGCGGGCCGCCGAGAAAGCCGGTTTGCGCCGCGATGATCAGGATGACCGTTTCGGTAGCCAGCGTGACGAAGATGAAGGTTTGCCCCACGCCCGCCGGCCAGGCGGCGGTCAGCTTCTCCAGCAGCACGGCGTTGAGGGTTTTGCCGGGGACGTGGTGGACGTCGCACAGCCAGTAGGCGGTCAGCAGGCCCAGGGCCATGAAGGCCAGCGAGATCATCATGTAGCGCATGGTGACGCGCGCCGTCTGCACCCGCGGCTCGCGCAGGATGGGCAGGGCGTCGCTGACGGCTTCGATGCCGGTATAGGTGCCGGCGCCCATGCCGTAGGCGCGCACCAGCAGCGCCAGCATGCCGAACAGGCCGACCTGCGCGTGGAGCGCGCTGGCCTCCGTCTTGGCCTGCTGGACCAGCGCACCCATTTGACCGGCGTCGGCGAAGAGCGCCCAGACAATGGCGAACACATGGGTCAGGACGAACAGCAGGAAGATCGGCACCATCAGCCGCACGCTTTCGCGCACGCCGCGCAGGTTGAGCACCGTCAACACCGCCATACAGAAGACGATGGCGATGAAGCGCGTCTGGAGCCAGCTCGCCGGCAGGAAGCTGTAGAGCGCATCCGCGCCGCTGGCGATGGAGATGGCGATGGTCAGCACATAGTCAATCAGCAGCGCGCTGCCGGAGACCATCCCCAGCGTGGGGGAGAGCAGCTTGTTGGCGACCACGTAGCCGCCCCCGCCCATGGGGAACACCTCGATAAGTTTCGTGTAGCTGATGCCGATGATGAACACCGTCAACGCCGTCGCCAGGCCCACCAGCACGCCGAGGTAGCCGTGCTGGCCCAGCGCCTTGAACGCCTCCTCCGGGCCGTAGCACACCGACGAGAGGCCGTCGGCGCCCAAGCCGACCCACGCGAGGAAGGCGACGAGCGAGAGCTGGTGATAGACGCGCTGGTCAAGCGGATTGCGCTGGCGACCCAGCAGCAGCGTCTTCAACCGTTCATATCCACGGAGTAAATTCATAAGGTGGCGGGCGGGACTATAGGCGAAAGTGCCGTGGGCGCAAAGCTCCGAGTGCCCCCCCCCTCTTTCCCGCCTCCGCCAGGGCTCCCCGGCAGGGGTTGCCCAACCCCTCCGGCCGTGGGCAGATTTTCGCCCCGCGCCCGTCTGCGTTGGCCGGGGTCATGTTTTCATAAAGTGGTCAGGGGAAGCTGCGTAGGCCGATGAGAATGTAATTTGAAAATTAAGAAAAGGCTTGCTGGCGGTCAGGTCCCGCGACATTAATGGTGCGGGTGAGGAGGCAGGGTTATGGAGAGGCTGCTGTTTGTCGGTCCCGTGGAGAAGTACTTTGTCAGGGAGATGCTGCGCGGCTTGGCGATGGACGCCCGGTTCAGGCAGGCTTGGACCATCCTGACCCAGGCGCCCCCGGGGTCGGCCGCCGCCTGGCAGGCCCTCCTCCAGCAGGTACAACCCGACGCCATCGTGGCGCACGCCCGTCTGGATCCGGACGAGTACCGGCTGTTGCAGCGCTTGGGCCGGCCGCTGGTTCTGCTCGAGACGGCGCAGCCGGCCAGGGCCCTGCGGCTCGCGGTGGATGGCGAGGCCATCGGCCGGCTGGCGGCCGACTATTTTTTGGAACACCACTTTCACGAGTTTGCCTACGCAGGATATGCCGGGCTGCCGGTCTTCGAGCAGCGCGGCGCCGCGTTCCGGCACCGGCTGGAGCAGGCGGGTTTCCCGGTGCGGACGCTCCGCATCGATCCGGTGCAGGACACGCTCCTGCCGTACTCTGGCCCCCGGACCCTGCGCCTGGCGACCGAGTTGCGCGGGCTGCCGGCCGCGCCCTGTGCGGTGTTCTGCGGGAACGATGCGATCGCCGCGCTGCTGCTCGAGCTCTGCCAGCGCGAAGACATTCGCGTCCCGCACGAGCTGGCCGTGCTGGGCGTGAACAACGACAGCCTGCTCTGCCGCCTCTGCTATCCGCCGCTCTCCAGCATCCGCCTGCCCTACCGCGAGCTGGGCCGGCTGGCCGCGGAGCGGCTCCTGAACTGGCAGCCGGATTTCGCGCGCGAGGGGCATGTGCTCGTCCTGCCGCCGAACGAAGTGGTCGAGCGGCAGTCCACCAGCCTGCAACGCATCAGTGACCCGGTCGTGCTGCGCGCGGTGGACTATATGGTGGCGCACCTCGGCGAGGCGTTCCCGATGCAGCAGCTGCGCCAGTGCACGGGGGTCTCGACGCCGACGCTGATGAAGCGCTTCCGCACGCATCTGCAGATGACGCCCATCGCGCAGCTGCGCCAGCTGCGCATCCAGCAGGCCAAACGGCTCCTGCTCCATCCGCGCAAGGAACTGCGCCAGGTCGCCCGCGCGTGCGGCTTCCGGCGCACCGAACATTTTTTGGCCACGTTCAAGCAGTTGACGGGGCTCACGGTGACCAGCTACTGCAAACAGCATGGCCCGGCGCCGGCCCCGTGACGCTGGCCGGCGGCAACGGTCCGTCGCGGTGAGGAGACCCGGGGGTGGTGCGGCCAGCCAGCCCGGGTGGTCGGGGGAGGGTTTATGAAACGATTGTTGTTCGTCGGATCCGTGGATCGGTTTTGCTGGCGCGAGGTGTTGCGCGGCCTCGCGGACGAGCCGCGGCTGCTTCAGGATTGGATCGTGCACCCGCACCCTGGCCCGGCCACGCTCGCCGGCTGGCGCGCCCTGTTGCGCGATCAGCAGCCGGATGCGGTGCTGAGCTGCCAACCCCCGGCGAAGCGCATCCTGCCGGAACTGCAGAAGCGCGGCCTGCCGCTGGTCTTCATCGCCACCCAGGTGGCGCATCCGGCGCCGTGGTTGCTGCTCGACAACGCGGCCATCGGCCGGATGGCCGCGGAACATTTCCTCGAACGGCACTTTCAGGAGTTCGCCTACATCGGCTATGCGGATCCGGCCCTCTATCCGCAGCGCGGCGCTGGTTTTGCGGAGCGGCTGCAGTGGGCGCAATGCCAGCCGCGCCAGCTCCAGCTGGAGCAGGAGCGCCTGCTGCCGAACCGCGCGCAGTGCCCGCAGGTCGTGCTCGATTTCCTGCGCGCGTTGCCGCGCCCCTGCGCGCTGTTTGCCGCCGACGACGATCTGGCCGCCGTGGTCCTTGAACTCTGCCAGCAGTCCGGGATTGCTGTGCCGCAGCACCTCGCCGTGCTGGGCACCGGCGACGACAGTCTCGTCTGCCATCTGGCCCACCCCCCGTTGTCGAGCATCCGGCTGCCCTATCGCGAACTCGGGCGCCGCGCCGCCGGCCTGCTCCTCGGGTGGCGGCCGACGTTGCCGCAGGAAAGCTACCGCCTCGTGCTGCCGCCCCTGGGGATCACCTTGCGCCAGTCCACCGCAGTCATGCGGCAGAGCGACCCGCTGGTGGCCAAGGCCGTGCACTACATCGAAGCGAATCTCGCGCAACGCATCACCATCAGCACCCTGCGCGACCACCTCGGGGTCACCACGCCCATCCTGCTCGCCCATTTCCGCGAGCAGCTGCGCACCACGCCGGCCGCCGAAATGCGCCGCCTGCGCATCGAGCGCGCCAAGCACTTGCTGGTCACGACCCCGGCGCCGATGAAGACGATCGCCGGCCGCTGCGGCTTCAGTAACATTTTCCACTTCATGACCACCTTCAAGCAGCTCACCGGCATGTCCGTCTGCGAGTACCGCCGCTCGGCGGCCGAAGCCAGCCCGTGAAGGCCGGCCCGGCTCAGCAAACCGCCTGGCTCTTTTCGCGGCACAACATGCTACAGTGGAAGCGGCGTCTCCCCGCTTGCGGTTGACCATGCGGCGGGACACCGCGCCTACGCGGCTGGCTTGTGTTCTGCGCGTCGGCGCGGTCAGAAGCCGCGGTAATCGCGGTAGGTCTTCTCGACCGACGGCGGCTCGAGCGGGAAGGCGGGCGGCGGCGGGTCGGGCAGGGGAACGGGCACACGATAGGTCCAGCCGCAGGCCGGGCAGTGGGTGGCTCCGGCGGGGATGTTGGCGCCGCACGGCACGCAGAGGCTGGACTCGCGCGTGTCATCGGGCGGGGTCAGCTCGGGCAGGGCCGGTTCGGGCGTGGGCGTGATGTTGGCCGGCCGGTCAGCAAAGGCCAGGTAGGCGAGGAACACCACGTTGACCAAGGGGATGAAGAACAGCACACAGAGGAAGCCCGGTAGGCCCAGCTTTTCCACGATGCGCCAGAGGCACCACGCCACCAGCACCAGCAGGAGCAGCGACGGCAGCATCAACCACATGGGCGGACCTCCGGGGCGGCAGCGGACGGGGCACAGGCGCGCAGAAACGGCTCCGGCGCTCGCACGGGCCGGCCGCGCGCATAGTCGAAACAGACGATCCCGGTCTTGGCGCGCGCAATCTCCACGCCATCGGCCGGGCGCGTCAGACGATAGACGAAGTCGCAGCCGAGCGCGCCGACGTCCTGCGCGGCGATTTCGCAGCGCAGCAGGTCGCCCTGCCTGGCCTGGGCCTTGAAGACGATGACCGCGTCGGTCATGATCAGCCCGCAGCCGCCGACGTCCACCTCGCTCAGGCCGTGGCTCTGGAGGAAGCGGACGCGCGTCTCGTGCAGGAACGCCAGGACGGCATCGTTGCCCAGGTGCTGGCCGTAGTTGATGTCCGTGATGCGCACGGGCAGTTCGGTGGCAAAGGCGAACTGTTCCGGCAGATCGAGTTTGATGCGGGCCATAATCGTTTCCGGCTGAAAGCAGGGCCAGTTTACACAGATATATTTAAATGAAAAGCGCGTCCTTTGCGGACCGCTGCGTTTGTGCGTGACGGCTGAAGCTCACGAAAAATATCGCCGGGCCGGCTGCGTTCTGTGAGGATGACGGCGCGGGGAGACACATATGCTGAAAAATATCTGGCGGTGGAGTGGCGTGCTGCTGGCGGGCGCGGCAATGGCGGCGGAGCCGGCGGCGCTGCAGGAAACGGCGCGGGAGATCCCGGTCGCGGCGCAGGTGGATGTGGTGGTCGTCGGCGGCAGCAGCGCGGCCTGCGCGGCGGCGGCCGAGGCCGCGCTGGCCGGCGCCAAGGTTTACCTGATCGCGCCGCGACCCTACCTCGGCGACGACCTCGCCGGCCGGCTGCGGCTCTGGCTCGAAGCCAAGGGCGCGGCCAAGGGTACGCCCGCCGAGTGCATCTGGGGCGAGGACAACTTCGCGACGCCGGCGCAGATCAAGACCGCGCTCTCCACGCTGCTGGCGAAAAGCAAAGTGCAGGTACTCTTCGGCTGTTATCCCTCCGATATCGTCACCGGCAGCGACGGCAAGCTTGCCGGTGTGGTGATGGCGAACCGCTCCGGTCGGCAGGCCCTCCTCGCGAAAGTGATCGTAGACGCAAGCGAACATGCGGTCGTCGCGCGGCTCGCGGGCGCCAAGTTCCATCCGTTCACACCCGGCCCGGTCACCGTCCGCTGGGTGGCCATCAACGATGAGGCGGACAAAGGCGCGACGCTCAAGGCCGGGCTGACGCTCGCGGTGCCGGCGAAGGTCATGGACTTCACCGGCCGGAAAGCGACGGCACAGAAGGCCTTCTGGCGCGAATATGTGACGCCGCTCAATCTGCCCGCCGATGACTTCGCCGCATGGAACGCGCTGGAGCAGCAGGCGCGCAGCATCACCGGCCCGGCCAATCCAATGCAATCGGCCGACGCGCCCTTCGTAATTCCGACCGCGGCGGTGATCTGCCAGCAGCCGGCAGCAGAGGGCACGACCAAGCGCGCACTGGAAACCTTCCAACCCGTTGGCGTCGAGCGGTTGTGGATCTTGAGCGCGCGTGCCGACGTGGCGCGTGCCGACGCCGAGCAGCTGCTCGCGCCGGTCGCCTTCATGCAACTCGGCGCGCAGCTTGGCGCGGCCGCGGCGGCGCAGGCGCAGAAACTTTCCGTGCCCGCCGGCGCGCAGGTCGCCGCGCGGGCGAACGCCGCCGCGCAGGCGGCGGATGTACGCGAGCCGCTCAAGGGCCTGCGACCGATACCCGTGGAGCCGTTGATCCCCAGCGTGGCGCGGGCGCTGCCGGTGCTCGGCCAGTTCGAGGTGGTCGTGGTCGGCGGCGGCACGGCGGGCGCGCCGGCCGGCATCGGCGCCGCGCGGCAGGGCGCCAAGACGCTGGTGATTGAATACCAGCATGGCCTCGGCGGCGTGGGCACGCTGGGCATGATCGACAAGTTTTGGTACGGCAACCGCGTCGGGTTCACGATGACGATGCCGGAATTCCCGCTGGAGAAGCGCATGGAATGGTATCGCCAGGAAGTGCTCAAGGCGGGCGGCACCGTCTGGTTCGATGCGCTCGGTTGCGGCGCGGTGGTCGCGGGTGGCCGCGTCGCCGGCGTGGTGGTGGCGACGCCGTTCGGCCGCGGCCTCGTGCTGGCGAAGCAGGTGATCGACGGCACCGGCAACGCGGATGTCGCCGACGCGGCGGGCGCCAAGACGGCGTTTGTCGAGGATCACTTCGCGCTGCAGATGGCACATCGCCCGGCGCGCGCGCTCGGCGCTTCCTATATGAACGGCAACCGCGGCGCGGCGCGCGACGCCGACCCCATCCAGGTGACCAAGGCACTGCGTGATCCGCCGGAGATCGATCCCGGCAAGAATCCCAACGTCCTCACCAAGGGCCTCGCCGCGAAGCCGTTCGACCTCGCCACGCTGCTCGACACGCGCGAGCGCCGCCACATCGTCGGCGACTTCACGCTCGACTGGCTCGACGTGATCAACCGCCGCACGTTCCCCGACTCGATCACGCTCGGCACCAGCGACTACGACAGCCACGGCTACCAGGTCCATCCCTACTTCATGGTGCGCCCGCCGCGCCCGCCGGAAAATTCCCGGCACCAGTTCTGGGGCTATCTGCCCTACCGCTGCCTGCTCCCGAGCGGGCTGGATGACCTCCTCGTCATCGGTCTCGGGATGAGCCTGCACCGCGACGCGCTCCCGATCCTGCGGATGCAGCCCGATCTGCAGAACAGCGGCTATGCCGCCGGCGTCGCCGCGGCGATGGCGGTCAAGGCCGGCTGCACGCCACGGCAGATCGACGTGCGCGCGCTGCAAAAGCATCTCGTCTCGGTCGGCATTCTCAAGGCCGAGGTGCTCACGCACGAGGACTCCTATCCGTTGGCGACGGAAAAGATCCAGGCGGCGGTCCGCGGCCTGACCAACGATTTTATGGGCATCGAGGTGGTCATGGCGCGGCCTGACATGGCGCTCCCGCTGCTGCGCCAGGCCTATCAGGACACGACCGGCGCGGCGAAGTTGACCTACGCCGAGGCGCTCGGCGTGCTGGGCGACGGCACCGCCCTGCCGTTGTTGCTGACCGAGGCCGGGCGGCGCGTGACGCAGAAGGACTACGCGACGCAGCACGACAAGGCGGGCAAGGTTGCCCAGCCCGACGACGTGGTGAAGCTGCTTTGGGCGCTCGCCCAGACGCGCGACCGCCGCACCGTGCCGGTGCTGTGCCAGCTGGCCGAAGGCGCGGGCGCGCAGTTCACCCGCTTCCGCCCCTGCATCGTCGGGCTCGGCGCCATCGGCGATCCCGCCGCCGCGCCGACGCTCGCCAAGCTGATGCAGCCCGCGCTGGGCAAGCCGGAGCCGAGCATCAACCTGCTCATGCTCGCCTGCGCCCTCTACCGCTGCGGCGACCAGAACGGCCTCGCCAAGCAGACGCTGGAAAAAATCGCCGCCAGCCCCAACGGCCCCTTCGCCGAACTCGCGTGGCAGGTGCTCTCCAGCAAACCCGGCGAAAAGCGCTGAGTGACAAGCTCCCTTGCAAGGCCTCGGCTAGCGAATTTGCCAGGTGAATGAACAGGAGCAGAACATCAGGTGCCTTTGTATCGGGCTTATGTTCAAGCCTCAGATACCTCTTGCTGGCTGTTGCTTTGTTATGCGTGGCGGGTGAATTCGGTATCCTTCTTTACGCCTGCATTGGACAGTTCGGGGCTTTTTTACAGCTCCCGTCTGTGGTGGGTTTATCGTCCTTATCCTGTTCGGATTTTTTCTTAATGCAGTTGGTGCTCAATTTCACCGTTAATTGCGGCAACCGATGCTTGCTCCATCGGAGCCTCGCGGCATAGTTGGGTTGGCTGTGCGGTGTTCTTCTGACCTTCGCGCACTGTGGTTTTTTTCTTGGCGCGCTTGGCGGTGAAAGGTTGCCGCCCTCGTCCCGCGTCACCCGTCCCTCGACCCTTACTGCTGCGGAGGTTGCGGCTGCGGTTGGTCCGGCTGTGGCTGCGGCTGCTCCGGCTGCGGCTGCATCGCCGGCTGTTCCGGTGGGGGCTGGGGCTGCGGCGGCTGCGTGAGGCGGGCGGCCATGGCCTTGAGGTCCTTGTAGGCTTCGGCGAAGGCGGCGGCGTTGACATCGTCCATGGGGGTCGGTGCCAGCTTCTCGATTAGCGCGATGCGATGTTGGATCAGCGGCAGCTCGGTCTCGGCGGGATTTTTCGGATCGGCAAAACCGGCCTCGTTCAAATCCTCGATCAGGTTTTTCCGGTCCGCCGCGGGCAGCGCCGGGTTATTGATGGCATCTATCCAGATGGTTTCGGCGACGGGATCGGTGCCGACCAATTTCAGCGCCTCGCGCGCGACGTGGGCCGGCACATTCTTATCCGCAGGTTCGGCGGGCAGCACTAAAAAGGTGACAGCTCCTGCCGCGGGATCTTTCTTTGCGCCCTTCTTCGCGTGTTTTTCCGGCCGCGCAGCGTCGCGCGGCGCGCGGGGCCGTACGCTTTCGGACTTGGGAACAACGCGTACCGGCTTGGCAACCTGCGCGACTTTGACCGGCGGCGGCTTCGGCGGACGCACTTTCGTGCGCTTCTGCTGCTCGTTATGCAGCAGCATGACGACGGCGATGACGACCATCGCCAGCAGAATCACAGCGAGCAGAACCTTGGTGTTCTTCATCGTGCGCCTCGGCGTTTGAAAACACCGGCACAGTAGGCCTACGCGCGCCGGCACGCCAGCAGAATTCCACCGTGGCGAGAGAGGTCCCGGGGCAACGCAGGGAAAATGGACGCTGTGGACAGGATGGACGCCGTCGAATATCCAGTTCGTCCATGTCGTCCATCTTGTCCATTCCGCCACGCGCACTGTTTCAAGACCTTGGAAGCGCTCCCCGGCAGGCCCGGGACAAAGGAGCTTGTGTTTTTCCAAGGATTGGAAAAAGCTGCGGGCGCGTTTTCCAACCTTTGGGAAACCGAAAGGATGCGCAATGAAGAAGCTGTTGTTGATGGCAATCTGTGCGGCGGCGGTGCTGGCGGCACGGGCCGCGGAGCAGCCGGTCACACCGCAAGCGAAGGTCGAGCTCTTCAACGGGAAGGATTTGACCGGCTGGGTGACGCACTCGCGGACGAATGCGCCAGGGCAGGTCTGGTCGGTGCAGGACGGCCTCTTGAAGTGCGTGGGCAAGCCCAGCGGCTATCTGCGCACCGAAAAGGCCTACGCGAACTACAGGGCGACGGTGGAGTGGCGGTTCACCAAGGCGGGCAATACGGGCGTGCTGGTGCATATGAACGGCCGGGAAAGAATCTGGCCGGCGTGCATCGAGTGCCAGGGCATGCACAAGGCACAAGGCGATATGTATTTTTGGAACGGCGCCAAGGCCAAGGAACTGACCCAGGGCGTCAAGGTGCCGCGCAAGGGCGCGGACGCGGAAAAGCCGGTGGGGGAGTGGAACACCTATCAGGTCATTTGCGCTCGGGACACGGTCACGATTTTGGTCAATGGCCAGGAGCTGAACCGCGCGACCGGCTGCACGCCCGCCACCGGCCAGTTTGGCCTCCAGAGCGAAGGCGCCCAGCTCGAGGTGCGCCGCGTCACCCTCGAGCCGCTTGCGCCGTGATGGATGACCTTGCACCCTACACTTCCTGCCCCGGCAAGGTTGGCGCCGCCAACCTGTCGCACGCTCGTAATTCGCGCCGTTTGCCACGCCTTGGATAACTGTAGCGGCGGCCTGTGGCCGTCGATGTTCGGCGCGGCGACGCCGCGCCCTCCAACTGGTTTCCTGGGAGGGCGGCGTGTTACGCCGCCGGGGCGTCGCATGCTGGGCTGGGCGCGGGCTTTGCTTGCGTATACTTCTAATCGTGAGGGGCAGCTATGAAATGGACGAAGCTGATTTTATGGTTGTGCGCGCTGTTGGGCGCGGCGCAGGCGGCGGAATGGAACCAGTATTTGTATCTGGGCCGCGGCGACTATTGGCGGCAGCGGATTCCGCTCGTCGTCACCAACGCGGGCAGCGCCGCGGCGGAGGGCGCGGCGGTTGATCTGCGCATCGGCGCGGGCGCGGGTGAGGTCGCGCTGGCGGGCGCGAGCGCCGATGCGCTGCGCGTCTGCGATGCGGGCGGCAACGAGCTGCTCTGGGCGCTACGCGATGCCGACGGCGAAGGGGTGCGCAAGGGCACGATCCCCAGCGGCAGCACGCTGACCGTCCCGGTCGTGTGCGCCGCGCAGTCGGGCACGCTGCTGTACCTCTACTTCGACAATCCAGCCGCCTGGCCCGTGCCCGATTTCCTCGACGCCGCCTCGGGCCTGCGCAACGGCGGGATGGAGTCCGGCAGCGGCGCTGCGCCCACAGGCTGGCAGCACGACGAGGCCGACGCCACACATCGCGCATCGTGGGTCACCGAGCAGCCGCACTCCGGCGCCAAGTGCCTGAAAACCGTTGTCGCCACAGGCGCTGAGCCCACCTGGATCGCGACGCGACAGCAGCACATCCGCATCACCGGCGGCGCGCGCTATCTTTTCCACGCCTGGGTTCGTGCCGAGAACGTGGCGGGCAATGCGGGCTGGTACCTGCACATCGGGTGCGCGACGAACTCGCAAATGCTCAACCCGATGGTCAACGGCGGCAAGGGCTCCTATGGCTGGAAGGAAGTGCGGACGGAGTTCACCGCGCCCGCGACAGCCGACCGCGCGGTCATCGGCACGGTCTTGCGCGGCACCGGCACCGCGTGGTTCGACGATGCCGCGCTCGAACGCCTCGATCCCGGCACGCTGCGTGCCACGGCGCTGCCGCCGGAACGTATGCATGCCATCGCCGAAACCGGCGCCGACGCCGCGTGGCCGACCGCGGGCGACTTTGCGACGGCCGCCTATCGCTTCCCCTTGCGTGTGCTCAATCTGGGCGCGCAACCGGTCGAGGGTGGGTTTATCTCCGCGGACCTGGGCGCGGCCTTGGCGCGGCTCAACGGACGCATCGATCCGGAACGGTTGAGCGTGAGGGAGGGTGGCCAGCCGGTCCCTTTCCATCGGATCGGCCAGACGCTGCTGTTCCCCGGCGGTGTCGCGCCGCGCACGCGGAAGACCTTCGCGGTGTATTTTGCGCCCGGCACCGGCCGCAACGCCGCCCAGGAGAGCGCCGTGCGCAACTACGCGGCCAACCCCGCGTTGCCCGGCGGCGAGACGCGTGAGTCCGTCGCCGGCGTCGTCCGCGCGGAATATGCGCGGCTGCTCGCCAGCGGCGCGAACCTCGTGCGCAATCCCGATTTCGAAAGCGGTGACGGTGTCCCCAGTGACTGGCACGGCGCGGAAAATAAGCGTGATGACCGCGTGCAGATGAATGGCGCGACGCCGGGCCTCTTCGGCAACCGCTGCGCGCAGATGCTGGTGAGCACCAACGCGGGCCTCGCCTGGCGGGGCTGGAAGCAGAGCATCGCCGTCAAGCCGGGCAGGACCTACCTCGTCGCGAGCTGGCTCAAGTGCCGCGGCCTCGCCGGCGACTCGCTGCAAATTCACGCGCACGTCCTCGATGCGCATGGAAAAATCTGCCGCGAGGATGGCTTCCGCAGCATCGGTCCCGCCCTCAGCGGCACGCATGACTGGACGCTGCTGCAAGGCCTGCTGACGCTGGCGCGCGACGCCGCGCACCTTGAAATCCACCTGACGACGCAAGCGACCGGCGCGGCGTGGCACGATGGCGTCGTCGTCACCGAGGTCACGCCCGCGCAGCCCGCCGCGCTCGAGAGCCGACCGGCTGCGGAGGCGACGCAGCCGGTCGCGTGGCCGGTCAATGCGATCGTGAAAGTTTTCCGCGACGATGTTCCGCCCGCGCAGATTCCGGTCGCGCGCCTCACCGCCGCGCGCGGCGAGCGCGAGCCGCTGCAGGTCGCGCTACGCAGCCCGCGCGCGATCGCCGGCGTCAACGTGATCGCCGACGCGCCCCGCGGCTCGTGGGGCAAGCGGTTGCCCGCGCCGGACATCGGCGTCGTCGGCTATGTGCCGGTGGATCACGCGTCGAATTATTTCCAGACCGACAGCCCGGCGTGGCAGCGGAAATTTCCGACCCGTGCCGGCGCATGCGACGGCTGGTGCGACCTCTGGCCCGACCCGATCTTGCCGAAAACCGTTTTCGATCTCGCCGCGCACCAGACGCAGCCGGCGTGGCTGACGATCCACGTGCCGGTGGACGCAAAGTCCGGCGACTATCGCGGCACGGTCCGCTTCGAGGCGGGCGGGAAGACCATCGCGGAGCTGCCCTACACCATTCATGTCTGGGATTTTGCGCTGCCCGCGGAGCAGCACGTGAAGGCGATCTACGACGCGCGCGGCACCGGCCCGCGCTGGCAGCAGCCGGGCATGACGGCCGACGAGGGCCGCCGCGAGATGTGGAAGTTCATGGCCGAGCGCCGGCTCTGCCCGGATGGCATCAAGCCGGAGCCGAAGCTTAACTTCCGCAACGGCCAGGTCGAGGCCGACTTTGCCGAATTCGACAAGGCGGCGGCCTACTACCTCGAAGAGCTCAAGCTCCAGCATTTCTATACGCCGCACTTGTTCTATGGTTTCGGCTGGGGGCATCCGCCGCACAAGCTCTCCGGCGAGGAACCGTTCCCGGGCGCATGGCCGTTCACCGACGCCGATCACCGCGTCCTGCGGCCCGAGTACAAGCACGCCTACCAGGAGTGCCTCAAGGTGTTCTGGGCGCACCTGAAGGAAAAGGGCTGGGATAAAAAGTGCACGCTCTACATCTCCGACGAACCCTATGACACCAAGCAGCCGATCCGCGAGCAGATGATTGCGCTCTGTGCGATGATCCGCGAAGTGGATCCCGCGATCCCGATTTATTGCAGCACGTGGCACCATCAGCCCGCGTGGGATGGCAGCCTGACGGTGTGGGGCGTCGGCCACTACGGCATCGTGCCGGTTGAGAAACTCGATGCGCTCCGCCAGGGCGGCGCGAAGCTGTGGTGGACCACCGATGGCCAGATGTGCCTCGACACGCCCCTCTGCGCCGTCGAGCGCCTGCTGCCGCACTATTGCTTCAAGTTCGGCGCCGAAGCCTACGAATTCTGGGGCGTTGACTGGCTGACCTACGACCCCTATGAATTCGGCTGGCACAGCTACATCCACCAGAGCGGCGAGCCCGGCAAAACCACCTGGGTTCGCTATCCCAACGGCGATGGCTATCTCGTCTATCCCGGCGCAAAGTTCGGGCAGCGCGCGCCCGTCAGCACGGTCCGCCTCGAGCAGGCCGGCGAAGGCTGCGAGGACTACGAATATCTCTGGCTGCTCCGCGACCGCATCGCCGCCGCGCAACAAGCCGGTCGCGACACCGCCGCCGCCGCGCGCGTCCTCGCCGAGGCGCAGGAGCTCGTCACCATCCCGAACGCCAGCGGCCGCTACTCCACGCGCATCCTCCCCGACCCCGACGCCGTCCTGCGGGTCAAGGAACGCGTCGCACAAGCGATCGAAGCGCTGCGGTAACCAAGAGGTGGAGCAGAGAGCACAGATGAACACGGATTACACGGAGGGGAGAAGGACAGGGAAACCGCCGAGAACCTCACGCGGAGCGTGAGGACTACTTTGCCGGCCATCTGCGTAATCTGTGAAATCTGTGGATGACCTTGTCTTCCGCTTTCAAGTGACCCTTGCGGTTAGTACTCTTCCCTAGATTCCACCGTGGGTCAGTCAGAGTGTATGGGCGCTATTCCCTAGCGGGGGAGATAGGCACCGCAGGACTCGCGCACGACGAGCCGCGGGGAAAGCAGCAGCGTCCGCGCCGGCATCGTCGGCTCCTTGATCCGTTCCATCATGGCGCGAAACGCCAGCGCGCCGATGTCGCGGCAAGGCTGATGGATCGTCGTCAGCGGCACGCTCAACAGCGTCGCGTATTTCACATCGTCAAAGCCGACCACGCGCAGGTCGCGGGGTACACGTTGTCCCGCGCGCTCCAGCGACTGCATCAATACGGCGGCCGTATTGTCGTTGGCGCAAATGATCGCATCCGGCCGGCTCTTGGCCACAAGGTGTCGGGCAAACTTCTGATCCGCCGGATCGCCGCGCTGCACCCACTCGCCTCTCGGTTCCCTTCCGCGCCGGGCCATCGCCTCGCGTACGCCGGCGATCCGCGTGTCCACGGTCGCGGCCGAGAGCGGGCGCGCAACGAAGGCCAGCCGCCGGCAGCCGAGCTTGAGCAGGTGCTCGGCGAGCAGATAGCCGCCCGCAAAATTATCCAAGCCGACCAGGTCGAAGTCGCTGCGCTGCGGGAACGGGGTGAAATCGCGGTCGAGCAACACCACCGGGATGCCTGCCTTGCGCAGCAGTTCCGCGATACGGCGGTTCGCCTGCTCCGGTTCCGGCGTCAGTTCGAAGGGTGCAAAGAACACGCCGGCGACTTTGCGCTCGATGAACTGCTCGCAAAGCTGCTCCGCGTGCTCGCGGCTGGCATCGGTGTCGCGGAGCGGATGCGTGGAGCCGCCCCACAGCAGGCTGGCCTCGTGCGCCCGCGCGAGGCTGGCGATCTCGCCGCAGAGCGGCTCGAAGATTTCGGTCGAGCCCAGCCCCGGGATGAGCAGGCCGAACAACCGCAGGCCGGTCTCGGGCGCAGCACCCAGGTCGCGCACATAGCTGCCCGAGCCCGCGCGGCGGTCCAGCAGCCCGTCGTGTTGCAGGTCGAGCAACGCGCGCGCGGCCGTCGGGCGCGAGACGCGATGGCGTGAGACCAGTTGCGTCTCGCTCGGCAGCCGCGTCCCGGGCGGATATTTGCCCGCGAGGATGTCGGCCTTGAGTTCCCGGTAGATGGCGCGGTGCTTCGGCAGTGGTGTCGTTTTCATGGTATGACAACTTGGCAAGCGGCTATTACAGGAATCTGCTCAAAAGCGTCAAACTTATATTTACAGGTTTTGGGTCCAACCGCTACAAGCAGGCCGTGTCTTTTCAGTGCGACCGGAGCGGACGACATGAAGCTTGCAGACTGGTTGCGGCGGACTTTTCCAAGCCTTGGGAAAAACACCGGGTTCACTTTCCCATCCTTGGAAAAGTACGCGCACCGGTTGTTCAGCGTCATTGACCGGCGGGCCGCCTGCGCACTAAACTGCGCGCAAGCAATCCGGCAACCGGCTTCAAGCATAAGGAACACAGCAGCATGAAATATCGCATCTTCTTTTGGTCCATCACCTCGGCCCTTGCCGGGTTTCTGTTCGGGTTCGACACGGTGGTGATCTCCGGCGCCGAGCAAAAAATACAGGCCCTCTGGGGCTTGAGCGCCGGGATGCACGGGTTGGCGATGGGTTCCGCGCTCTACGGCACGGTGCTGGGCTCGCTGCTCGGCGGCTGGCCGACGGACAAGTTCGGCCGCAAGAAAACGCTGCTGTTCATCGGTATCCTCTATGTCCTTTCCGCCATCGGCTGCGCGTTCGCCAACGGCGTCGGCATGTTCATCGCCGCCCGCTTGATCGGCGGCTTGGGTATCGGCATCTCCACCGTGGTGGCCCCGCTCTATATCTCGGAAATCGCGCCGCCGGCCTACCGCGGCCGCCTCGCGGGTTTGTTCCAGTTCAACATCGTCTTCGGCATCGTCATCGCGTTCGCCTCCAACGCGATCATCGCGCGCATCGGCGGCGAGGACGCCTGGCGTTGGATGCTCGGCATCGCGGCCGTGCCTTCGGTCATCTACGCCGTGATGTGCTTCGCCCTGCCGGAAAGCCCGCGGTGGCTGATCGGGCGCAGGGGCGACCGCACCGCGGGCCTCGCGGTGCTGAAGCTGATCGAGCCCGATTCCACGCCGGCGCAGCTCGCAGCCCACGCCGACGAATTGATGGCGGCGGCGCACACGGAGAAAACAGTTGCCTCCGGTTTTTGGTCGCGGCGTTTGCGCGTGCCGATTTTCCTCGCGATCATGGTCGCGTTCTTCAACCAGCTCTCCGGCATCAACGCGGTGCTCTACTTCGCGCCGCGTATTTTCGAAATGACCGGGCTCGGTGCGAAAGCCGCGCTGCTCCAGTCCGTCGGCATAGGCATCACCAATCTCATCTTCACGTTCGTCGGCCTCTGGCTCATCGACAAGCTCGGCCGGCGCACGCTCCTCTATATCGGCTCGTTCGGCTACATCGCGTCGCTCGGCCTCACCGCGTGGGCGTTCTTCACGCAGCACTACGCCATCGTGCCCGCCTGCATCTTCGCCTTCATCGCGGCGCACGCCATCGGCCAGGGCACGGTGATCTGGGTGCTGATCTCCGAAATCTTCCCCAACCGCCACCGCGCCGAAGGCCAGGCGCTCGGCAGCTTCACGCACTGGATCTTTGCCGCGCTGCTCACCACGTTTTTCCCGACGATGGTCAACGCCTTCTCACCCGGCACGGTCTTCCTGTTCTTCTGTTTCATGATGGTGCTGCAACTCGTCTGGGTGAAGCTCTTCGTGCCGGAAACCAAGGGCGTGTCCCTGGAGCAGATGCAACATAAGCTGGGCATCGAATGAACCCCCACGTCGTCGGCATCGGCGAAATCCTCTGGGACCTGCTGCCCTCGGGCAAACAGCTCGGCGGCGCGCCGGCGAACTTCGCGTATCACGCCCACGCGCTCGGCGCGGAAGTGCGCGTTGTCTCCCGCGTCGGCAATGATCCGCTGGGTTTGGAAATTCTCGCGCGCCTCGCCGCGCTGGGTTTGCCGGTCGATGGTGTTGGCGTGGATGCCAGCGCACCGACCGGCACGGTGAGCGTGGAAGTTCAATCCGACGGCCAGCCGCGCTTCACCATCCACGAAAACGTCGCCTGGGACCGCATCGACGTTGATGCCGTCTCGCTGGACTTCGCCGCGCACGCCGATGCACTCTGCTTCGGCAGCCTGGCCCAACGCTCTGCCACTTCCCGCGCCGCCATCCGGCAGGTCCTTTCCAAAACGCCGGCGACGGCTCTGCGTGTGTTCGATATCAATCTCCGCCAGCACTTCTATTCGCGCGAGCTGATCGAGTCCTCGCTCGCGCTGGCCAATGCGCTCAAGCTCAACGAAACCGAATTGCCTGTGCTCGCCGAAATGTTCAGCCTCGCTGGCGACGCGCGCGCCCAACTCGCCACACTCGCCCAACGTTTTGAGCTACGCGCCATCGCCTTCACCCGCGGCGCGCATGGCAGCCTGCTGCTGGCCGAGGGAACCTGGTCCGAGCACGCCGGCCTGCCCGCGAAAGTCGTGGACGCCGTTGGCGCCGGCGACGCGTTCACCGCAGCGTGGGCTCTCGGCTTGTTGGCCCGACAACCGCTGGACGAGATCAACCGCCGCGCCAACCAGCTCGCCGCCTACGTCTGCACCCAGCCTGGCGCGACGCCGGTTTACCCGAAGGAAACGTTATGAAAACCCTCCTCATCATCGCCCTTCTCCTCACCGCCCAATGCTGCCGCGCTGCCGCACCCGACATCGTCCTTGCCGACTTCGAGGGCAAGGATTATGGGGCGTGGAAGGTGGAAGGCGAAGCCTTTGGCACGTGTCCGGCAACAGCCAACAGCTCACCGAAAAACAAGGTGACGGGGCATCAAGGACAGGGCTTGGTGAACAGCTATGCCAACGGCGACAAGTCCATCGGCGTGCTCACTTCGCCGGACTTTGCCATCGAACGGAAACACATCAATTTCTTGATCGGCGCCGGAAATTATGAGGGAAGAACCTGCATAAACCTGCTGGTGGCGGGCAAGGTGGTTCGCTCTGCGGTTGGGTTCGCTATCAAGGATGCGGGCAACGAAGTGCTCGACTGGAAATCATGGGATGTCGCGGAGTTCATGGGCAAGCAAGCGATGCTTCAGATTGTCGACCAGCACACCGGCGGCTGGGGTCATATCGATGTCGACCAGATCGTGCAGTCGGACACGCCGCGCACGGCCTCCTTCAAGGGAGCACCCCCGGAACCGAAGGATTATGTCTCGAAGGTTCCGAAGTACACGTTTGCCAACACCCTCGAAGAGCAGCAGCAGCAGTTGGCGGTTAATCCGCTGCTGGAACGGTTCCGGGTGTCGCGGGCAAAAATTCTGAAAGACCCGCACCATCCCCTCTATCATTTTACGAGCCCGGAAAATCGGCTTAACGACCCGAATGGTCTCTGCTTTTGGAAGGGGAACTGGCACCTGTTTTATCAGGGCTATCCGCCGGAAGATTCGCGCCAGCACTGGGGCCATGCGCTCAGCACTGACCTGGTCCATTGGCGCGATCTTCCCTACGCCATCTATCCCGACCCGGAACGCGCCTGCTTTTCGGGCTCAGCCCTTGTGGAAAACGACCGGGTTATTGCGATGTACCACGGCACCACGGTCGGCAGCATGGTGGCCGTGTCGGATGACCCGCTGCTGCTCAACTGGAAAAAGATCACCGGCAAGGCCGTGATCCCCCACAGCAAGCCGGGCGAACCCGTGTTGCCCTACAACATTTTCGATCCCTGCGTCTGGAAGAAGGGCGACTATTATTACGCACTCACGGCAGGGCAGTTGCCCGATGGTCCCGGCGGGAAGCGTGTGCGGGCGGAGTTTCTGCACCGCTCAAAAGATCTGGCGCGATGGGAATACCTGCACCCGTTTCTTGAAAAGGATCGCTACGGAAGGATCGGTGACGACGGCGCCTGCCCCTATTTCTGGCCGCTTGGCAACAAGCATATCCTGATTCATTTCAGCCACATCAGCGGCGGGAAATATATGCTTGGCGACTACGACACGGAACGCGACAAGTTCGTGGTCACCGATGGCGGCGACTTTAATTTCGGCCCCGCTGCCCCCAGCGGCGTTCACGCGCCATCGGCGGTTCCCGATGGCAAGGGCGGAGTCATTGTCATCTTCAATATGAACCCCGGCAAGAGCCACGACGGCTGGAACCAGATCATGTCGCTGCCGAGGCGCCTGACGCTAAACAAGGACGACGGCATCGATGCCATCAGGGTTGAACCGGCTGGCGACACCGCCTCCCTGCGCTACGCTCACCAGCATATTGAGGCCCTGGCCCTGCCGGCGAATGAGGAGCTCGTGCTCGATAACATCAAGGGCAATGCCATGGAACTGATCGCGGAAATCGAATGTTCATCAGCCCAGATGCTGGAGTTGAACGTGCTGCGTTCCCCGAAGAAGGAAGAAACCACCCGGATCATGTTTTTCCCGGAGCGGGGTTACCGGCACCGCGAGTTCGCGGACCAGCGGGCTACCATGGGCAGCAGCGTGCTCTCGATCGACACCTCCTGTTCATCCATCCTGCCTGATGCGCGGTCGCGCGCGCCCGAAACCGCCCAGTTCTACATGGACAAGCAGGAGCCGCTCAAACTGCATGTCTTTATCGACAAGAGCGTCGTCGAGGTTTTTGTGAACGGCAAACAGTGCGTCGCCGTGCGCGTCTATCCCGGCCGTGAAGACAGCCTGGGTGTTTCCCTGCGCGCGCAAGGCAGCGGCGCAAAACTGAAAACGCTCGACGCCTGGAAAATGAAAAGTATTTACGAATAATGCGGCCTGCACCCAACCCGGTGCCACGCCGCCACGGCCGTAAAACCTGACGCATATATGTTGAAAGGAAATCCCATGAAAACACTGCCGCTCATCCTGGCGCTCGGCCTCGCCACGGTCGCGCGCGCCGCCGCGCCGGACCTCCTCATCGCCGATTTCGAGGGCAAGGACTACGGCGACTGGAAAGTCGAGGGTACCGCGTTCGGCTCCGGCCCGGCGCACGGAAGAATTGGCGGCCAGATGATCGTGGAAGGCTTTCAGGGCAAGGGGCTGGTCAACAGCTTCTACGGCGGCGACAAGTCCACCGGCAAGCTCACCTCGCCGGAGTTCAAGGTCGAACGTAAGTTCATCAAGTTCCTGATCGGCGGCGGCGGCTGGGAAAACAAGACCTGCATGAACCTGCTCATCGGCGGCAAGCGCGTCCTCTCCATCACCGGCCCGAACACCCAGCCCGGCGGCAGCGAAGCGCTGGAGCCGGCGGGCTGGAGCGTCGATGCGTTTCTCGGCCAGAGTGCCCGCCTCGAAATCGTGGATGACGCCAAAGGCGGCTGGGGCCACATCAATGTGGACCAGATCGAGCAGAGCGATCTGCCCGCGCCCGTCTCGGCCCAGCCCGTCACGCTCGAACGCGCGCTCACGCTCGATAAAAAGTATGTTTTGTTCCCGGTGACGAACGGCTCCAAGAAGGGCAAGAAGCAGATCGCCTCCGTGCTGGTCGGAGGCGAGGTGGTGCGCAAGTTCGATATCGAGATGGGCGAGCAGCCCGACTGGTTTGCGCACCTCGACGTGAGTGCGTGGCACGGCAAGGCGGCGGTGGTGCGCGTCGAGAAAATTTCCGCGGATTCCAAGGCGCTGGCGCTCGTCACCACCTCCGACAAACTCTGGCAGGCCGACGAAATCTATCGCGAGCCCCTCCGCGGTCAGCTTCACTTCTCGCCCCGCCGCGGCTGGAACAACGATCCCAACGGCATGGTCTTTGCCGACGGTCTCTATCACCTCTACTTCCAGCACAACCCCTACGGCTGGCCGTGGGGCAATATGCACTGGGGCCACGCCACCAGCGCCGACATGCTCCACTGGACCGAGCAACCGGAAGCCCTCTATCCCCTCCAATACGGCGACTGGGTTTTCAGCGGTAGCGCCATCGTGGATAAGGACAACACGAGCGGCTGGAAGAAGGGCACCAACGCCCTGATCGTCGCCGCCTACACCAGCACCGGCCGCGGCGAGTGCATCGTTTACTCCAACGACCGCGGCCAGACCTTCACCGAATTCGAGGGCAACCCGGTCGTGAAACACCACGGCCGCGATCCACGCCTCCTCTGGCACGCGCCCTCGCAGCAATGGGTGATGGCCGTCTACACCGAGGTCGAGAAAGTCCGTGCCATCGCCTTCCACACCTCGCCCGACCTCAAGACGTGGACTTACCAGAGCCGCATCGAAGGCTTCTTCGAATGCCCCGATATCTTCCCGCTCACGCTCGGCGCCAAAACCTATTGGATCCTCACCGCCGCCAGCAGCGAATACATGCTCGGCCAGTTCGACGGGAAAAAGTTTTCCCCCGAAACGGCGAAGCTCAAGGGGCACCAAGGCAAGGGCTACTACGCCGCACAAACGTTCTCCCACGAGCCGCAGGGCCGTATCATCCAGATCGGTTGGCTCCAGACCGCCACCCGCGGCATGCCCTTCAACCAGTCCATGAGCCTCCCGCACGAGCTCAAGCTCCTCGCCACGCCCGACGGTCCGCGCCTGACGTGGACGCCCGTCAAGGAGCTCGCCACCCTGCGCGCCAAAAGCCACCGGTTTGGCCCGCTGACCCTCGCCCCCGGCGCGGCCAACCCGCTCGCCGGCGTGAAAGGCGAACTGCTCGAAATCCGCGCCGCATTCGCGCCCGGCACCGCCACCGAAATCGCCTTCACGGTGCGCGGCCTGAAGATCAGCTATGACTGCGCCAAGCAGGAGCTCAGCTGCGGTGACCGCCGGGCCCCGGCGCCCCTGCGCGACGGCAAGCAGCGCCTGATCATCGTTGTCGATCGTACCGCTTTTGAAGTCAACGCCAGCGACGGACTGACCTATATGCCGCTCGCCACGGCGCCCGCGGCCGATGACCTCATGCTCTCCCTCGGCACCACAGGCGGCAGTGCCACGTTCGACGCGGTGGAAGTCCACGAGCTCCGTTCGATCTGGCCTGCGCCCTGAGTTTGGCGCAGGGTGGGGGAGGGCAAGCCCCCAAGGTGCCAAGCCAGGAGCTGGGCGGGCTGCCCCGGCCAGCGGCTGGCGGATAAGATGGCCGACCACGGGCCGCTGACACGCTCCGGTCCTGTTCCGCTTCCGGTGGCGTGCCTGCCAGGGGCGGAGATCAACTCGCGGTTCGTTCCCCGCTTTGCCGTGTTTTCCGTGGCGGCTGTTCTGGGCACGCGCGGGCCAATCCTGTATGATGTGGGGCGAACTGGAACTCGGGTATTTTTCAGTAGGCTTGACAACCGCCGGTTGCATCCGATATTAAACGCCGCTTTTGTTATAATTATAAGGCTTTCCGGCGCCATCCGGGGAAGGGAATAATGAGCAGTAAACACGAGACGAAGAAGTCGACGGCACATCATAGCGAGGCTGCAAAGAGCCACGCCCCGGAGCACGCCGCGCATGGGAAGGCGTCTGCCCATCACGCGGAAGCTGCGAAGCATGTGCCGGCGAAGGCGCATCCTGCGGAGACGACGAAGCACGGCGCGGCAAAGGCCCACCACGAGGAGCCGGCCAAACACGTGGCGACGAAGGCCCATCACGAGGAGCCGGCGAAGCATGCCGCGCATCACGAGCATGCGAAGCCGGCGCACGCGGAACACGCCCCGGCCAAGGGACACGCGCCGGCGCTGCCGAAGCCGGACCTCGATGCCGATGAGACGGGCCTCAAGATCAAGGTCAACCGCGACGACCGGAATACGAAGTACAAGGAACTGATCAAGCTGGCCAACGAGAAGGGCTACCTTACCTACGACGACATCAACGAGCGGATCCCGGAAAGCATCGTCAGCCCGGAGGAGTTCGAGGGCATCCTGATCCTGTTGCGCGGGATGGACATCGAGGTGATCGAGGAGTCCGACGAGCAGCGCTTCAAGACGCAGATGGAAAAGGAAGAGCGCGAGCGGCAGGCGGCGAAGCTCGACGTGCTCGATGACCCGGTCCGCATGTACCTCAAGCAGATGGGGCAGGTGCCGCTGCTGACGCGCGAGCAGGAGGTCGAGATCTCCAAGCGCATCGAGGAGGCGGAGCAGAAGACGCGCGTCCTGTTCCACCAGTTCGGCGGCGCGGTCGCCATCTACGTGCAGATGGCGGAGCGGCTGGCGCAGGGCAAGGAGCGGTTTGACCGGCTGGTCAATGACAAGTTCGTGGACAGCCGCGAGCGCTACCTGGCGGCGATGAAGCGGCTGGTCAGCAGCGTGAACGCAGCGCACAAGACGGTGGGCACGCGGTTCGAAGCGCATGTGAAGGCCGGCCAGAACAAGGCGCAGTTCGACCGCTCGCACAAGGCGTTGCTCCAGGCGCGGCAGGCGCTGGTGGAGCAGCTCGACAAGTTCCATTTCAAGCAGAAGGCGCTCGAGGACATGGTCGTCGAGCTCGACGCCGTCAACCACCGGCTGGTCCACAGCCAGAAGGCGCTGGTGCGGCTTGAGAAGTCCCGCGGCAAGCATGCGGCGACGGAGAAGAAGGGCGAGGAGAAGCGCATCCACGCGATCGAGCAGGAGCAGCGCATGACGGTGCCGGAGTTCGAGCGCAACCACGCCGAGCTGCGCACCTGGCTGCGCAAGGGCCTGCACGCGAAGGGCGAGATGGTCGAGGCCAACCTGCGGCTCGTCATCAGCATCGCCAAGAAGTACACGAACCGCGGCCTCTCGTTCCTCGACCTGATCCAGGAAGGCAACATGGGCCTGATGAAGGCCGTCGAGAAGTTCGAATACCGCCGCGGCTACAAGTTCAGCACCTATGCGACGTGGTGGATCCGGCAGGCGATCACGCGCTCGATCGCCGACCAGGCGCGGACCATCCGCATCCCGGTGCACATGATCGAGACGATCAACAAGCTGATGCGCATCCAGAAGCAACTCGTGCAGGAGTTCGGCCGCGAGCCGACGCCCGAAGAGGTCGCCGAGGAGATGAACCTGCCGGTGGACCGCGTCCGCGCGGTGCTCAAGATGGCGCAGCAGCCGATCTCGCTGCAAAGCCCGGTGGGCGACAGCGAGGACACGCACTTCGGCGACTTCATCGAGGACAAGAGCGCCGAGAACCCCGCCGAAATGACGTCGTTCAGCATGCTCAAGGAGCGGCTGCAGGACGTGCTGAAGACCCTGAGCGACCGCGAGCAGGAAGTGCTGGCGCTGCGGTTCGGCCTGGCCGACGGCTATCCGAGGACGCTGGAAGAAGTGGGCAAGCGCTTCAACGTCACGCGCGAGCGCATCCGCCAGATCGAGGCCAAGGCGCTGCGCAAGATGCGCCACCCGACGCGCATCAAGAAGCTCGATGGCTTCCTTGACCTGAATATGTGAGCGGCACGATGAGCCAGCCCGGCCCCATCCTCAAGATCGTCAAGCGTGACGGCCAGGTGGTGCCCTATGACCGGGAGCGCATCACCACCGCGATCTTCAAGGCGGCCGTGTCCCTGGGCGGCACGGACCGCCAGCGCGCGGAGTTTCTGGCCGCCGAGGTCGAGCGCGCGCTCGTGGCCAACTGTGGCCCGGGCGCGGCGCCGTCGGTCGAGGAAATCCAGGACATCGTCGAGCGCGTGCTCATCCATCACGGCCACACCCGCACGGCGCGCGCCTACATCATCTACCGCCACGAGCATGAGCAGGCGCGCACCGCGCGGGCCCGGCAGCCGGTCGAGGTCACCGACAACATCCCGTACCGGAAGATCTACGAGGTGCTGCGCTGGAACCTGGACCACGGCTGCGAGACGATCGCGGGGGTCAACCGGATCATCGCGGAGGGGCGCTTCGACGGGCTGATCCGCGACAGCAACCAGCGCTACGACGACGAGATCGCCGCCGGCGCGCAGCTCGTGCTGCAGCGGATGCCGCAGGTGCGCATCGTCATCATCGCCGGGCCTTCCTCGTCGGGGAAAACCACGACGACCCTCAAGATGAGCGAGCACCTCCAGCGCGCCGGGCTGGAGCTGGTGGCGCTGGCGGTGGACCACTATTTTTTCAACCTCGAATTCCACCCCAAGGACGAGTTCGGCGACTATGACTATGAGACGCCGCAGGCGCTCGACCTGCCGCTGATCAACGAGCACCTCGTGCGGCTCCTGGCGGGCGAGACCATCCGTACGCCGCACTACGACTTCAAGACCGGCCAGCGCACGCTCGACGTCCACGAAATGCGCCTTGCGCCGCACCAGGTCCTGCTGATCGACAGCCTGCACGGGCTTTTCGACGGCATGACCGCCGCGGTCCCGGCGGCGAACAAGTTCCGGGTCTATATCGAGACGCTGGGCCAGCTCCGCAATGAAAGCGGCGAGTTCATGCGCTGGGCCGACAACCGGCTGTTGCGCCGCATGCTGCGCGACAGCTGGCACCGCAACCTCCAGCCGCTCGCCACGCTCGCCCACTGGCACTACGTCCGTCGCAGCGAGCTGCGGCACATCATCCCGTTCATCGGCGCGGTGGACTATGTCGTCAACAGCGCGCTGCCTTACGAGCTGCCGCTGCTCAAGGCGCGGCTGTTCAAGTTCCTGCCGGAGGCCATGGCGGTCTACCGCGATGACGCCAAGCGGCAGGACGCCTACATCCGCGCCAAGCGCGTGGCCGAATTTCTGGAGCCGCTGACCGCCGTCGCCGACGACTCCGGCGTGCCGCGCAAGGCGCTGCTGCGCGAGTTCATCGGCGGCAGCGACTATGCTTATTGAAACCGTGCGCCGTCCGCGGCGGACGGTGTTGCCTTGACATCAAATCGGGTGCTGCTAGTTTTGCGCAATGGGAACAACCCCGACGAGTGATGAAGGTTTTGCGCTGACAAGGAGTGATCGTCATGCCTGAATCCAACCCGGTGGCGGTCTCGCTGCCCGACCTTTTCCACCGCAACCTCGCGCAGTTCGCCGACCAGCCGGCGATTTATTTTGCCGGGCAGACGGTGACCTTCGCGCAGCTCGACCAGGCCAGCCGCAGCGTCGCCGGGGCGCTGACGGCGCGCGGCATCGCCAAGGGCGACCGCGTCGGCCTTTACTGCCCGAACAGCGACGCGTTTGTCAGCGCCTACTTTGGCATCCTCAACGCCGGCGCGACCGTGGTGCCGCTCAACCTGCTGCTCAACCCGAAGGAGGTGGCCTTCATCCTCAACGATGCCGGCGCCAAGGCGCTGATCTATCACGAGGCCTTCGCGCCCCAGGTCGCCGCGATGCGCGGCGCGGCCCCGGGCCTGGGCTTTCTCGCCTGCATCGGCGCCACGAATCCGCTGGGCGACGTTCCTTTCTCTTCCTTCACCATCAACCCTCAACCCTTCACCATTCCTGTTCTGAATCCGGCCGAGGACCTGGTGGCGATCATCTACACCTCCGGCACGACCGGCCGGCCGAAGGGCGCGATGCTGACGCACCGCAACCTGTTCTTCAACACCCTGAGCATCCAGCAGGCGCTCGCGCTGGTGCCGGGCCGGGAGCGCTTCGTCACCGTGCTGCCGATGTTCCACGCGTTTGCCGCGACGGCCTGCATGCTTTCGCCGCTGCTCTATGGCAACGCCATCATCCCGCTGTCCCGGTTCGATCCGGGCCAGGTCGCCGATGCGATCGCAGCGACGCAGGCGACGATCTTCTGCGGCGTGCCCAGCATGTTCACCAGCCTGCTGCGCCTGCCGGAGGCGCAGGTCGCCAAGTTCGCCAGCCTGCGCTATGCCGTCTCCGGCGGCGCTGCGTTGCCCGTCGAGGTGCTTGAGCAGTTCGAGCGGAAATTCAGCAAGGTGATCTACGAGGGCGACGGGCCCACCGAGTGTTCGCCGGTGACCTGCGTCAACCCGATTGGTGGCCGCACCAAACCCGGCACCGTCGGCCGGCCCGTCCCGTTCGTCGAGATGCAGATCCGCGACGACGCCGGCGCCGCGCTGCCGCACGGCCAGATCGGCGAAATCTGCGTGCGCGGCCCGAACGTGATGAAGGGTTATTGGAACCTGTCCGAGGACACGCGCGCGGCGTTTTTCGGCGACTGGTTCCGCACCGGCGACCTCGGCACCGAGGACGACGACGGCTACTTCAGTATTGTCGACCGCAAGAAGGACATGATCATCGTCAACGGCATGAATGTCTATCCGCGGGTCATCGAGGAAATCCTCTACCAGCATCCTGCGGTGCGCGAGGCCGCGGTGGTGGGCGAGCCGGATGAGCTCCACGGCGAAATCCCCGTCGCGTTCGTTGCGCCCAAGGAGGGCGCCGCCGTGACCGCCGCGGACCTGCGCACGTTCTGCCGCGAGCACCTCGGTCGCCACGAAGTCCCGCGCAAAGTTTTCTTCCGCCCCGAACTCCCCAAGAATGCGGCCGGGAAAATCCTCAAGCGCGAGTTGCGCCTGGCCGGCGAACTCGAGCGTGGCGTGGATCACCGCACCACGCAGGCCTGATTTGTCGCCGGCCGTGGCGCACGGGTCCAAGGCTCTTCTTTGTGGGTGGGGTTGGAACGTCCCGCCCACAGCAGCGCTCTTCTGTAGCGGTGGTCTGCGACCGTCGCCGGCGGACGGCTTGTCCTCTCCCCTTCTTGGCGCAACACCACGGCTTGGGATGCTTCGCGCCGATTTTTCCAAGGTCTGGAAAATTGGCGGTTTCGGTTTCCAAGGCTTGGACGTACGCGGCGCGGGTGCCGGGCGCCAAGATCGTTCGCTCCCCGGTCAATAACAAATGCATAAATGTATAACAAAGAATGCAAGGATACGAAAATGTATTCAATACAGTTAATGGATACATCGTTGAATATATCATAAATATACTATATCTGTTTGTAGTTCAGTAGTTAGTGCCGTAAGTTGCAGGCCGGTTGGCCGGTGTTGGCATATCCTCTGCTATTCCCTCATCGCCGCGCGATGGTCGCGCGGCCGCTCGCAAAACACCGGGCGCGGAACAACAGCCGGACGCGGCGCGGAACCACGCGGCGCCGGCAAAAACATAAGGACA
>CAIWHP010000201.1 GCA_903912445.1 uncultured Lentisphaerota bacterium
GCCGCGCGCCGCGCCCCCCGCGGGGGGCGCGGCAGTGACGGAGATCCCGCCACCACCACGATGCCGCAAGCCTAACATGCACCCCCACGTCCAACAACCTAACCGCCCCTCAAAGTGGTGCACTTGGTACTTGCGCCTGCCCAGCCGGAAGCCGCTGGTCACCGCGTCCGCCTGATAGCTAAGCCGCATATAGCCTTCGGGCAAGTCGGTGATGGCGTTGGGGTCATATTCGATGCTCTGGCCGAAGTATTCCAAGAGCAGTTTGTAGTAGAGTTCGTAGGGCGTGACGACGGCCGCGAGGTAGGTGCTATCGCGGACTTCCTGGAGAAACTTGGGCAGGATTTCGACCGATTCTTCCCAAAGCTGCTTGAACTCATCGCTGGCAAATTGCACGTCGCTATAGTCATGGAGCAGAACGTTAAATTCGTAGTTGCTGACCTGCTCCTCGACCCCGATGCCGGCAGCGGTGAGATTGGATGAACCGGTGATGACGGCGCCGGGCTTGTGCTCGTTAAAACCTTTCGGCCGGAAAATGTAGAGCTTCGCGTGTAGCCGTTTGGTCGGGTGCGCACGCAACTCGATTTTCTTGGAGATCACATCTTCAACGAACTGGAGGATACCGGTCTCGATGTCGCGCCGGTAGGCTGCGTTCTGAATATCGCTGCGGAGCCAGTTGCGAAATTCCTCCAAAGCCTTGGTCGGATCGGCCAGGAATAGCAGGCCGCGGCGGTGATAGTCCGCCATGATCGCGTCCACATTGATGCCTACGAGAATGCGGATGTGGGGTACTTTTTCGAGGTAGGGTCGGAGTGCAAAGTAGCCCGAGGAGCGCAGGTAGCCAACGAGCGCGTCAAACCACTCGATGTCCGGGTTGCTCTCGAAGACGCCTTGGAACTTCTTGAACAGCGTCTGCTCGCCGTGATTAGTGAAGAAACGGGTAGACATGGTGTTTAACTCACAAGCGTCGACCTGAATTGGCAAATGCTTCCCCAAGCATGGTGATTATTTCCCTTCAGCTCTCCGAGTCCTGCGCCGTGACACACGGCGCAAGCTCATTACGAAACAACACGCTAGCCGGAGCACCCGCCGCATGACAAGGTAAATGTGGCATAAACTCAATTAAAGGTTGCAGCACAAATCCCTCACCCCACGAGGCGTATGGTGACGGAAGCCGCAGGGCCGCAATGGCTGGCCGGAAGGCGAGGCGGTCCTCCCCCTCAGCCCGACAACAGACCGGTTTCCCAACACCACCCGTGGCGGCATGGCGAATGTGAGACCGGCAGTCTTCTCTTTTCCAAGGATTGGAGCCGTGCGGGCTGTCCAGACGTTGACAACCACCATCGAGCCACGTATTTCTTGTCGGGGCTACTGCCGACTGGCATCGCTGGCATGCTAAGGCCAGAGTGAAGCGCCTCGGTGGTAGTCTCGCCGTTTTCTTTACATCCGACACCGCGGCGCTGTGGGATTGGGCTACTTGGGCGGTGGCTTGCGGTTGAGGTTGGTTGTCATTCGCAAAGTCAAAGTGTTCTTGGGTTGGGAGGGATTATGGGCGTGGAGATCGAACGCAAGTTTCTGGTGCGTGGCGATGACTGGCGCCAGGGTGCGGAAGCCGTTTTTTGCCGGCAAGGTTACCTGCTCTCGAACATCGATTGCACCATCCGCGTGCGCGTGGCCGGCGACCAAGGCTTCCTGACAATCAAAGGCCAGACAGTCGGACTTGCCCGGCCGGAATACGAATATGGCATCCCGCTCGCCGATGCGCAGGCGATGCTGGACGGCTTGTGCGCGCGGCCGCTGGTTGAAAAAGTCCGCCACACCCTCACCTGCGCAGGCGTCACCTGGGAAATTGATGAGTTTCTGAACGAGAATCAGGGCCTGATCGTAGCCGAGGTGGAGCTGGAGTCGGCGGAACAAGCCCTAGAGCTGCCCCCTTGGGTCGGTCCAGAGGTCTCCCATGATCCGCGTTATCTAAACGTCAATCTCGCCAATCATCCATTTTCCCGCTGGGCTCCGGCTGGCTAGAACTCTCCAGCATCGCATTGCAGGCAGACCAACCCTTGTGCGCGCCACATCTCGACGTTCCTGCTCCGATCCTCGACGACGAACAGGATGTCCTGCACCTCGGCGGGACCGACCATCTCCTTTTTGACTTCCACGTCCGATCTTTTATCGTCATTGCGTCGCATTCGGATTTCATGGTAGGGCACACCGTTGCGCTCCAGCCATTGGTTGGTAACCAAGCGGTGCTTCTCATAGCGCCCGGTACAGAGCACGATTCTATGTCCCCTTTGGTGCATGGCGCGGCAGAGCTCCACCACGGGCAGGTTGGGCGGGTCGGATTCCATCTCCGCAAAGAAGGCGTCCCAGTCTTTGGGTTTCTTCATGAGGTGATGGACTCGCCGACTGCAATCAGCAAGGGTTCCATCAATATCGAAAATAACTTTTTTCATGGCATTAGACACCTATCCTAAAACTGAACAAACATGGGGTACGCACACAAGCCGCCTTGGTTAGGCGCGCGTAGTTCGGGCAGCAGTGACCGAGCCGTGAAGACACAACGCCTCCACGGCCGGATTCTCCGGGCGAGC
>CAIWHP010000202.1 GCA_903912445.1 uncultured Lentisphaerota bacterium
GTGCACGCCATCGCGCTATGCGCTGCTCACGGGCGAGTATCCTTTCCGGCGCAATCTGTGGGGGCCGGTGATGAATCAAAGCCCGCTGGTTGTGGATGTCAAGCAGATGACTGTCGCGCGCTTGCTCAAGTCCCAGGGTTACGCAACGGCTTGCTTCGGCAAATGGCATCTCGGCTTTGGCGATCATCCGAAGCCGGACTGGAACCAGGACTTGAAGCCCGGGCCGCTGGAGCTGGGATTTGACCACTACTTTGGCATTCCGGTCGTGAGCAGTCATCCGCCGTTCGTCTGGGTGGACGATCACCGCGTCGTCGGCCTGGATCCAAAAGACCCGTTGAAATATGGCGGAGTGCCGCCAACCCAATTGTATCCTGACAAATCGATGAAACCCGGCATGTCAGGCGCGAAAGCAGCGCACGATCTCTATCGCGATGAGGAGCTCGGCACCACACTTACGGAGAAGTCGCTCACGTGGATGCGCGCCCACGCGAAGGAGCCGTTTTTCCTCTACTTCGCTACGCCACACATTCACCACCCCTTCACCCCCGGCGCGAAGTTTAAGCGCAGCAGTGGAGCCGGCATTTACGGCGACTATATCCAGGAGTTCGACTGGATGGTGGGCGAAGTGATGCGCACGCTCGATGAACTCGGACTTCGAGAGAAAACGCTTGTCATCGTCACCAGCGACAACGGCGGCATGCTGAACCGGGGCGGCCAGGAGGCGGTCAAGCTCGGGCACCGACTCAACGGCGATTTGCTGGGCTTCAAGTTCGACGCGTGGGAAGGCGGGCATCGTGTGCCGTTCATCGCACGCTGGCCTGGAAAAATCGCGTCCGGCAGCGTGTCCGGCCAGCTCATCAGCCATGTCGATTTTCTGGCATCCTTCGCGGCGTTGCTGGGCGTGAAGCATACAGGACGCGACAGCCTGAACGTGCTGCCCGCGTGGCTCGGCGAGCCTGGCGCGTCTCTGCGAGATGAGCTCGTCGTGTCTCCCAGCCGCAAAAGCCATCTCTCGCTACGGCAGGGCGATTGGTTTTATATCCCCGCGCGCGGCGGCGGCGGCTTTAAAGGCAACAAGGTAGGCGATCACGATCTCGGCGGCCCGGCGGCGCTTAAATTCGCTGGCGAGGTGAACAGTGATGTGGAAGACGGCACGTTCAAAACCGATGCGCCGGACGAACAGCTCTTCAACCTCGCCTCCGATCCGCATCAAACCAAGAACGTCGTGCGCGCACATCCCGACATCGCCGCACGCCTGAAGGCGCGGCTCAATGCCCTTCATCAGTGAGGCAAACACAGGAACGCTTACCAACCATGAAAACAAACATCACAACCCTGACAACCTGCCTATTCCTCAGCGCCCAAGCGTTTGCGGCGGCGAATAAACCCAACATCGTCGTCATCCTCGCCGATGATCTCGGCTACGGCGATGTCCAGTGCTACAACCCGCAACGCGGCAAAATCCCGACGCCGAACATCGACAAGCTCGCGTCGCAGGGCATGCGCTTCACGGATGGTCATTCTTCCTCGGGGGTCTGTTCGCCCTCGCGTTACACCTTGCTCACGGGACGCTATCACTGGCGCACGCGGTTGCAGGGCGGCATCGTCGGCGCGTTTGAAGGGCCGTTGATCGCGCCGGACCGCATGACCATCGGTACGCTGGCCCAACAGAACGGCTACCGCACGGCATGCATCGGCAAGTGGCATCTGGGCATGGATTGGCCGATCACCAAGGAGCAGCGCACGTTGCTTTCACCTTCCAAGGCGCCCGCCGATGAAGCCAGCAAGGCCAGCAAGAAGGCCGCCGCTGCAGGAGCTGTCGCGACGGAGCAGCAGATCGCGGCGTGGCGTGACATCTTTTCCAAGCCCATCGCGGGTGGCCCGATCACGCGGGGCTTTGATCTCTACTTCGGCACCAGCGTTCCCAACTGGCCGCCGTTTTGCTTCATCGAAA
>CAIWHP010000203.1 GCA_903912445.1 uncultured Lentisphaerota bacterium
GCGGCGAGCGTCAGCGCCGCCAGCCCGGCCGTGGCCGCGTGCCGCCGCCAGCCGGGCGCGGCGGCCAGGCGCGCGAACAGCCAGGCCGCGCACAGAAAAAGATGCAGGCAGTAGCGCCGGTTTTCCTGGTTCAGCGAGAGCTGCGGGGCCAGCAGCATCATCAGTACGAGGGCGAGCGCGCCGAGCGCCCAGACCCGGTCGAGCGTCGTGAGCGGCCAGCCGCGGCGGCGCGCGGGCAGCAGGCAGAGCATGACCGTAGCGCCGATCCAGAGCAGCGCCAGCGCCGCGTGCGGCCCATGTTCCCGGCTCAGCGCAAACATGCGCGGAACGATCTGCCCGAAAAAGACCGCTGCGGCGGCGGCCAGCTTGTGCGGGGTGACGAACTGCAGCGGCAGATGATGCTGGAAGGGCCAGTCGGCGGCGCGCAGCAGGCTGTGCAGGAGCATCGGCAGATAACCGAGGAACGCGCCCGCCGCCAGCACGGCGAGCGCGCGCCGCTGGGGCCGCTGGCGCAGGCAGAGCAGGAGGATGGCGAGCGCGGCAAAGAGCAGCATCTGCGGGCGCGCGCAGAGCGCGTAGCCGGCCGCCAGGCCGAGCCCCCCCCACCCCAGCAGCGGCGGAGGCGCGCCCTCCGCCAAGGCACGTTCTATGCGCGCTGCCGCACAAACGATGAGGCCGAGCAGGAACAGGGAGAGCTCGATGCTGGAGAACACGGCGATGTCAAAAAGGTAGCTCCACGAGGCTCCCACCAGCACGCAAAACGCGACGAGGGGCCAGACGCGCCGCCGGCCGGCACCGGCTTCCGTGCACAGCAACGCTTCATAGACGAGCCAGAGCCCGCCCAGGGAGAGCAGCGAGCCGGCCAGCGTCAGCGCCATGACGGCGGACAGCGCCGGACACAGCCAGCGCACGCAGGCATACAGGTGCGGCGTGATCGAGAGGAGATAATTCTGTCCGTAGGCCAGCGTCGGCACATAGCCGTGGCGCAGCAGGTCGTTGCCCATCAGCCCGAACGTGGCCACATCGGAGTCGAGCCCGCGATAGGGCAGCGTGAGATTGAGCGCGAGCGCCCAGCCGGTGAGCAGCAGGATCGGCAACCGCCACGCCACGCCGCGCAGGAGCCGGGCGGACCATGCGTTCGCGTCCGCCGGCATCAGGCCGCCTGCCTGCGCGCGAAGCGCTGTGGCTCGCCGGCGGGCAGCGTGGCCGCGAGCAGCGCCTCAAATTCCGCGCGCCGCCAGTCCTCGCGCTGGCCGGGATGGGTCATGATGAGGTAGTTGCCGGGGCGCACGTGGGCCAGCATCCGCTGCAGCGCATCAGGATAGCGCCGCCAGTCGCCATAGTCGCAGACGCCGGCGAAGCCGTCGTTGGTCGGGATGCCACGCGCCTGGAGGCGCTCGCGCAGCTGCTCCCCGAGGCGGGCGATGGCCCAGCACTTCAGCGGCGCGACGCCGCGCCGGGAGATGGTCGCCATCGGCTCGGCCGCAGTGCGGACCCACGGATGCTCGTCCGCCGGCAGGCCGGCGAGGCACTCGAGCAAGCCGCGGCGCACGCCGGGCAATTGCTGCACGTGCAAATGGCCGTCCACGAAAGCCGGCGCCGACTCCGTCAGCCCCTCAAACCAGGCATATTGCGCCGCGATCTCGCGCTGTGCATCTGCCGGGCGCACCCCGCCGGCCAGGCTGCGGGCGAGCAGCTGGCCGAAGGTGAGAAAACGCCCGTTGCGATGGAGCGAATCCAGGTGTTCCGACGGCGCCAGCCGGGCCTCCTCCGTCAGCACCAGATGCAGCCCGATCTCCACCTGGCCGCGCAGTTCCAGGAGCCGCTGCAACGCGGGTGTCGGCTCGGCAAGCAGCGCGGCCATGACGGAAACGGCCGACAGTTTGCGGGCCGCGGCCAGTTGCAAAATGGCCTCGTCCACGTCCGGCGCCAGCCCGAAATCATCAGCGCAGATCATCATGGTTCACCTCGCGTTCGCGAACACATCGGCCTCCTGCTCAGCGCGGCGCCCGCGCGGCCATCAGGCCTTCGATGGCCGTGGCCGCCACCTCCGCGCCCGCCAGCCCGGCGATCGGCTGCGGCTCCTTGAGCCCGCTCCAGGCGTTCGTGCGATAGAGTCCCAGCAACAGATCCATCACCGTTTCGTCGTGCGCGCTATAGCCGCGGCCGAGGTCGGCCACCAGGCGCGCATTCACATACTGCTCCGCGTGCCCCGCCACCGGCAGCACAAACGTCGGCTTGTTCAGCGCCAGCGCCTCGCTCACCGCCGAGTAGCCGCCGTTGATCACCAGCGCGTCGGCCCGGGCCAGCAGCGGCAGGTTGTCCATCAGCCGGCCGTGATAGGTGACGCGCGGGGAGCTCGTGCCGTCGCGCCCGACCACGTCGATATGGAACGGCTCCTCGAAGGTGTCCAGCGGCACGGCGGAGGCGAAGATCGAGCCGCTCAGCATGAAAACCACGTTGCGGATCTCGCGCGGCAACGGATACGTCGGGCTGGCCGCCGCTGCCGCCGCGCGCACCGCGCGGCGGACGATCAGCCCGACGCGCCGGAACTTTGGATGCCGCGGCTGGCCCGGATGCGGCGAAGGGCTCAGCACGAGATCGCAGTAGCGCCGGTGGAAGAGATAGTCGGGAAACTCGATGAACCAGAACTGGCTGCGCACCGAGCGCGGGTTGTCATGCCAGCGCAGGTACTCCGAGACGACGACCTCGGAATTGTTCAGCGCCACGATCGGCACCCCCGCCCGGCGCAGCGGGCCGAGGGCATATTCCGAGTCCGTCACGGCCACCGCCGGCTTGAGCCGCGCCAGCAGCTGTGCAAGCTGCGCGCGCTTGGACCGGGCCAGCCGCAGCAGCTGCCGGCCGGCCAGCAGGGTCTGCCAGCCGCTGATGCGGCCCCTGCGCTGGGAGTAGAACAGCGCATCCATTGCGTGCAGCGAGGCGACCTCCGGCTGCCGCTCGAAATACTTGAGGCCGTTGCCGCTCGTCAGGACATGGAGGCGGTGGCCGCGCTCGGCGAGCGGCTGCATGACGGCATGGCAGCGGGTGCTGTTGCCCATGCCCAGTCCGTTGATTAGAAATAGAATGTCGGCGCCCATAACTTCCCTGCGCGGCATAGTAGGCGCAAATCACGGGCAGGGGAAGTTTGGAATTCGTGCGCGGGAGCATGCTATTTTGGCGGGTGCAGTGGCGGCGGCGCGCCCGGAGAACGCACCCTGCCTTGGTCGCATACGCTTACGCGAAGGGCTGGCCCCTGACACGAGACCAGACGGTTCAGTTGCGCCGGCGGCGCAAGCCCCGCCAACCCACAAGGGCCCCGCCCAGCAAAAACAAAACCGAGGATACGGGTTCGGGAATCGCGGCATAGGAGAGCTGCAGACTGTTGCCCGCTTGCGCCACCGACCACGCGCCGTTGGTCCAGCCAGTCAAACCCGTGGCGGTGATCACGAAGGCATTGGAAGCAAAGCCAGTGATGCCTCCCGAAGCATCCAGGAAATTCCAGACCACCGTGTTCGTCGGGCCGTCGGCGCCATTCAAGCCGCCGAAGTTGAACACATCCACCCGCAATGGAGTGCCGGCGGAAAGCCCGCTCAGGGTCAGCATCCCATTCACCCGGATCAGGTCCCAATCTACGCCGGCCGTGCCGTTGGTCGCGTTGATTTCCACCTGCAGATGCGCTCCGCCCGCGAGCGTCAGGCTCGTCGCGGCAAGGACGCCGAGCGAGTTGCCCGCTGCCAGCGTGGCATTCGATAGAATCTGCACGTTGGCCATCGAGCCGGTGCCGCCGAGCGTCGCGCCGCTGTACACGTTGATCCAGCCGCCGCCCAGGTCGGCGCCATTCATGCGCAGCAGGCCGGCGCCCGTGACGTTCAGAGTGCCCCCGCCAGTCAGCACTCCGGACAGGAGGTTGGTGCGCACCTGCCCCCCGGTGTCCACGGTGTTGAGCGTCACCGACTTGTTGAGGACGAGCGCCGCCGACCAGTTGGCGTTGGCGCTGAGCGGCCGCAGGGTACCGCCGGCGAGCAGCACGTTGGCACTGCCATCATTGGTGAGCGTATTGACGGCGAGCGTGCCGCCGGTCATGTTAAAAGTACCACTTACTCCGTTAGTCAGCAGCAGAGTTCTGCTCAAGATGGTCCCGCTGTCCATCGTCACCGCGCCGCGCCGCACGTCCAACGTGCCATAACCGGCATTGGTCGTGACGAGACTGCCGCCGCTTAAGGCGAGTACATTGTTGCTGCTACTGGTATTGACGCCCAGCGTGACCGATTGGGCATACACCGCGCCGCCGTTGGTGATCGTCAATTGATTGCCCGCGCCGGAATAGCCCACCACCAGGTCGTTGCTACCGCTCCAGACACTGCCCGTGCCCGTGACAAGTACTGCGTTACTCTTGGCGGCGGCATTAAAGCCGATGTAAGCAGATGCGTTGTCATATACGGCGCCGCCGTTAGTGATCGTCAAGGTGTTGCCCGCACCGGAATAGCCCACAGCAAGACTGCCTGTATTGCTCCAAACGCTATCTGCACCTATGACCGCCACCGCATTGTTGCTGGCGCCACTATTAAAGCCGATATAGCCGCTAGCGTTATACACCACGCCGCCATTGCTGATCGTCAAGGTATTGCCCGCACCGGAAGAACCCACATAAAGGCTGCCGCGATTGGTCCAGACGCTGCCCGCGCCGCTGACCAGTACGGTATTGTTCCTGGCACCGGCACTAACACCGATTAAACCGTTGTTGTCAGATACGCTGCCGCCGTTGAGGATGGTCAAGTTATTGCCTACGCCGTTGGAGCCCACGGAGAGATGGCTGCTATTCATCCAACTGCTGCCTGTGCCCGTGACCAGCACCGTGTTGTTGCTGGCGCTGGCAGTAACGCCAATATAGCCAAAGGTGTTAAACACAGTACCGCTGTTAGTAATCGTCAGTCGATTGCCCGCGCCAGAGTTGCCGATGGTGAGGTCGCCGCTGTTGCGCCAGACGGAGCCGGCGCCGGTGACCAGCACCGTGTTGGCGTTGGAATAGTAACCGATCGAGCTGGAGAGGGCATAAACGGCGCCGCCGTTGGAGAGGGTCAAGGTGTTTCCGTTGCCGCGATTGCCCAGCGATAAATTCAAGCTGTTGCTCCACACGCTGCCGGCGCCCGCGACCAGCACGGTGTTGCTGTTGGCGCCGCTATCGCTGCCGATCCAAGCACCCGTGGCCACCACCCGGCCCCCGTTGGTGATGGTCAGGGTGTTCCCTGCGCCGCCACGGCCCACATAAAGAGGCCCGCTGCTGCTCCAGACACTGCCCGGATCCGTGACCAGCACCGCATTGTTGTTGGCGTTGGAGGCATGACCGATTTCGCCCCCGGCGTCGAGCACCCGGCCACCGTTGGTGAGGGTCAAGGTGTTGCCGGCACCGCTATAGCCAACGTAAAGGATGCTGCTGTTGCTCCAGACGCTGCCCGCACCCGTCACCAGCACGGTGTTCGTATTCGCGCCATTCGTGTAGCCGATGTAGCCTGCGGAGTTATACACCGCACCGCTGTTGGCGATGATCAGTCGGTTGCCCATGCCGGCATGGCCCACGAAGAGCTCGGAAGAATTCGTCCAGAGGCTGCCGCTGTCTGTCACCAGCGCCACGTTATTGCTGTCGCTGGCATAATTGCCCAGGTACCCTGTGGTCACCTCGGTCAACTGGCCCGCGTTTGTGACGATCAAGACATCCTGGTAAAAACCGCTTCCGACATAGTACGCGCCGGGCCAGCTGCTGATCAGGCCATCGATAGTGTTGGTCTGCGTGTTGTCCGTGAACTGCGCCTGCACGGTCACCGCCGTTACACCCAACGTCGCCGCGATCCAGAGTGCTCTTTTCATATCGATCTGCCTCTCGTCAGCTGCAGCCGTCGTCGGGCACCGCCCGCGATTACGACCACCGCTCACAGTATTCTTTGGTCGGAAATTTAATGATTAACCTCGCCCCCGACAACCGGTTTGTTATGCTCCAGTGGCATGAAGTTAAAATCCGCCATGCTTACCACACGCGCTCTGGCCGCGCACCTGGGGGTTGCGCACTCCACCGTGGCGCGCGCCCTGAACAACGATCCGCGCATCAGCCCGGCCATGCGCGCACGCGTGGTCCAAGCGGCGCAGAAACTCGGCTACCGCCGCGATCCAAAGCTGGGCGAATTGATGGCACACCTGCGCCAGGCCCAGACCCGAAAATTCCGCGGGACGCTTGCCTGGCTCACCGATTACAACCTCGACGATCCGTACCAGAAGAAAACACACCTGCTCCATTGGCCGTATGCCGTACGCCGGGCCAAGGAACTCGGTTACCAGCTCGATCTTTTCTCCGGCGTGAAACCAGAGGATGCGCCGCGCCTGGAGAGCATCCTGCACGCCCGCGGAACTCAGGGGGTAATTGTGTATAGCATCGGCATGTTCCAAACCGATGCTTGGCGTTGGGACTGGAGCGCTTTCGCCTGGGTTTTCAGTGGCTCGTTCCCCGCCGTGCACCGCCTGGATGCAGTAGATTCCGAAGACATGGAGTCCAATCTGCGACTCTTCGACAAACTGGCCGCCAAGGGTTACCGCCGCATCGGCGTGGCCACCACCGAGGCGATCGAACGTTGCACCCTCTTTGCGCTGTGCGCGGCGCGCCATCGCTTTGCCCTGATACAGCCGGCACATCCAGCTTTCGAGCATTGCTTGCTGCCGGACCTGGGGTCTGGCTCGGCCCGCACGCTGGCGCGCTGGATCAAGTGCAACCGGGTGGACTGCATCGTCTCCCAGGTGCGCGGGATGGAGGAATTGCTCTGCAGCATCGGCTATCCACCACCAAAACAAATTGGCCTCGCCTATCAGGCGGTCCGTCCCGATGGAACGAACTCCGGTATGATCCAGCGCGAGGACAAGCAAGCGATCGCCATGGTGGAAACAATTGTCACGCACCTCGAGCACGGACGCATCGGCATCCCCGAGTGTCCGCGCAGGGTCTTGCTCCCCGGCATCTGGCACCAAGGCCGGACAACCCGTTGACGCAGGCCAAGCCTTGGTAAAAGCGCTGTCGCTCCGTCCTAGGTCCTTGGAAACCGGGCGCGCTGACTGACGGTGGATGGTGCGTTACTCCCCGGAGAGGGACAGGCCGCCTTGTTCGACGAGGTTGGTCAGTTCGTCCTCGTCCTGCGGGCGCTCCTGCGGGAGCAGGTCGCCGCCGACGATGCTCGCGCCGCCATCCACGTAGAGGATCTGGCCGGTGATCTTCTTGGACAGATTGCCGAGCAGGAAGGCGGCGGCGTTGGCCACCTCTGTCTGGTCCTCCAGCACGTCCCACGGCAGCGGCGCCAGCTTGCGCCAGGTCCGGGCCAGGTGGGCGTGGTGCGGGATGGCCTTGGCGGCCCGGGTCAGCAGCGGGCCGGCGGAGATGGCGTTGACGCGGACAAGCAGGTGCCCATACTGGCGGGCCAGCGCGCGGACGAGCGCCTCGAGGGCGGCCTTGTTGACGCCCATCCAGTTGTAGAACGGGAACGCCTTGCGGCTCTCGAAGGTGAGCGCGAGGATCGAGCCGCCGCTCTTCATCTGGGGTAGCGCATAGTGCGCCACGGTCGCCAGCGAGGCGCAGCTGATGTGGAACGCGTTCTTGATGTCGTCCACGGCGTTCGTGAAGATGTCCTCGCCGAGGCAGGTCTTGGGGTTGGCGAAGGCGATGGAATGGACCACGCCATAGATCGGGCCGAGCCGCTCGAACAGGTCGCGCACTTCCACTTCCTTGGTCACGTCGCAGAACTCGATGCGGAGCGCGCTCTTTTCCGCCTCGGTCAGCTTGTCGCTGCGGTCGAAAAAGATCCGCTTCAGCCGCTCGCTCTGGACCGTGTAGACGACCTTGCCGCCCCAGCGGATGATTTCCTGCCCGATTGCATAGGCGATGGAATCCGCGTCGAGCAGACCCATGACCACATATAAGCCGTCTTTTTGAACCATAATCCCGCGTCCTTTCCGATTTCGGGGGCGAGATTACGCCATCGAAGTTGTTTTTGCAAATCGGCGGGCCGCGGCCTATCATCGCGCGGCAGCAAAAAGGAAACCACTATGGCCAACGACAAGAAATCCGGCATGAAGAGCGCATACGACCTGGCGATGGAGCGCCTGGAGAAGCGCGACGGCAAGCTCGCGCCGCTGTCCCAAGAACAGAAGAAGGCGCTCGCCGAGGTGGAGAACAAGGCCAAGGCCAAGACCGCCGAATTCGAGATCATGTTCCGGCAGAAACTGGAGACCGCCTATGCCGGCGGCAAGCCGGAGGAGATCGAGGAAGTCGAGCGGCAGAAGCGTTCCGAACTCGACCGCATCCGCCGCCAGGCCGAGGAGGCGAAAGAGCGCATCCGCCAGGGGCAGGGCTGATGGAAAAGCTGAAGGAATATTTCAAGCGCGATCGCTTCGCCACCGGCGCGGGCGCGGAGTTGGTCCTGGTCGAGCCGGGCCACGCCATCGCACGCCTGCGGATCGAGCCGCGGCATCACAACGCCTTCGGCACGGCGCAAGGCGGCGCCATCTTCACGCTCGCCGATTTCGCCTTCGCCGCCGCGGTCAATGCCCGCGGGCACCTGGCCGTGGCCATCAACTGCTCCATCACCTTCATGAAGGCCGGGGCCGACGGCGTGCTGACCGCCGAGGCGCGCGAGGAGACCCGCAACCCGAAACTCGGCGCCGTCACGGTGCGCGTCACCGACGAAGCCGGCGATGTCGTCGCTATCTTTCAGGGGTTATCCTACCAGAAGAAGGAGCCGTTCCCGGGGCCATGAACACGACGCGCCGTTTCGTACTGCTGCATCACGAGGGGCACGGCACGGCGCACTTCGACCTCATGCTCGAGGCCGATGCCGCGCTGGCCACCTGGCAGTTCGCCACCTCCCCCAGCCTGCTCAAGCCCGGCGGCGTGCTGCCCTGCCAGCGGCTTGCCGACCATCGCAAAGCCTATCTCGATTACCAGGGCCCCGTCGGCGGCGGCCGCGGCACCGTGACGCGCGCCGAGGGCGGCGGGTGCGAAATTATTTCCGCAGATGCCGAGTGCTGGTCGGTGGAAATCCTGGGCTCAACCTGGCGCGGGCGGTTCACCCTCACCCGCCGCACCCACGGCTGGGACATGGCCCGGGACTAAATGGGTTGGCGCGAAAACGGGACCATGCCGGGATTGGTTGGCGTCGGACAGGGGAAACCGCAGGTTGCCTGGCCCGGTTTCGCGAGGCTGGAAAGCCCCGCCCACAAAGAGCCTGCCCGCAGCAGCTCACCACCGTACGCCGACATAGACCACCGGCCCGGCGAGTTTGAGGTCGGCCGTGATGGGATAATCGGTTTCCACGCCGTTGATGGAGATGTAGCGATAACCGCCGCCGGCGTAGAACCAGTCGAGGGTGAGCAGCGCGCTCAGTTCGACGTCCAGAAACTTCACATCCACCTGCTGGAACGTCCACTTGAACCCGCAAGCGCTGCCGCGCAGGGCCAGCCAGTCGAAGGGCGCGGCTTCCAGAAACCCGCCGACATACGGCATCCCGGCCTTCACGTCGCTCTCGGTCGAGCCCACGAGCGAACTCGCAGCCTTCGCGTTGAAGGCCATGTACTGCCCGCCGCCATACACGCCGCCGTTCAGCCATTCCGGCCCCACGTTGAGCCGCGCGAAGCCGCGGACGAACGTGGCGTCGAGGCTCGTGGCGACATCGGCGTTGAGGGGATAGACGACATCGTTGAACCGGACGTCGCGGCTGATGGTATTCTGGGCCGAAACGTTGAACGCGAAATATTCCGCGCCAAACTCGACGTATTTGCCGAGGATGACCTTCACATCCGGCACGCCGATGCGGCTGCCATAGCCCAGGTCGCTCTGCAAATCTGCGGAGGTCCCTTCGAGCCCGTTGACGCCGAGCGCGAGCTTGCCGGAGGGCTTCATGAACCACCACGAACCTTCGACTTCGAGCCAGGCCTGCGCGGGCGCAGCGGCCATCACGAACGAGACACAAGCGGTCAACCAGAGTTTTTTCATGCGTTTCCTTTCACGGTGCGCGCGGACGATAGCGGGCCGACCGAAAGCAATCAAGCCGGCGTTTGCAAGAGACGCTGTCGGGATGTAAAAACACGTAAGATTAGGCCTTGCCAGCCTGTCGCAGCACCGCACTCTTTACCCAGCAGCGCCATCCGCTGATCCTGTTGGGGTTACCAAAGCAAGGCCGTCGCGCCAGCGCCCGTCGGCGGACAGCTCGCGCAACAGATGCGCGAAGTGCTGCTGGACGCCCTGCGGTGATCACGCCCGCCCGACCGCCGGGCGCGGCGCCGCCGTGTTCCAAGCCTTGGAAAAACAGCTTGCACCCGCTTCCAATCCTTGGAACAGTCCCGCGCGTCGAGAGCCACTTACCATGAACAAAGCCACCGTCGCCGTCGTGAAGACCTCGCCCGCCACCTTTCTGGCGGACACGCACCGCCTGCTGAACCTCGCGGGCTATCAGGACGCGCTGCCCAAGGACCGCGATACCGGGCTCAAAATCAACATTTCGTGGCACTTCTTTTATCCCGGCAGCAGCACCACGCCCTGGCAGCTCGATGGCGTCATCCGCGCAATGAAACGCGACGGCTACAAGCCGGAGTTGATCCACGGCTGCCACAACCGCACCGTGGTCATTGATTCGCACCTCGGCGAGCGCGAGAACAAACAGATCAACGTCATCCAAAATCATGGCCTGAAGAATGTCCATCTCTATGAGGGGGAGGAGTGGATCAACGTCCGCGACGCCGTCGGCGCAGTCGCCGACAAGTTCCTGTGCCTGAACCAGGTCTATCCCGACGGCTTCATGATCCCGAAGCGCTTCATCGGCGAAAACATCCTGCACCTGCCCACGGTCAAGACGCACGTCTTCACCACCACCACCGGCGCGATGAAGAACGCGTTCGGCGGCCTGCTCAACGAGCGCCGCCACTGGACGCATCCGGTGATCCACGAGACGCTCGTGGACCTGCTGATGATCCAGCAGAAGATCCACAGCGGCATCTTCGCGATGATGGACGGCACCTTCGCCGGCGACGGGCCCGGCCCGCGCTGCATGATTCCCTATGTGAAAAACGTCCTGCTCGCCAGCGCCGACCAGGTCGCGATTGACGCCGTCGCCGCCAAGCTGATGGGCTTCGACCCGCTGCGCGACATCAAGTTCGTCCGCCTCGCCCACGAGCTCGGCCTCGGCTGCGGCGACCCGCGCGAGATCAACCTCGTCGGCGATGCCGATGCCGCCGCGCAGAACTGGCACTTCGTCGGCCCGTTCAAGAAGATGACCTTTGCCAGCCGGATGCAGCACAAGATTTACTGGGGCCCGCTCAAGAAACCCATCGAGTGGTCGCTCAAGACCGTCCTCGCGCCGTGGGCCTACATCGCCAGCGTGCTCTATCACGACACCTTCTGGTATCCCTCGCACCAGGCCTACATCCACGAGATCCTCGGCAGCGACTGGGGCCGGCTCTTCCAGAACTGGGACAAGCTGGCCCTGCCGCCCGACGACTTCACCACGCCCGGCTGGACCGAGCTGGGCGAAGAAGGCGCCAAGCTGCGCAGCGAGGCGTGGAAATATTTCCGCGAATCGTTCCGCGTCCTCGGCACCTGCATCAAGGAGGCGCCCGAGTTCGCCGCCTCGCGCCGCCGCCGGAAAAATAAATGACGCCCGCCTCGCTCCAGCCCGATCTCTGGCCGCTCGCGGTGCTGGCGATCAGCATGTCGCTGGTCGTCGTGCTCATCACCGTCCTGCGCGTGCACGCCTTCCTCGCGCTCATCGCCTCCGGCATCGCCGCCGGCCTGCTCGCGCGCGTCGGCGCGCTGCCCGGCGAGCCGGCGGTGAGCCATTGGGTCCAGGCCGTCGAGCTGACCGTCAGCGAATTCGGCAGCGTCTGCGGCAAGGTCGGCATCGTCATCATCCTCGCCGCCATCATCGGCGTGTGCCTCCTCGAGAGCGGCGCGGCCGACCGCATCGTCCGCCGCTTCCTCGCGCTCTTCGGCGAGGCGCACGCCGGCCTCGCCCTGCTCGTCAGCGGCTACATCGTCAGCATCCCGATCTTCTACGACTCCTTCATCCTCCTGCTCATGCCGCTCGCCCGCGCCCTGAGCCTGCGCACCGGCAAGAACTACCTGCTCTACCTGATGGCCATCTGCGCCTCCGGCTCCGTCACCCACTGCGTGATGATCCCCCACCCCGGGCCGCTGGCGATGGCCGCCACGCTCAAGATCCAGCCCGGCATCGCCATGCTCGCCGCGTTCGTCATCGGCGCCTTCGCGCTCGCCGCTGCATGGGCCTACGTCCGCTGGATCAACAGCCGCATGCACGTCCCCGTCCGCGACCAGCGCGGCGTCTCGCGCGCCGACCTCGAAGCCGTCATCCACAAGCCCGACTCCGAATTGCCCTCGTTCGCCGCCTCACTCTCGCCAATCCTCGTGCCCATCACCCTGATCGCCATCGCCTCCTTCGCTGAACTCTTTGGCGCGAAACAGGCCGTACCCGCCCTCTGGCCTTGGGTGGAATTCCTCGGCAACCGCCATGTGGCGATGCTCGCCGGCACCTGCGCCGCCATCGCCCTGCTCGCCCGCCGGCAGCACTTCACGATGCTCCAGTTCGACAAGCTCCTCGGCCCCGTCCTCGAGACCGCCGGCATGATCATCCTCATCACCGCCGCCGGCGGCGCGTTCGGGATGATGCTCAAGAACGCCGGCGTCGGCACCACGATTCAGGCTCTCGCCGCAGGACGGGAAATGAATTTGATCCTCCTCGCGTGGGCCATCGCCGCCGTCATCCGCATCGCCCAAGGCAGCGCCACCGTCGCCATGCTCACCACCGCCGCGATGATGCAGCCCATCCTTGTCTCCGGCACGCTGCCCTGCCACCCGGTCTATATCTTCCTCGCCATCGGTTTCGGTGCCGACACGCTCTCGTGGATGAACGACAGCGGCTTCTGGGTCATCAACAAGCTCGGCGGTCTGACCGAACGCGAAACCCTCAAGAGCTGGACCGTCATCTCCACCGTCATCTCTGTCAGCGGCCTCCTCGTTACCCTCCTCGCCGCGTGGCTATTGCCCTGTCGCTGACCTCCCCTTTCGATGTTCGATGTTGGATGTTCGTTGTTCGATGTTCGCTTTCTTCTTGGTGGGATTCGCGGGGCCGGCTCGTCCCAGCGAAGTTCTTTAGCGAAGCCGGAAAAGCTCCGCCCACAAAGAGGGCGCGCTGGGTGGAGATTTGCGCTCCTGCCGCCTGGCCGCGAATCTGATTTTGGCCTGCGAGCCAGGGCTCAAAGCCTCGCACCAACTGTTTCTTCCGGGAAAAGGGCGCCACAACTCCCGGCTTGCCTTCCCCATGTGGTCATTAGCCAACGGGCCTTGGTCAGCCGGCAACGCTACCGCATAAAACCCTTGGCAACGTCGCGCCGGAACGTGGGCCCCAAGCGCCTCCGGGCAACGGAATTTTACTTGTGCAGCAGGCAGGATGTGCCTAAGCTCCGCAGCATCATAAGCGAGCAGGCAGGGTGTGGACACGGGTGAAATCAGTCTCAAAGAACGATACAACGCAACAGCAGGAAAGGGGCTCTCGATGAAGAGTGGTAGATTCAAGTTTTTCGGCGCTATGGCTTGCGGTGCGCTCATGAGTTTGTCGACCCAAGCAGAGCAGCTGTACACGATCATCCACAAGAACGGCGTGAAGGAGGATGTCAACATCGAGAACTTCTATCCGGGCGGCGGGCCGGTCATCATGGCGCATCGGAACCAGACCACCGTCTTGCTCTCGGTCGCAGACATCGTCCGCATGGAACGGCTGAAGCCGGACGAGAGCACCTTCAAGGTCACGTTTGTCACCGGCGACGTTGAAGAGCTGCAGGTCGTCAGAGATTCGCGGATCGAAGGCAAAGCTCGCGTGCCCGACAATCCGCGGGGCCGGTGGGGCTCGTATTGTGCCAGCGTGGACGCGATCACCTCAATCACACGCTCCAAAGGTGGGTGAGCCCGCCCGTGGCGCTGAGGCTGGACGCTATACGTGGCCTGCTCGGGAGGTTGACGTTGTGGTTGGTTTCGCGGGACTGGAAAGCCCCGCCCGCAAAGCAGGCAGGCTTGGGTTGAGTTTCCGCTGTAGCCGCGTTTGTCAAAACGCGGCCCGCGTTGCGCTGCCCTCCCAACCACCCCCTGCCGCCGTGCGCAGCAGGAGCGGAGGTTCTGTGGTTAGGTCGCGCCACTTGGCTGCGAAATTCATTTACCTGCGCCGCAAGGTCACAAGCTAGGATAGACCGATAAGCTTTTTTCCGGCTGACCTCTGACCGCTGACTTCTGATCTCTGTTCAAAACCGCGGTCAGCGCAGCATTTCTTGCAGCAGCGGGTCCATGGCGTCGGCCCAGAGGCGATAGGCGGCGGGGGTCAGGTGCAGGCGGTCGGGCTGATAAAAACCGAACCGGAGCGAGCCCTCGGAATCCACAAACTGCGCGCCCAGGTCGAGAAACCGGACACGCCGGCCGTCGTCGAGCTTGGCGCTGGCGGCGTTGAGCTCGCTGATGATCTTGCGGACGGCGTCGAGCTTGCCGTGGATCGGGAGCACGCCGAGCAGCAGGATTTTCGCCTGCGGCTGCTGCTGCTGGGTCGCGGCGACGATGGCGGCGATGCCTTTGGCGGAGTCGGCGGCGGAGTAGCCGGGCCAGGTGTTGTTGATGCCGATCATCAGCACGACCACCTTGGGCCGGATGCCCTCGAGGATGCCGTGCTCAAGGCGCCAGAGCACCTGCGGCGTGCCATCGCCGCCGATGCCAAAGTTGACCGCGCCGAGCGGCGCATAGCGCTCCTGCCAGAGCTGCTTGTCCCAGCCCTGTGTGAGCGAGTCGCCGAGGAAGACCACGTTCACGCCGCCCTGCTTCGCGCGGTCGCTCTGGCCCTGCGCGGTCTGCCGCCACGCGAGCGGAAAATCCTTCCAGAAACCCTCGGCCGGACTCCACGCATTCGCGGCCTTGGGCGGTGGCTCGACCTGCGGCGCGGGCGGCGCGGCGACGCCCGCCTCCGTGCCGACCTCCACGTCGTCGAGCCACGCCTTGCCCTCGCCCTGCAGCAGCAGCACGACGGCGAACCGTGCGGTCTTGGGCGGCAGCGTCACTTCGCCGCCGGCCTCCTGCCAGTCGAAGCCCGGCAGCGCCTTGCCGAGCGCCTTGAAGGCGATGCCCTTCCAGTCGGCGGTGTAGCTTTGCACGGCGAAGATGGCGGTGGCCTTGCCCTCGGCACGCACCCACGCATGGAGCGCGAGGCGCTGGCCGGGCGCGCCCACGATAAACTGCATCGCCTGGGCGTGCGCCGGACCGCCGACGCTCGCCACGGCGAGCGCCGCAGGCGCGGAATGGAAGACGGCAGCGTCGCGCGAGACGGCGATCTTGCCGGCGGAGATCCACTGGTCGGCCCAGCCCACCGGCTTGTCCGAGCCCTCGGTCATGGACGGATTGCGGATGACCACCTGAGGAGGCGTTTTCATCGGCGCACCATACGCCACACCCGCCGCCAGCCAGACCAACAGCGGCAACCATGTCTTCAAGCCAACCTCCGCTCTGCTCATTTCTTCGGCTCCGCCCACTCGGCTTTTTGCCAGACACGGACGTAGTCCACGAGGAAGTAGGCCGGCAGTTTGGCGTCGTCCACGTTGCCGTAGGTGCCCCACCCGCCGGTGGGCAGGGTGAACATCAGGTAGCCGGGGACGGTGGCAATGCGCTCGTTCTGCCAGACGCCGACGACGTTGCCGTTGCAGTAGAAGGTCAGCTTGCCCGGCTCCCAGAGCAGGCCGGAGGTGATGAAGCCGTCCTTGTCGGGCATACAATAGATGCGCTCGGTGCCGATGGACTTGTGATCCTTCTGGTAGCCGTCCCAGTGCACGGCGATGTTGTAACGGAACGGGCCGAAGCGGGCGAGCTGCTCCATGATGTCGATTTCCATGCCGCCGTTCTTCGTGTCCTGCCGTCCCCAATAGCTGCCGTTGCCCTGGCCGCGGTCGGGCATCATCCAGAATGCCGGCCACATGCCCAGCGTCGCCGGAATTTTCATCCGCGCCTCGAAGTAGCCGTAGCGCTGCGCGAACTTGTCGAACGTCGTCACCACCGTGCTGACGTACTGGCGCGCCTTCAGCTTCGGATCGGCCGCCTCGACCTTGGCGGGCTTCTCGCACTTCAGGTAAAGGCAGCCGTTGGTGAGGCCGGCGTTGCGCGCGACATTGATGCCGTTGGCGTCCCAGATGCTGGCCTCGTCCTTCGCCGGCAGCGTCCAGCGCGCCAGATCCAGCGTGTCGCCCGCAAAGTCATCCTCGAACGTCTTGGTCCAGTTGCCGGGGACGGGCGGGCGCCGGCCCACCCAGTCGGCCAGCACCGTCGCCGGGCCGACCGCAGCCTTGATGCTCTTGACCACGACCGTCTGCTCCCCGTCCGCGTGCTCCGCGCCGACGAACACGCCGGCGACCTCGTCGCTCCCGAACTTCGCACCGGACGTTTTGACGCTGCCGTCCCAGATGACGTTGGACCAGAACGGCACCGTCACCACCTGCTCCGCGCCCGCGGGTAGCGTCGCCTCCGCCAGCGCACAGTTCGCATCCTTGCGCGCCCAGCGGTTCTCCACGCGGCAGACCACCCGCACCGGCTTCGCGCCCGGATTGCGGAGGGTGAACTCGGCCTGCGAATAGTCGGACAGATCCCACAGCCCGCCATCCTTGACCTTGAAGGCCACCCCGGGGTCCTGCTCTTTGCCGCCGGCCGGAAACACCAGTTGTGCGCCGCCGCCGGCCAGCTGCGCCTGCGCACCGCGCGCCACCATCTGCGTGGCGCTCAGGGCGGCGAAATCGGTCAGCACGCCGTTCGCCGGCTTGATTTTATCCACGATCCCCGCCGGCTTGTCGCCAGGCTTGCCCGCGGCGCGCACCGCCTCGATGCGGAACTTGACCGCCTTTTTTGGCTTTTCGGTGAAGACCAGCACTTGCGTGACCTTGGAAGAGTCGAGAGCGTAACCGCGGTTGCCCCACGAGTAGCCGAAGGTGACCCGGGCCGTCGCGGTCTGGCCGGCCGGAATATAGACATTCTCGGCGTCCCAGCGGTCGCCAGCATTGTCCACGCGCAAACAGACGGTCAGCTTCTCTGCGCCGAGGTTGGTCACGTCGGCTTCGACCTTGCCGCAGCCGGCGAGATTCCAGAGGCCATCCGCCGGCTTGAGGGTGACGCCCGGAAAACCGTTGTCCGCCGGAATGCATGCGACCTCCAGCGCCTTGCCGCGGGGCCCCTCCACGATTTTGTATGCCACGCCCGCCTTGCCGTTGGGCAGAATCTGGGCAGCCACCTCCGCCCGGCCGAAATCCAGCAGCGTTTTTTCTGCCGCGCCGGCGCCAACGATCAGCCCCAAGCCCAGCACGGCCATGTGTTTCAATGTCATGATGCTTCCCATGGTTGAACGGACGCGATTCAAAATGCCCGTTTCGCCGGAGCGATGCAACGGGAAGTTTTCGTCGCATCACTTCAGGCCGGCAGTTAGCCGGTAGATCCAGTTGGCCAGCAGCAGGACCGCGCCCGCGCCAGCGATCCAGCGCCACGGCCAGCGCAGCAGCAATTTCTTGCCGGTGACGAGGCAGGCAACTCCCCAGCCAAAGGCGGCGAGGGTGGCCAGGAACAGCGGCACGCCGACCGGCGAGATGTGCCATGCGTCCGCGATGTGGCCGTGCGCCAGCGCGCTGAAGGCGCGCGTCAGGCCGCAGAACATGCAGGGATAGCCGGTGAGGCGCAGGAACGGGCAGGCGTGGAATTTCCCGACCAGCGCGAGCGGCACCAGCGCGGCGGCCAGCAGCCCCAAGCCGCTGCCCAAGACGAGCAGCCAGCGGAGTTGGCGGCCGCCGCGATCCAAGCCATCCGGCAGTGGTGGCGGCGCTTGCATAGGGCTCAAAGCGTCGGCGCCTGCGCGGGCGCCGGCTCCGCGGCGGAGAGCTGCGGGAAGACTTCGCGGTACGCCACGGCCATCAGGCAGTAGTACAGCGGCATGGTCACCACGATGCCGATGCACGTGATGGCGCCGGCGATGCCCACGCCCAACGCCATGAGGTGGAACAGCAGGAAAACGTGGAAGTCGTCTTTCACGGCGCTCCAGCTGCCCATGAGCGCCGCCTGAAAGCCGCACTTGTGCTCGGCCATCAGCCAGACGCTGAACATCGCGGCCGTGCCGACAAAGAAGCTGACGACGGCGGCCGCGAGCGTGGCCAGAAACTCCCAGAGAAAAAGGCCGAGCGTGAATTGCGTCACAAAAAAGGCGCCGCCGATCACCAGGAAGAGCACGGCCGCATCCTTGAAATGCTCATAGCCCTCGAGGGCCGCGCGAAAGGCCGCGCCCAGATCGACCGGCTGGTCCGGCGTTTCGAACAAGTGCAGGACATAGCGCGCGATCCCGATGGTCACCGGGCCGACCACGGAGACGACGATGGCCAGCTGGAAAAGCAGGACCAGCAACGGATAGTTCAACAGCATCCTCTGCACGAGCGAACAGGGCACCCCCAGCCCGATACCCAGCGCCGCGTAGACCACCACCAGCGCCAGCCACTGCTGCTTGAAGACCGCCAACGCCCGTTCAAACCATTCGCCGAAATTGATCTGGATTGCGCTCATGTATGTTCTCCGTGTGGGCGGCACCAATGTAGCCATCGGCGTTGGCATTGCAAGCCGGTTCCAAGGCTTGGAAATAATTCGCCGGCTTTTTCCAAGGCTTGGAAACGCACCCGCCACGGCCTGCGCGCGGGGCAGTGCGGACGCATTTCGCTGGACTCGGCGCGCGGTTTCCCCGTAGAAGAACGCATGACATCTTCGACCCCGGTTCAGCCCCTTTCGCGGGGGAACACGTGGCTGCTCTATGGCGCCCTGCCGTTGCTCGCCTTCGCGGCCGCGTGGTGGCTCTACCGGCACGTCTTCCACTGTGCGCCCATCACCACCGACGAGAACAGCTATGTGTTTCAGGCCTACAATTTCATCGCCGGCGTGATCGCGCGGCCGCTCCCGCCGCTGCCCAGCCTCTTCTATCACGAGATGATCATCCAGGACGCCCAGGCGGGCTGGCTGGCGCGCTATCCGCCGGGACATCCGCTCTGGCTGTTGCCCGGCTGCCTCGTGCACCAGCCGCACCTGATGGTGGCGTTGGCGGCGGCGCTCTCGGTTGGCGTGATGGCGCGCACGGGCGCGCTCTTCGGCCGGCGCGAGGCCTGGCTGGCGGCGTTGCTCCTGCTGTGCTCGCCGTTTTTCCTGTTCACCCACGGCACGCTGCTCGGCCACACCAGCGGCCTGCTGGCCGCGCTGCTGCTGCTCTACGGTTTCCTGCGCTGGCAGCTGACCGCGGCACCGCGCTTCGCCGCGCTGGCCGGCCTTGGCTGGGGCTGGCTCTTCCTCAACCGGACCTACACGGCCATGTGGCTGGCGCTCCCCTTCGGCCTCTACGCGCTGCTCTACCTCTGGCAGCACCGCCGTGACCGGTCCGCCTGGCTGGGCACGGTGCTCTTCGCCGCGACCGCATGCGCGGGCATCGCCGCCATCCTGCTCTACAACGAGCTCTCGACCGGCCACACCTTTTTGATGACCTACCTGCTCTATGATCCGAGCGAAGGTCCGGGCTTCGGCCTCAAGCACCTGAGCGGCAAGTCCGGCATCCATACGTTAGCGCTCGGCCTCGCGGCCTTCTGGGACAATCTGAAGCTGATGAACACCTGGTGCCTCGGTTTTACCGGGTCGCTCCTCGCGGTCTGTGCGCTCGCCCTGCTCGGCTGGCGCAAGGCGTGGACGCCGCTGCTGCTGGCCTGCCCGCTCCTGGCCTGGGGCGGCTATATCGCTTATTTCTATCGCGGTCCGCAGGAAACGGGGCCCGGCTACTATCTCGAGGCCCTGCCCTGCCTCCTGTTGGCCGCGGCCCTGGGCGGAGCGCGGTTGCTGGACTGGCTGCGCCCGAGACGTCTCGCGCTCGTGGCCGCGGTCATGGTGCTCGTGGCGCTGCTGGGACTGGACCTGCGCTTCATGGTGGCGCAGGGGCAAAACTTGTCCGCCTTCAATACGCCCATCGGCAAGCTGCTCGCCTGCCTGCGCACCGCACCGCCGAATACGCTGGTGCTGGCGACGGCGCAGGGCAACAACTATGTCGGCTCGAACCATGGGCTCTGCATCTATAACCCGCACGGCCTCGACAGCCAGCCGCTGGTGGTGCGCAGCTTGGATGATGGCGACCACATCCTCGCCCGCGCCTTCGGTTCGCGCACACCCTTCCATCTGGTGGTGGAAGAGGGCGTGCCCCGCCTCGTGCCGTTTGTGCCGCGGATACCCTACGTGTCGGAGCCCGTGCGGGAGCCGTATCTGGCCTGCACCGGCCAGACCGTGCCGGGCGCCGCCCCGGGCGGCCCGCCGCAACAATGCGCCAAGGCCGGGCGCGACAAGGTCGAGGCGCTCGCCTTCGGCCGCCGCCATGTCGCCATGCCCGGCAACTTTGTCGTGGACTTCGACCTCGTGATCTCCAACGCACCGCCCGCCCAGACGGCCGTCACCCTGGACGTGGCGATACACAAAGGCTGCGACTTCCTGACGCGCTGCAACCTGACCGGCGATATGGCGCACGTCGTGAGCTTGCCGATCAACGTCAAAGAGCTCGAGATCGTGGAGCCGCGGGTCTTTTACCAAGGCGTCGGCGAC
>CAIWHP010000204.1 GCA_903912445.1 uncultured Lentisphaerota bacterium
CACAGGATTTGCTCGGTGCGATAGCCGGAATAACCGAGGTTGATGGCTTGGCGCGGGGCGTAGTATTTATCCCAGACCAGCGTTGTCAGCGGCTGGTATTTGCCGCCGAAGTTGTCCAAGGTGTGCGTGATGGAATCGCCGATCAGCACCAGGTCGTAGGTGCCGGTGCGGACGGCCTGCACCTTTTCGTTGTGGCGGGCGGACGGGTATGGCGCCGGAAAGTCCGCATCGCCGGGCCGGGATGCGTGAACCGCGCCGGCGGCGCCAGGCTTTGCGGAACTCGCCAGCGGAAAATCCACATTGCCAGGCGCGGCCATCGCGGCGACACCGGCCGCGAACAACGCCAGGACCCAGGCAGAGACGATGGGAAGATGTGTTTTCATGGGTGATTTCTCATGTTTCAGCGTTGGCGTGGATTACTTCTTGGCGGCGGCCTTGGCCAGTTCCTGCTCGATCAGGCGTTCCTCTTGGCCGCGAGCCTGGGCGCTGACGATGTTCCCCTGTCGGTCAAGCACGAAAACGGACGGGATGCTGGCGACGCCGTATTTAGCCGCAGATGCTGGCCAGTTCCCAGAGAATACTTGCGTCCAGTCGTACTTGTTTTCGGCCAGGAAATCCGCCACCCGCTTTTTGCAGGCCTCTGGGATTTCACCCTTGGCCGGGGCGTCGCAGCAGATGCCGATGACCAGGACCCCGCGGTCCTTGTATTTCTCATGGATGGCCTTGAGGTGGGGCATGGACGCCTTGCACGGGCCGCACCAGGTGGCCCAGAAGTCAAGGACGACGATCTTGCCCTTGACATCCTGCGGGAAGGAGATCTTTTCACCGCTTAGCAGGGTCGTTTCGTCCTCAAACGCCACCGGGTAGCCGGCCTCCATCAGGGTGTCCAGCGCGTACTTGGTGTCGAGGCACTTCTTGGCAACGGCGGCCCCCAGCTCCTGGGTCAGCTCCTTTTCACCGGTTTTCAGCGCCAGCTGCAACGCATAGACCAGCGCCTGCTTGCGGGTTTCGCCGGAGCCCTTGATTTCCGCCTTGTCGGGGAACAATTCGAGCATGGCCCGGATATGTTTTGCTGCATCCTTGGGCGCGGCAGCCGGGGTTTCATAAATGTTCGCCATGGCCAGGAGTTTTCCCGCCCGCGCCTTGCTGGCCGCGACCGGCTTGCGCCGCTCCCCCCAGACGGAGGCGTCATGCACTGGCAGCGTGACGACATCCTCCGCGACGGCACACAGCTTTTTGCGGTTTTCCGCCGTCGGCGCGTCATTGTACAGCCGTTCAGTGGCATCCAGCATGATCACCCGCGACAAGATGTCGCGCTGTTCGTCCGTCCGCGGCAACCCCGCATATTCCTTCAGCAGTTTTTCACATCCCTCCACGATCGCGCTGTTCTGGGCAATGCGCGCGTTCTTGTCACCTGGCTGGCTTTTACCGAGCCGCCAGAGCGTTTCGATTTCCTGCTTCAGCTTCGCCGTGTCCGGCTCTGCCGCCCCCGCCAAATTCCACACCACGCCCGCGGCGAGCACCGCCGCCATCATGTACCGCTTGATCTTCATGTTGTCGTTTCCTTGTTGAGGTTATGAGCGATTGCAACTGCTCAGATAGGCTATAGCGGTTTAGGCTGTAGGCTGTAGGCTG
>CAIWHP010000205.1 GCA_903912445.1 uncultured Lentisphaerota bacterium
GATCGTCCCATCGGCGACCTCTGCCCCGACTGCGGTCAGGCGACCTTCATCCCGACGGAAGGGTGCCGGAAATGTTATGCGTGTGGCTACAGCGAATGCTGAGGCGGCGGCGACAAGACGAAAGGTGCTACTGAGACCATGACTGAAACAAGTTACTCCCATCCCGTTGCCCAACTCCTCACCTACGGTGACTGCCTCGAACTGCCCCCGTGGCCGGAAGAGTTGGACTACCTGCCTCTCGGCTTCGGTCAGGAGCATATTCCCGACCTGATCCGCATGGCGCTCGATGACGATATATTCTGGGCCGATTCTGACAGCCTGGAGGTTTGGGCGCCGGTCCACGCCTGGCGCGTCCTGGGGCAATTGCACGCGGAAGCCGCGGTCGAACCGCTCTTGACACGCCTTGATCTTGTCGACGACTTCGAAGGCAATGACTGGGTGGCCGAAGAGTTGCCCCAGGTCTTCGCCATGATCGGGGCGGCAGCGATTGCGCCGCTCCACGCCTTTCTGATCGATCCGTCGCACGATACGTGGGCGTGCGTCACTGCAGCCGTGGGCCTGGGGGAGATCGGCAAGGCACACTCCGAGGCTCGAAACGCGTGTGTGGCCGCCTTGACCGGGGTTCTCGAAGACTTCGAGGACAACGACCGCACGGTCAACGCCTTCATCATATCGAACTTGCTCGATCTGAAAGCGGTACGCACGGCTCAACTGATGGAAAGAGCCTTCGCAGCCGATACCGTAGATCTTTCGGTCGTGGGAGACTGGGAAGAAGCTCAGATCGCGATGGGTTGGAAAATCGCTCGCGAAACCCCGATCCCAGAGGGCGGCTGGTTCGGCGCGGAAGCGCAGCGCGAGGATCTGAACGCGGCTGCCCTGCGAGCCGAGCGAGAGCCATCGCGACCCTCCGCGTCCAAAGAAAAGGCAAAATCAAAAGCCAGGCGCAAACAAGCGAAGAAATCCCGCCAGAAGAACCGAAAGCGGTAAGGCCCCGCGCAGCGAGTTCGCAAAAGAGGCACCTATGCCCACACCATCCGCCGAATCCGTTCCACAGAAAATGCGCCCGATCTACGATAAGATCATCGGCTTGACGGATGCGTTCTGCCGCACGAACCTGAACGATGAATATGCCGGGGTGTGCCGGGCGTTGGCGGCAAAGCTCAGCCGCAAGCGGCCTTCTCCGCTGGAAGGTGGACGTGTGACCACCTGGGCCGCCGCCATCGTTCATACCGTCGGACGCGTCAATTTTCTGTTTGATAAGAGCCAGACCCCTCACATGCGCGCCGACGATCTCGCCAGAGGGTTCGGGCTCAGCCAAAGCACCGTGGGCAATAAGTCCAAGCAGATCATGGATCTATTGAGGATCGATCTCATGGATCCGGAATGGACATTGCCCAGTCGGATCGATAGCAATCCTATGGCCTGGATGATCTCGGTCAACGGCTTCATTCTGGATGCGCGCTCCGCGCCGCGTGCGATCCAGAATGAAGCATTCCTCAAGGGCCTGATCCCCTACCTGCCGGA
>CAIWHP010000206.1 GCA_903912445.1 uncultured Lentisphaerota bacterium
GTATACTCTCGCTTCATGGACGGGTCTCCTGTCGGGGGTTGTTAGTCGCAACAACCGGTAGGTGTACCCGTCCTCTTTCGGTGGTGCACTTGTTATATGCGCGCGGGGGCTTGGAAACGGAATGCTCCGTTTTTCCAGACCTTGGAAAAGCTTAAACCGGTGGCGTCCGGTGCACAGCACGTCGCTGTAGCCGCCGCGGGTCCGCCGGAATTCTCACCCGGCGGACCGCGCCGGTTACAACCTCACAGCTCCATCGCCCGCAAGGTCCAGAAGTCGTCCGCGAGATTGTCGTTCGCGGCGTAGGCGTAGGGCATGGTGAAGTAGCCTTGCAGGCCCCAGTCGGTGCCCCATGAATTGCGGATGAGCAGCCGCTGGGTGCGGTCGTCATAGCCGACCGCCATGATCGCATGGCCGCCGAGCTGTTGTTCCTTGGGCTTCGGCAGATTGACCTTGCCGGTCTTCGCCACGGCAGGCGACTCGAAGCTCTCGTACACCGAAAAACCAAAGACGAACGGATAGCCTTCCGCCAGGCACTGTTTCATTTGCTGGAGCGTCAGGATGCGGTAGTAGGAAAGCACTTGATGTTTGAGCGCCTCCTTGTAGCACGCCGCCGATGGCTTCACGGCGAATTGGCCGATGTTATAGGGCCACTTCTTCTCGCTGCAGACGCCTTGCTTGACGAGCGACTTGACGCCGTCGCGGATCATGGCGCCCGCGTCCTCGTTGATCGACCCCTCCATCGCGCGCTCGTTGTAGTAGATGAACAGCCGGCTCAAGTCGGCGACGGGCTTGCCGGCCTGCTTCTCGAGAAACTCGAGATTGCCGACCAGCGCATTGGCGGTGCAGCTGCCCAGCTGCCCCTGGTCCTCAACCGGCGAACACCCCGGGCGCAGATCCACCGCTTTGGGTAGTTTCCGCGGCGGCCTGGCGATGGCGGCATAAAGTTTGTCCCGCTGGTCCGGGCGATCGGGCACCCAGCCATACCATTGATTGATCGTGCTGCGCTTGCTCATCCTCAGCTCCTTTTTCTGGTTTGTCCTTGCTGCAACTTGCGGCTGTGCTGACATTGTGACGATAACCGCATCCTTCCCCTGCAAAGCATCGCCAACATAGCTCCGGGGAAAAGGGTCGGGCATCGGGCGATGGACCGAAAGGACCATAGGGCGTAATCCTATCGCTGGGCCGCGCAGCGGCGCCGCCGGAGCCGCCGCCCAATAAGCCTTGCTAATCATTCCTCGGCATAGATACTTTTCGTTTTACTTCTGTGCCGTTTCACGACGGCCGGGACACGGAAAAGCAGGATAGCTCGGGATGAAGATACCCTTCACGCGGAAGACGTTGGAAAGCTGGGCCGGAGCGCAAGTTTTGCGCGACGCGCAGATCATGGTCGCGAAAGAGCTCGTGGCGGAGGCCATGTACGAGCCGCCGCTGGTCACGGGCACCGTCTTCGCAAACAACCGCCCGCTGAAAACCGCCCTGAAATTGCTGCCCGACGGCTATGTCGAGAATCTCTGCCCCTGCTGGGCGAACAAGGAACGCGGCATCATCTGCAACCACGTGATCGCACTCTGCCTCGAGCTCGTCCGCCGGGCCACCGATCCCGAACGCGAAGCCAAGGCGCAGGCCGAGATGAAGCGCGCCGCCCGGCTGGCCGCGCTCGACGAATCCAGATATATCCGCCGCGTCACCGCGGATGCGCCGGGTGCCATTCCGGCGCACCTCATCGTCACCCTGGACAAAGGCTGGATGGCGGCCTGGCGCAACGGCCGCATCCCGCTCACCTGCGTCCTCCAGTATCGGAACAGCCGGGTGCTCCTCGATCAGGTGCCCGGCATCCTGCCGCTGACCCTCAGCAAGCAGGACGAAGCCATCCTCTTTGTGCTGGAGGACATCTCCGAAGGCCCCGCCAAGGGCCGGCTGGAACTGGCGCCGCACGACTTCCTCAACATCATCCGGCTCCATGCCGGCAAGCCGCTGCCCCAGGCCGACGGACCGCCCATCACCGTCAACGAAACGGCCATGACCACCCTGGTGCAGCTGGACCTCGACCGCGAGAACGGCGAGCTGATCCTCATGGCGCACACGGAACTGCCCTTCATGGCCGCCGGCGAGCACCCCTTCTACATGGTCGCACGGAAATCCGGCTGGGCCTATGGCGCCGGCCACCTGTGGCCCTTGGCGAATGTCCTGCCGGAACCCTATCATGCGATCTACGCCGAGCCGGTCATCATCGCCCGGCAGGATGTGCCGCGTTTTCTGAACCAGGAACTGCCGCTGCTCTCCGCGCAGACCCGGGTCGAGAGCGATCTCTCCGCCGATCTCTTCACGTTCGCGCCCGGCAGCCCGAAGATGATCCTGCGCGTGCGCGGCAGCCCGGCCTCGCTGGCGGCCACCCTCTTCGCCCGCTATGGCGAGATCGAGCTGGTCGCGTGCAAGCCGGACCCCAAGGAGCATTTTTCCATTCCGGACCCGAACGACCTGCTGCGCTACTCCATCCGCAATTCGGCCCGGGAGCAGCGCGCGCTGGAGTTGCTCGCGCCGGCGGGCTTCACAGGCCCGCGCGGCGACCTGCTGGAGAGCGTGGTCGGCACCCGCCCGGTGCACAACTTCCTCGGCTCGCACCTGCCGGCCCTGCGCCGCCGCGGCTGGACGGTGGAGCTGGAAGGCAAGGTGGCCCCCTACATGGAGTCGCTGAGCTTCGCCACGCCGGTCGTGCACGTGGACGATACGCAGAGCGGCAAATGGTTCGACATCGGCTTCGACTTCGAGACCCAGGAGGGCACCAGCCTCTCGCAGGCCGATATCCACCTGGCGCTGCGCAAGGGCGACGCCTTCTTTGAAGTGGGCGAAAAAACGTACCTCATCGACGCCGAGTCGGTGAACGCGATGCAGAATATCTTCTCCGACTGCGCCAGCCAGGACGGCGACCTCCCGGGCCATTTCCGGCTGGCCAACATCTACGCGCCGTTCGTGAAGTCCGCGCTCGAGGCGCTCGACGGCATTGACGTGGAAGACACCCCGTCGTGGCGCAACCGCGCCGGCCAATGCAACCGCACCTTGGAAATCGAGCCGGTGTCGCTCGGCGAGCCGCTGGGCAGCATCCTGCGCCCCTATCAAAAATACGGCGTGACCTGGCTGCGGTTCATGGAGGCCAACGGGTTCTGCGGGCTGCTCGCGGACGAGATGGGCTTGGGCAAGACGCTGCAGACCCTCGCCTGGCTCCAGCTCCAGCGCCGGCATCCGGACGCCCGGGGGAAGCCGGCCCTGATCGTCTGCCCGACGAGCCTGGTGGAAAACTGGTCCGAGGAAGCCGCCAAGTTTGTGCCGGGCCTGAAGGTCCTCAACCTGACCGGCGCGGAACGGCAGGACCGCTGGGCGCAGCTGGAGCAGACGGACATCGCCGTCACCTCCTACGCCATCCTCCGGCGCGACGTGGATAAATTCGCCGCCTACCAGTTCGCGGCCGCCATTCTCGACGAAGCCCAGCACATCAAGAACCGCTCCACCCAGAATTCGCTGGCCGCCAAGCAGATCAAGGCCTTTCAACGGCTGGTGCTGACCGGCACCCCGATCGAGAACGGCGTCTCCGACCTGTGGTCCATCATGGATTTTCTCATGCCGGGCTATCTCGGGTCGCACAAGGCTTTCAAGTTCAACTACGAGGATCCCATCGCCGCTGGGGCCGCCGAGGGCGAAGTGGCCCAGGCCAAGCTGCGCAAGAAGCTGCACCCCTTCTTCCTGCGCCGGCTCAAGAGCGAGGTCGCCAAGGACCTGCCGCCGAAGATTCAGAAGATTTCCTCCTGCAATCTCACCGGCGATCAGCAGGCCGTGTATCAGGAAATATTGTCGGCTTCCCGTCAGAAGATCACCGGCCTGGTGGCCCAGCAGGGCTTCAACAAGTGCCGGATGGAAATCCTGACCATCCTGCTGCGCCTGCGCCAGATCTGTTGCCATCTGGACCTCCTCAAGCTGCCCAATCTCGCGGCGAAGAATCCGTCGGCCAAGCTGGACCTGTTCTTCGAACTCCTCGAGGAGGCGCTGGACGGCGGCCACCGCATCCTGGTCTTCAGCCAGTTCGTCGGCATGCTGACCATCCTCCGGAAAGAACTGGAGCGCGCGGGCCACACCTACTGCTATCTGGACGGCTCCACCCAGGAACGCATGAAGGTCGTCCACCAGTTCAACAGCCAGCGCGACATCCCCGTCTTCCTGATCAGCCTGAAGGCCGGCGGCACCGGGCTCAACCTGACCGGCGCCGACATGGTGATCCATTTCGATCCCTGGTGGAATCCGGCGGTGGAAGACCAGGCGACGGACCGCGCCTACCGCATCGGCCAGAAAAAAACCGTGTACAGCATCAAGCTGATCACCCGCGGCACGGTCGAGGAAAAAGTGCTCGCCCTGCAGCGCAAGAAAAAGGCGGTCATCGACGCCACCCTGACCACGGACGAAAACGTCATGCAGGAGCTGACCTGGACCGACATCCAGGAACTGCTGGCGGATTAGCTGGCGCACCCCACTGCGCCACGCGCCGGCGGGTCAGCCGATGACGAGCCGCTTGGCGAGGGAGAGCGCCACCAGCAGGATGCGGCCCCAGGCCTTGGGATCCCGGTAATCTTCCGCCAAAAACAGCATCCGCGGCGCCAGATAAAACATGGCGAAGGGTACGGTCGTCAGCAGCACGAGCACGATGCTCATGAGCCAGTGTCCCTTGGCCGCGCCGGCCAACATTTCCACAAACACGCCATCCCACCACGCCAGGATGATCAATGCCGATGCGTACAACGCCGCATCGGCCGCATATTCCCGGTGGCGCAGCCGGCGGGCATCCTCCGCCGGTTTTTCCCGGAACGGCAGCAGGGCCCACAGCGTCAGCACGGTCGGGCACAGCGCCCCGACCATGGCCCCCGCCAGAGCGAGGTCGGACAACTTCGGCACGAGCTGCGCATCCTCGAAAATCGACAGCGCCATCATCAGGCAGGCGCAGAAGAGTCCATAGTGCATCACGAACAGGATCAGCAGCGCGAGATAGCGCCCGCCGCTGGCCGGCGGCCGGACCCCCGCCGCCAGGCGCGTCTGGAGCGGACGGCGCTTCAGCCCGGCGCCCAAGGTGTGCAGCACGACGGCGGCGATCAGCAAGCCGCCGAAGAGCGGGTGAAACCCGCGCGTGGTTCGGACCAGATCCGTCAGCGGGGCGACGACGAGCAGGTTGGCGCAGAGCACCGCCACATCAAAAGCCAACGCGCCCCGATAACCGGGCGAGCGGGCCGGAGCGTTGGGGGCCGGAACATTGTCCATGACACGTTTCCCTGCTGCTGGCCGCCGCGCGAATCCAGCGCTGAGCGGCAAGTGTTTTATACCGCCCGGACCGATTGGCGGCAAGGCCGGCGTGCGCGCGGGAGGTGTGCCTCCGCAGTGTTCAGTGGCCGGGGATAAAGGGCACGACCATCGGAACAGTCCCCCCCGGCGCGGGTCGTGGCCGATGTAGCCGCGGGGGTGGTCGTGCCGGACGCACGGCGGACACAGCGGAAACCGTAGATGTCGTAGCCAAGGCAAACGTCGGGCAGGCTCTGGGCTTCTGCGGCGCGATACCACGCCGCGCATTTCTCGGCCGTGCCCGCCCAGCTGCCGCCGCGCACGACGCGTTTCGCCCCGGCCGCCGGGCCCTGCGGATCCTGCGCCGGGCTGGCCCTGTAGTAATCCGCGGCGTAGAAGTCGTGGCACCATTCCGCCACATTGCCGTGCATATCCTGAAGGCCCCACGCGTTGCTCCGCTTGCCGCCGACCGGATGGGACTTCCTCCCCGCGTTATCCTTGAACCAGGCGTGGGCGCCCAGCCCCTGCGGATCGTCGCCAAACGCATAGGCGGTGGCAGCGCCGGCGCGACAGGCATACTCCCACTCGGCCTCGGTGGGGAGCCGGTAGCCGCCGGCCGAAAAATCGCACTGCCAGGTGGTCTCGTTGTAACACGGCGCCAGCCCTTCCTTGCGCGAGCGGGCGTTGCAGTATTTGACCGCCTGCGTCCACCGCACCTGCTCCACGGGGTTCGTGTCGCCCTCGAACTTGGATGGGTTGACGCCCATCAAGTCCTCGTAGGATTCCTGCGTGACCTCGTGCCGGTCCATATAGAAGCTGCTGACGGAAATTTTATGAGCAGGGCGGGCATCCTCCGTACCGGCGCCGGAGCCCATCACAAATGTCCCGGCGGGGATGAGCACCATCTCCGTTCCGCCCGAAGTCTTGATGAGCTGCGGCGGTGCGGCTCCGCAGGGGAGCGCGAGCGCCAACAGGCCGCACAACTTCACCACACGCCAGCAGGTCTGGATCTTCATCGTGTCCTTACTCCGTGGACGCACCCTCGTGACCGAAGGCGCACTGGAGCACCTCCAGGGTCCGCGCGCGCATGGCCCGGGCAAATTCAAACGTGGCATCGTCGGGGGCTTCGATCATCCGGTAGCCGGCGCGCTGCCGCAGTTGCCGGGCGAGCGTGCGGAAGCGCCCGATGGATTCGTCCTGGCTGCCCCCGATGGTGCGGGTCGCGCGGCCCAGCTGATTGGCTTTCTCGTCCTTCTTGTCTTCGTTGCTGTCGATCAGCGCCCGGACCTGCGCGCTGAGTGCGCGCGCCGCCTCCGGCGTGCGCTCGCCGAGCTTCAGCTTTTCGAACACACCGGGAAATCTGCCGATGATGCCATCCAACTCATCCACCAGTGCGCCGAGCTGGGGCTTGGCCGCTTTCTCGGCGGCGCATAATTCATGCGTCTGCTTGGCCCAGGCCAGGTACTCGTCCATGCGGCTGCGGATGCCGATGCAAAACTGGTCCATCTCCTCGAGGAGCTTGAGGATCTCCGCTCTCTTCGCCTGCTCCGCCCTGTCGGCGAACAGCTTTTCATACTCGGCCGTGACCGCGCACGTGGCCGGATAGCGGTCGCGCGGCACACGCTTGATCTGGAGTTCGTCCAGGCACGCAGCCTCCGCCGTATCCTGGAGCGCGTCGGTCAACACATCGAAAACGCCCCACACCGCTTCCGGGCTGCCGCTGACCCGGCGGAACGGGTAGAGCACAACCTGCCCGGCGGGATCGCCTTTCGCCTCCGGCAGTCCATCAAACCTGGTGTTGCGCAGGCACATGCTGTCCCCGTCCAGGCAGACCGGATAGGCGTAGGTGCCCCGCGCGGAGGACCAGACCGTCCGCGACTTTTTCTTCGCCGCAACGCCAAAGCCCTCGAACTCGTTGTTGGGTTTCTTGATGATGCAGCGCCAGGAATCGATCAGCCCGTCCATGCGCTGGAAATCGGCCCGCCAGAGCGCGCGGAACGGCACCTTCCACTCCGGCTTCACGTCCTTGACGGGATCGAGGCCCGCGATGGGCTGCTGATACCAGATGCCCGGCGCCGCGAGGACCGCGACCCAGACGCCCCGCGCCTTTTCCCGGCCGCACTCGATCTCGGTCGTGGCGATCCATTTGGCGGCGCCCTCACCATGCACCGTCAGCTTCACCCCCTGGCTGTCGGACGGCCACGCGCAGACGACGATGGCGTTGCCCCCGTCCAGCAACTGCGCCGCCAGCCGTTCGCTGGGGAAGCGCAGCCGGCCCGCCCGGGCTTGCGCAGCGCTGACGACCAGGTCGCCGCCGAAAATATCCGGCAGCACCGCGTAGCGGCCCGGCGCCTCGACCACGATGCGGCCCATGCCTGCGCCCGGCTGCAGTTCGACCATGGGTTGATTGCGCCGGAGGCTGTAACGGACCAGGATGGCGCGGCCCGCGGCCGTGGTCGCGCCAGCTTCCACGATGACCTTGACCGGCGTGGATTCGATGACGCGCAGCGCGCCTGTTTTCTGCGCGGGTTCCCCGCCGGCTGTGGCCGGCATCAGTTTCGGCCCCGGCACCCATTGGCCGCCCAGCTGGTAATAGCATTCGGCGCCCGGCGCCTGCTTGCGGAGCACCAAGGCCAGGCTGCCGTTCGCCACGCAGATATCGCCGCCACAGGTCTGGCCCGCGGCCATTTCCTTCCAGCCGTCGCGTTGGCCAACGGCTTCAGCCGTCAGCGCCGCGGTCGCCCGCGTGCCCAGGTCGAAAACGCTGACGCTTCCGGACGCCGCCGTTTTCGGAATGACATCCTGATACGGAACATAAGCGCCTTCATAGAGCCGGAACATATCGGCGCGGTAGGCGCCATTCGACTGCGTGCAGCTGATGTAGGCAAACCAGCCTTCGGAAAAATCCTTTTCAACCGTGAAGGTGACGTGCGTTTCCGTCCAGCCATCCTTGTTGAGCAGCACCGGCTCGGAGACGGCAGCCCGGTCGAAGGGTTTGGCGCAGCGCTCGATCTGCAGGCAGATCTGCACCGGTTGCTGCACCGCCTTGGCCACCACGGCGAACGTATAGGTCTTCGCCTTCTGGCCCGCATCCACCTTCCGCCCGAACTGCGTGCCCCACTCCTCCACGGGACCGATCGTCACTTGCGCGCTGCGGTCGCCCACCGCCGCGTCGCCATTGTTGATGGCGAAACGGGCCTCGGTTTTGCCGGCCTTATCCAGATGCCAGCCCGTTTCGTCCAGGGCGCGCATTTCGAAGCTGGGATCGGCAAAGAAGTTTTCAGGCTGTGCCCCGGCGGTCGCGCTGGCGCCGTTCGTGGCCCACGCGCACAGGACGCCCGGTGCGAGCAACAACACCCCTATCCATCGGAACCTGATCCACACGACTGCACCTCATTCTTTGAGCTGCCGTTCCCCTGCGCGGTCCGCAGCCACTATACAGGCTCTTCCGGCAGCGCCCGTCGATGCGACGCTCAACCCCAAAAAAGGGACCGCCCTTTCCCGCCGGGCGCCACGCCGCCGTCCGCCCGGAAGCTGCGCAGTATAGGAAGGCCCGGTGGTCTGGCCAGCTTATACTGAGCGTCGTGCGCCAGGCTGCGCAGCTTGGTCGCCCTCGATCTGTACTCACGGGAACAGACGGCGACCTCCGTCCACCGACATTTCTTGCACGACATTCTTGACGCAGCGCGGGCATTGTGGTTACTGGGTTTCTGATCTCAAGTTGAGCTGTGTGGCTGGGCGCGCCCGCGGGCGGCAGACCATCCGGGCTTGAGCAGTAGAAGGGCTGATATGAAAATAAATACACGCATCGCCGGCCTCCTCGCATTCGTCGCCGTGGCACAACTCCTCACCATCCCGGTGCGGGCGCAAGAGGTGGAACCGGGTTTCAAGAGCCTGTTCAACGGCCAGGACCTCACCGGCTGGGTGGGGCGCACCAACCACTGGTCCGTGCAGGACGGCTTCATCACCGGCATCACCAGCCTGGATAATCCCGCGAAGGGCAACAATTTCCTCATCGCCCGGGACGGCGCGAAGGATCTGGTCGTGGACGATTTCGAGCTGCGCCTCTCCTATCGCTTCTCCAGCGCCTGGGGCAACTCCGGCATCCAGTACCGCAGCGCGGGCTTCGAAAATTGCGTCGTGCGCGGCTACCAGGCCGACATGGAAGCCGGCCCGACCCACAGCGGCATCCTGTATGAAGAAGGCGGCCGCGGCATCCTCGCCAAGCGCGGCGAAAAGGTCATCATCCGCGACAATGCCGACAAGCCCGGCAAGCACAAGGTGGAGGTCGTGGGCAGCCTCGGCGACACGAAGGAAATCCAGGCCGGCATCAAGTCCGGTGACTGGAACGATTATGTCGTGATCGTCAAAGGAAACCATCTCCAGCATTTCATCAACGGCAGGCAGACGGTGGACGTCATCGACGAGCAGGCCAGCAAGGCGGTCAAGTCCGGCATCCTCGCGCTGCAGATCCATGCCGGCCAGCCGATGAAAATCCAGTTCAAGAACATCCGGATCAAACCGCTGCACTGAGTCGAGCGGAAGAGCATAAACCGCCAAGGCGCCAAGAACGCCAAGGCCGGAGGAGCAGCAACCAAGGCAGCTTGAATGAGGCAAGCAGGAAGGCAGGAAAAGCATACAAGCCTCGCCGTTCCTGTTTTTCTGATTTCCTCATGGATAATCCGGAAAAAAGCTGTGTGCTCCGTGAAGTCTGCGGATGACTCGTTCCGCTCCGTGCTTGTCCGTGTTGATCCGTGGCTGCTTCTGCGCCGCCGGCATCAAACGCCGTATTTCTTGCGGAGGTACTCGTAGGCCGCGTTGATGTCCTTCATCTCCCGCTCCGCCACCGCCCGCAGCTTGGGGCCGAGATGATGGACCTGGTCCGGGTGGTATTGCCGCGAAAGCTCGCGCCAGCGCCGCTTGAGGTCCTCCGGCGTGATGTTGCCGGCGAGGCCCAGGATCTTCTTGTACTTTTCTTCCAAGGCGGCGGCCGAATATTCCAGCACCGGCGGGCGGTCCTGCGGCCGGCGCGCGCCCCAGCCTGCACCGCCCGCGCCGCCCACCATACGGCCCAGCTTGTGCGCCAGCCCGCCGGCGCCGCGCTTCACCCACGCAGCCGGGAGCAGGAACAGCAGCAAGGCCACAAGCACCAGCAGGCCCGGAATCGAAAAAAAGGCTAATGAAATCATAGGTCGCTACGTTTTTCGGCGGCGATGATGATTTGGCACAGGCTAAACGTCAAGGCTGCGGCCGCGTTCCGCGGGGTTTGTACCGCCGACCGTTTTGCGGCGGGTGCGCCCTCTGTATGGCAAACCATCAGGATTTTCCCTGACAGAATTTCCGGAAGGTTGGACGTGTATCGAACAAGAGCATCTCGCGGAGCGAGAGGCCTACTATCTCGGCGGCAGCAAACACAAACCTCTCCGGCCGCTTGCCCGGCTTTTCGAAGGGCAACGGCGCGGGGCTTGACTTCGCCGCACAGATCGCGAGAATCTGCGCGAATTTTTCGGCGTCGGCGTGCCTGCTTCAAGCCCTGCACTCCAACGGCTGCGCGCCAGCGGAGTTTGGCGCGGCGCAGCGCGCGGTTGCGACCGTTTCCGGGAAACCTTCAAGGGAAAGCATTGCTATCATTATGGAAAAATACGCCAATCCTGCGCCGCTCGGTCTGATGGGTTTTGGGATGACCACCGTGCTGCTGAACATCCACAACGCCGGGTTCTTCCCGGTCAGCGCCATGATCCTGGCGATGGGCTGCTTCTACGGCGGCATCGCCCAGATCATCGCCGGCATCCTCGAATTCAAGAAGGGCAACACCTTCGGCATGACCGCCTTCATTTCCTACGGCGCGTTCTGGCTGACGCTCGTCGGCCTGCTGGTGCTGCCCAAGCTCGGCTGGGCCGAGAAGACGCCCGAGGCGTTCATGGGCTGGTACCTGTTCATGTGGGGCGTCTTCACCTTCTTCATGTGGATCGGGACGCTGAAGGGCAACAAGGCCCTGCAGTTCGTGTTCCTCTCGTTGACGGTCCTGTTTGCCCTGCTCGCCTGCCGCGACTGGTTCGAGAGCGCGCTGATCGGGAAGATCGCCGGCTGGGAGGGCATCGTCTGCGGCGCCAGCGCCATCTACCTGGCGATGGCCGAAGTGCTCAACGAGAAGTACGGGAAGATTGTCCTGCCCATCGGCTGAGCCGTCCGGTTGCCACGGGCACGGCGCACGCTAAAACGTGCAGGACAAGGTGACCGCCTGGGCTAGGCGTGCCAGGTAGACGTCCCGCGGCAGCAGCACGCCGCCCAGCCGGCGGGTGATGGGCGTGAGCATCTGCGTGTCGCACAGCGCGAAGCCGCGCCGCCGCAAGCGCTCGATCAGGAACGCCAGCGCCACCTTGGAGGCGTTGTCCTCGCGATGAAACATCGACTCGCCGGCAAAGAAGCCGCCGAGCGCCACCCCGTAGAGGCCGCCCACGAGCCGTCCTTCCCGCCAGCACTCCACGCTGTGGGCGTGGCCGGCCCGGTGCAGATTCACATAGGCCTCCACAAACGCCGGGCTGATCCATGTGGTGTAACGCTCAAGCGCAGGTTCTGCACAGCCCTCCATAACCGCGCGGAACGCCTGGTCCACCGTGACCGTGAAGGTCCCGCGCTTGAGCACGCGCTGCAGGCTGCGCGGCACATGGAAGCGGTCGAGCTCAAAGATGGCGCGAGGATCGGGCGACCACCAGGTGACCGGGTCATCGGTCCACGGGAAAATGCCGCTGCGATAGGCGAGCAAAAGCCTGGGCACGGAGAGCTCGCCGCCGACGGCCAGCAGCCCGTTGTCATCGCCGGAACTTGGCGCGCCGCGCGGGTCCGGAAACCACAGGCGCTCATCCAGGATGGCCGGGCTGACGTTCATCGCTCAATCCACCGACTCTTCCGGCAGAGCCTCATCCCCGTCGCTCCCATGCAGCGCGCGCAGCAGGTAGGTTTCAAACATGAGCGCCGTCTCCATCAACAGGTGATACCCGGCGGCGGTTCCGTCCGCATCCTCCGGCATCGCCGTCTCCTCCGGGCAGCCCAAGTGGACCCAGCACCCAACCCGCACATCGTTCAAGGCCTGCAGCAACCACTCGATCTCCGCGCCCTGCAAGGTGAGCAGATACTTGTCGCCGTCGCCGCTGAAGCGCCGCCCCGGCCCCAGCAGTTCCTGCACCTTGAGGCGCAGCGCCTGTTGCTGCGCCAGCATGGCCTCCTCGAGCAATGCCTGATCTCCCGACCGCGGCCCGGTTTCCGCGTCGCGCGCCATCCGATGATGGGCCGGCGGCGTCAGCGGATAATGCCGCAGCACCTCCTCCAGCTCGACGCGCTCGATCCACTCCAACTCGAAGGTGAACGCATCCGTTACTTGGCGGAGCACTCTCATTCCCCGGCGCGCTCCATGGTCGCATGCAGCCCATACGCCTGCAGCTGGTGTACGTAAAATTCGGCCCGTTCCAGCGTCTCCCGCTTCAGCACGCTTTTGCCCTCGCGATGCACCTGGAGCATGTGGAACTCGGCCTTGTTCCGGGGCCAGCCGAAAACTTTCATGAAGACGTGGGTGACAAACGTCGTCAGGTTCACCGGATCGTTCCAGCAGATGACCAGCCAGCCGGGCTCTTTTTGCCCGTTCGTCTTCGTCGCCTGGCCCTGCTTGAGGTCCGGCAGCGCCACTGTCCCCGCGTGCGTGCTCACCATGTCCTCCGTCGGTAGCCGCCGGATACCGGCGCCCCGCCAACCGTCCCAAATTTTCCGGATGTTTCCATTCGACCGTATCGCTGTCAACGATAGTACTACACAACCCGACATCATCAGAAAATAAACCGGGCAGCCTGCCGTTGTAAGGCGACAGGCTGATGTTCCAAGGGTTGGAACCCTGGCAGCATGGTTTTTCCAGACCTTGGAAACTGACGATGACCGGACAACAAACGCAGCACGGAGTCCCATGAAACAGACGCTCCCGATGATCATCACCCTCCTGCTGCTGGCCCCGCCGGCCGCGCTCAACGCCGCGGAAAGCGCCCCCCGCCCGCCGGCCATCCTGCTGGAAGAGAAGTTTGACGCGCCGCTATCCAAAGATTGGTTTTGGGGACTGGGCACCTGGACGGCCACGAACGGCGTGCTGCGCGGGTTCGAATCCGGCCCGCGCCGGCATGGGCCGGTGAAGATGCGGAAGCTTCCGCTGCACGATGCCGTGGTCGAGTGCGAGTTCCGCCTCGAGGGCAAAGCGACGTTCGCAGGCATCATCTTCAACGGCTCGCAGGAGCGCGGCCATCTCTTCCATCTCGTGATGGGCAAGGACCAGCTCCGCATCCTCGCGCATCCGAAGAAAGGCGAGACGCTCGAACTGCTCAAGCAACCCTTCGCCCTCAAAACCGGCACATGGCACCGCGTAAACATGCAGCTCAAAGGACCTGCGCTCAAGGCCACGGTGAACGGCAAGGTGTTCGCCGCCCAGTCCCCGGCAATCGCCGAGGAAAAGCTCACGTTCGGCCTCGGCGGCGATTCCGGGGGCGCCGCGGGCGAAAAGGCCGGGACGCTGGAGTTCCGGAACCTGAAGATCAGCAGCCTGCCATGAGCACCCGCCTGACCATCATTGCCCTGCTGCTTGCACCGCTGGCGACGCTGCAGGCCGCCGGTCCGGCGGCAACCCCCGCCCCGGCGCAGCCCGGGGAGCGCGCGACCAGCCTCATCGATCCGACACCATCCGCCTACCGGGCGTATTTCATCCGCCAGCTCGATGCGCTGCGGGCGAAACATTTCCGCACCGACGACGCCTTCCTGCGCGGTTCTGCGGACCACATCCATGTCGCCGCGCTCGCCGCCGCCTGCGAGCTGCGCGCGTGGCAATGGACGCGCGACGAGCGCTATGCGCGCTCCGCCGTGGCACGGCTGCGGCTCATCGCGGCCAAGGAGGATGCGCCCCGGGAGGTGGACTTCTTCACGCCGTTCCCGCTCGCGTTCGCGTGGCGCGCGGTGACGGAGGGCCAGCTTGCGGACCCGGCGCTGACCGCGGCGCTGGAAAAGTTCGTCGCGCAACGGATCCGGCCGCGCGACTTCACCGCCCTCAACAACCAGACCCTGATCCGCGCCTGCGGCCTGGAGCTGGCGGCCCAGGTCTGGCCCGCGCTGCCGCAGGCCCGCTCGTGGCACGCCTATGCGCTGACGATCGGCGCCCTGCTGGAAAAGATCGAGGACATCCCGGAAAACGCGCCCACCTACAATGCGCTCGATCTGGTCGGCACCTGGCTGCTGGCGGACCTGCTCAAGCAACCCGGCCTCACGGCCAAGCCGGGCATCGCGGCGATGTACCGGCGCTATCGCGATCAAGTCAGCCCGCTCGGCTTCATCGCGCCCTATGGCGACTCCGGCGCCGCCTCGCGCCCGCCGGACCCCGACTGGCCGATGCATTCGCCGTGGGCGCATTACGTCGCCGCCTTTGAGCGTGCTGCTCATGAGTATCGTGACCCCACCCTGCGCTGGGCGGCGCTCCGCCTGGTGCAAACCGGTGTGCGCCACATGCCCTTGAGTGACAGCTACACGGACATCGAGCCGCTCTTTTACTTCAGCTTTGCCGCGGACTGGACGGAGACACAGCTCCATCCCCAGCCGCCGGCGGCGGGCGCACAGGTGCTCACGCGCCGCGACGAGCACAGCACCAACGCCCTCGACAAATTGATCCTGGCCCCGTCGCGCCAGCCCGGCGTGCCGTTCGCGCTGGTGGACTTGTATAGCCGCGGCGCGCACGGTCACGTGAACCAGCACGGGGCAGTCACCTATTTCGAATTTCGCGACACGCCGCTGCTCACCGCGCTCGGCTACAACAACCGCGAGCCGGCACAGGCGAATCTCGTGTTCCTGGCCCCGGCGGACGCCCCGTTCCCGCACATCCCCGGCGGCTTCGTGCCCGGGGTGTGGCAGGAGGCCAGCCTGCCCACAGGGCGGCTGCCGGTATGCGACGAACGCCAGCCCTTCCTGCGCCGCATCGATAAGCTCAATTTCCGCATCACCGCGGGCCGCCGCGGAGTGGACTTCAGCGCCGCGAACCTCCGCCTCGGGGGAGGCGACCAGCCCGCGCTCACGCTCGACGCCTTGCGCGAGGCGAAGGGCTGGCGCGGCCACCCCACCCCGGGACCGGAAGGGCTCGTGTGGCGCGTCGCACGGGGCGTGCAATTCCTGGAGAAGGCGGGTTTTGGCCAAACGTTCGACTGCCGCGCGTATCCGCGGCTGCTGGTGCGCTGGCAGCTCTCGAACAATGACGAGCAGGCGCGCCCCATCATTCTCCGCGTCCACGCCGGCACCCGGTCGCTCGACTATCATGTGCAGGCCACGCAGCTCGACCCCACGCTGGTCAGCGCGCAGGCCGCGGAACGCGACGGCGTGCATTACGGCACGCTCCGCTACACCGGATGGTTCACGGCCGACACGACGCTGTGCCGGCACATGGCGCTGCTGCCCACCGGCGTGCTGATCGTCCGCGACACGCTGCTGCCGGGCCCCGCGGCGCGCGGGCTGGTCGCCGGTCCGCTCTGGCACATGGCCGCGACGAACGTCCCGGCCGCGGGGCCGAACTGGTTCAACAGCGCCGGCGGCAAAAGCGAGCTGCTCACGTGGTTCGCGCCGGCGCCGGCACGCACCTTCGGAACGCAGGCCGTGAAGATCTGGAGCAAGGACAACCAGCAGACCGTCTTTGCCCGGCAAGCGCTCCAGCCCGGGCGCGCGGTGACGTTCATCAGCGTGCTCATCCCGCACGACCGCGGCACCGACGCCGCTGCGCTGGCGCAACAGATCTCCCTCGGCACGCCCCCAGACGACAGCATCTGCATCAAACAAGGGCGTGAGGAACTGCGCATTGATTTCAACAACGGTAGCGGCCAGCCCTGAACCACCACCCCACCCTGCGCAGCTGCACCGCGCTGCTGGCCGCGCCACGCGGGGCAAAACGGGCTGGCACGCAAGGGCGGGCCGTGTTACAAGCGCGCGCAACCCGGCCCGGGTGGTGGAATGGCAGACACAAGGGACTTAAAATCCCTTGACCGAAAGGTCGTGCGGGTTCGATCCCCGCCCCGGGCACCAATTTTTTTCGAGGGCGAATCTTCGCGCACTGCGGTCAGTCTCTGCGGACCAGAAAGAGCGCGTCCATGCCGGCCAATTCGACGATGCCGCCGACCGGTGCGCCGTTGTTGACTTGCGGGTCCTGCATGGCGGTGCCGGAGATGCGGCGGTAGGCGCGCCCGGGCAGCAGTCGCGCGAGATCGAAAGTGTGCGGCCGCAAGCCCGGGTTGGCCAGAACGACCCCGTGCTCGAATTCCCGGAGCATCGCGTCCGGCGACGCGTAAGCTTCCACGGCTCCCAGCCACAACGGTTCGCTCGACTCCGCGACGAATTCCACATCCACACTGCCCTTGTCCAGGTTCCTGAAATAGAAAGCTGCGGCAACTTCCGAATTGTTCAGGAAGGTGTATTCGCGGTTTGCCTGTTTCGTGCGATCGCTTTCCAGGCCGGGGTGCGGCAGATCCCTTGCGGCAGTGCTCGCGAAGAGCACGCGCGCATGTTCCGGGGAAAACGACTGGCGCGGCGCGGATCGTCGCGAACAGGGTGAGGTCCGGACCGTCCAACGGGATGTCCTCGATCGCGAAGCGCAGGCCCTCTTTACCCGTGGACTCCACACGGACCGAGTCCCCGTCGCGCACGAAGCGGACCGCGCTGCCGCTCAGGCGGTACAGGAGACCTTCCGGCTTTGCCCATGCGCCATGCGTAAGCGCCGCGCCCTGCCTGGCCAACCGCGTCATGGGCCCGGGGCCTTAATCACCTGGACGCCTTCTGCGCTTGACCGTTGCTCATCTTCCCGTGCGGCTTAACGCGACAACTCAATCAAGCGAAACACGCCGGCGGGGACGCGCAGCGTCAAGGGTTGGGCCAGGTTGCCCAGCGGCGCGCCGGTCAGGCGGTCGGTGGCGCGCCAGTTGCCGGGCTGTTGCGCGGCGAGCGTCACGACGCGCTCGGCGGGATGCAGCCAGCCGGGGTCCACCAACACGATCACGTAGCGACCGGGAGCTGGCTCGACGATTTGGTGGAAGATGTGGCCCTCGACGCGAAACGGAAAGGTTGTTGCGCTGCTGGCCAGTTCGGCGAGGATGGCGTTGCGGGCGTTGGGGAGCGCGTAGTCGCGGCCGTCCTTGCACAGCTTGTCGCCGTCGGTCAGCCAGAGCGAAGTCCAGCGGCCGGCCGTTTGCGGTCGTGCGCCGGGCAGGAGGCAGACCAGCCCATGCGGCGCGGTCGCCGGCAGATGGGCGGCCTCGCGGCGCGTGCGGCCCCAGAGATACGTCGCCACATCAGTCGCCGGCAACGGCGCCATCGCCCAGTAGGTGTCGAGCCGGTCGAAGGCCCACGGTTTGTCGTCGGTGTTGTCGTTGCCCCAATACTCCTCATGGTGGCCGTTCGCGCCGTGCTTCTCGAAGCGTTCGCTCGGCTGTTGCATCGCGAGCGCGACGGGCGAGATGGCGCGCAACTGGTCGCGGCGCGGCGGCGTGAGCGCGCCTTTGCCGAGCAGGTGCAGGAACGTCGCCGTGCCCTCCGTGCCGACGCGCGTCCAACGGCCCGTCAACCTTTCGCGTTCGCCGTTGAGCAGCATGAACACCCGCGCGCCGAGCAGCGCCTGCGAAACGTAGTAGCGCAGTTGCGGATGGCCGGTCATCACGTATTCCCATTCCCACGCGCGGCCGGCGCAGAACCAGTCGGCGCTGCACCGGCTCGCCCAATCGTCCACCTGTCCATCGAGCCACAGCCCGACGCGCGCCGCGAGGTTCACCTCGGGGCTGCGCGAGTTGCTGTCCTCGACGGACGGCAGCAGCACGGAACGGTAACGCCCGTTGAAGACGAGCCCGCGCATCTGCGCGTCCGCCGGCCAGTGCGCCCACCAGACATCCTTGTTGCGCGGGATGAACCGCTTCTTGTGTTGCAGGCACAGCTCCAGGATCGGTTTGATGTGGTGCTCGAAGTAAAACGGCACCTTGTCCGCTTGCTCGTCCTCGGCGCTGACAAAGCCCAGCAACGTCCTGGGCGCGGCCTCCAGCATCGCTGCGACGGTCGCCACCTCCAGATGCGGGTCGCAGCCGTGGCCGACCTGGACCCAGAAATGACAACGGGCCGCCTCGAAGTGTTTCGCGGCGGCCACAATGTGCTCGCGGGACAGGTCGTGGGCGAGCCGTTGGTCGCGCCCCCACGGTTTGCCGTCCGGACGCATCAGCGGCGCGTTTTCGCCCGGCCAGAAACAGGTGGCAAACCGCAGGCGCGGATACGGGAAACACTTTTCGTAGTCGCGCACCTCGGCGATCCAGTCGTCTAACTTCTTCGGGTCCCAGCCGCTCCAGAGATGGTGGTTGACGACGACATCGAACGGCCCGTCCGCGCCCGGCAGCGGCGTACCGCGCCACGCGGCGCCCGCGGCGGCGACCTGTTTGAGGTTCGCGCCGATGGCGGCCATGGCGCCGCGGCGCTCGAGCTTCTCCAGCGCCTGTTCCCAGCCCGGCTCGAAGCTGAGCCGGTAAAGGTTGTCGTCGCCGTTCGGGCTGGAGCCGAGCAGGACGCTGCCGCGCGGCGTGCCCGGCAGATAGGCGACAGCGGTGAATCCGAACGGCGCGACCGTGCCGCCGAGTTCCTTGCCCGTGGCAGCATAGAGCCGCACCTGCGGCCCTTCGACCAGCACCAGCTCCGCGCCGGGCCGGTCGGTGAGGTCGCCAGCCGCCAGCAGCCGCATGTTGTAGTGCTGGTCGTAGCTGGCGGTTTTGAACGCCGCCGGCAAGGAGAACACCTGGTGCAGGCCGCCCTTGAGCGAATGGACGCCGGGGCTGTAAATCAATTCCGTCGAGCCATCGCCGTCGAGGTCGGCGGCCGTGCCGTTGGCCTTCTTGAGCGATGCGCTGTTCCACGCCGACCGCTCCTTCTTGTCCAGTTTCTTCCTCTCGTGCGTTTCCGCGTCCCACATGCGCGCGCCGCTGGAGATGACCTCTTTGAGCTTGGTGAGTTTCGGCCCCTTGAACAACCATGTGTCCTGCGCCTGGCCGCGTATCGGCAGCACGGCCACTTCATCGGCCCCGTCGCCGTCGAAATCACCCGCGCGCATCATTCTTCCTGCGCCGTTGAGCTTCGCGGTCGCCAGCCGCCCGCCCTTGGGCGAGAGGGCGACCAGTTCGCGCGTCACGCCGCTGGCGAGCACCACAGGCGCTTTGCCGTCGAGCCTGGCGATGGCCACCTGGAACACCGGCGCGCCAAGCTCATGTTTCCAGCGAAGTTTGCCGTCCGCGCCCCACAGGTAGACCCAGCCATCCGCGCACGCCGCCGCGATTTCATCACGCCCGTCGCCGTCGAGGTCGCCGGCCGCCAGGTCGAAGGCAAAACCACCCAGCGCCGCGTCCCAGAGATGCTTGCCGCGCTCGTCCCAGCAGCAGACCCGGTTGTCGTAGGTCGCGCCGGCGATCAGCCGCCCCAGGCCCGCCCCCGCCTTTGCCACGGCGAGCCGATACACATTGCGCCCGTGGGTGGGGATGATTTCCACCCCGGCGAAGGAGCGGAAAGAACCCACTGCGACCAAGGCCGCAAGCGTGAAGAACACGGCGCGCAGTTTCATGTGAAACCTCCGGCAACGATCTTTCCAGACCAAGTTGCGGGCTGTGGGTTGCTGTTTGGCGTGGCTTCGGCCCTGGCCGCTCCTGCGGTTGTGATTGTCCTGCTGTTCATGCTCTGCTCCGCTCTTTGCATGGCTTGCCCGTAGTGCTGCATTCGTCCGCGCCCGGCGCGCCGTCCTTGTCCTTGTCGAAGGTCGCGAAGCGCCGGCGACCTTTGGTTCGATCGTGGATCTTGTGCTGATATTCTGCAAGCCTGAGTTTGCCGTCCTGGTTGTGCCCTTGGACTGGAAGCTCGTGGCCCGGGCGGACGCGGCTTGGTTTCTGGCGAGATTTTTTGACTTTGACGGGTTGCGCGAGGCCGAGCGTCCGCAGGCCCCGGAGGCCGCCTGCGCGCCAAGCGCAGGCCCCAGCCCCGAGGATTTTCCCATTGCACTGCGGCGGCATTGGGTGTTACCTACGCGCGACCCGAAAGGAAACTATGACCATGCAACGCAGTCTCTTCGCCCTCGCTGCCTTCGCCCTGACCACCGGCGCTTTTGCCGCCGACGCGCCGAAACGGCAGGTTTTGTTCTTCTCGAAGTCGGCCGGCTTCGAGCATTCGGTCATCAAGGTCAAGGACGGCCAGCCGAGCTATGCGGACAAGGTGCTGCAGGAGCTCGGCGCGAAAAACAACATCGTGTTCACCTGCACGAAGGACGGCAGCGTCTTCACGCCGGAAGGCCTGGCGAAGTTCGACGCGGTCTTGTTTTACACCACCGGCGACCTCACCACGACCGGCCACGACGGCACGCCGCCGATGCCGAAGGACGGCAAGGAAACGCTGATGAACTACATCAAGAGCGGCAAGGGCTTTGTCGGCAGCCACTGCGCGACGGACACGTTCCACTCGCGCGGCGCGCAGATCGATCCCTACATCGACATGATCGGCGGCGAGTTCCTGTCGCACGGCGCGCAGCAGAAGTCGCAGATCGGCTGCGCCGACGCCAGCTTCCCCGGCTGCAGCGCATGCAAGGACGGCTATGAGATGCACGAGGAATGGTACTCGCTGAAGAACATCGCCCGCGACCTGCACGTGTTGTTGATCCAGAACACGACCGGCATGAACGGCTGGATGTACCAGCGGCCGGCGTTTCCGGCGACGTGGGCGAAGGCCTACGGCAAGGGCCGCATCTTCTACACCTCGATGGGCCATCGCGAAGACGTCTGGACCAACGCGGTGTTTCAGAGCGTCCTGATCGGCGGCCTCAAGTTCGCCTGCGGCGACCTCCCCGGCGACACGACGCCCAACGTCGAGAAAGTCACGCCCGGCGCATGGACCGTGCCGGTCGCTCCGCCGCCCGCCCCGAAGACCGATAAAAAGGGCGACAAGAAGGCTGACAAGAAAAAGTAACCGTTCAGCCGCGGGGCAGCGGCTCCGCGCGGTTGGCCGGCCATGCCGGCCGGCGACAGGGCGCCCCCAGCGGCGCCCTGTTTGCTGCCCGGCTCAGATGGTATCCAGCGACCAGCCGTTGTGGTAGGGCTCCTGCACGAGCGCGTTGGCGGCGACCGCGTTGGCGAACTTCATCTGCGCGGCATCCCAGTCGAGGCGCTGGCCGGTGCGGATGGCGATGTTGCCGAGCAGGACGGCTTCGGTGAGCGGCCCGGCCCAGGCGAAGTGGCAGCCGGCCGCTTCGCCGCCGTGGCAGGCTTGGTACCACTCCGCCCACGTGTCACCCCGGCGCGGCAGGGTCTTTGGTGTGTCCGCGAACTGCGCCGCGCGGGCCGCCGGCAGAATCGTGGGGCCGAGCATCTTCCCTTCATCGCCGATGTAAAGCGCGCCGCCCTCGGGCAACGGCTGTCCCTCGAACTCGGCCAGCGCAGGCGGCTTCAGGCCGCCGTCATACCAGATCATCCGGACCGGCGGCAGGCCGGCGCGGGCGGGGAAGTCATAGGTGACGATGGCGGCCAGCGGGGCGGTCTCGGCCAGGAGCTTGGTCGAGCTGGCGTGGATGTGGATGGGATGCTCAAGCTTGAGCGCTCGGAAGGGCGTGTTGAAATAGTGGCAACCCATGTCGCCGAGCGCGCCGGTGCCAAAATCCCACCAGCCGCGGAAATTCCACGGATGATAGACCGACTTGTATCTGGGCTCCTTCTTGCTCTCCCCTTTCAGCTGTGCCAGGGCGTAGTGCCCGGCGGGCCACTGGTCCTTGAACGGCCGCTCCGGCGCGGGGCCGAGCCACAGCTTCCAGTCGAAGCTGGCCGGGACCGGATCGGCGCCGGAGGGACGCTGCATGCCCTGCGGCCAGAGCGGGCGATTGGACCAGACATGCACCTCGCGCACCGCCCCGATCGCGCCGGCCCAGATCAGTTCGCACGTGCGGCAGGCGGTCTCGCTCGTGTTCGGCTGCGCGGTAACCTGGGTGGCTACGCCGGCCTGGCGCGCCACGTCCAGCACCAGGCGGCTCTCGCCGATCGTCCGCGTCAGGGGTTTGACACAGCAGACGTGCTTCTTGCGGCGCAGGGCCGCGAGCGTGATCAGCGCGTGGGTGTGGTCGGGCGTGCCCACGTGGACCGCGTCGATCCGGTCGCCCTCCGCCTGGAACATTTCCCGGAAGTCGCGATAGCGCCGGGCCTGCGGCCATTTGTCGAAAGCCCTCTTCGCATAGACATCGTCCACGTCGCACAGGGCCGCGATGTGGAAGCCGGCCTTCTCGCACGACGCGAGCTGGCCAAACGCCACGCCGCCGACGCCCACGCCGACCAGGTTGAGCTTGCCGCTGGGCGGCGTCTGCCCCGCCGCGCCCAGCACGCGGCCGGGGACCATCTGCAAGGTGGCCCACGTCGCCAAGGCGGCGTTCAAAACCTGCCGGCGCGAATAGACTGCGGGCGCTGCTGCTGCCTGCTGGCGGGGACGGGTGTTCATGGTTGCTCCTGGAAGTGAAGGTCGCGTTTCATCACGCGCCATTTTTGCGCGGCGTGGCGGCGAGTGCAAGCGCATAAGCGGCCCCGCGCACCACGGCAGCCGTGTGGCGGATGGCCGATCAGGGCTGCGCTGCGGTCTTCACACCGTTGATCTTGAGCCCGCGGATCTGCGCGCTGGACTTGCCGACGGCGATCCAGCTGCGGGCCTTGGGCGTGGCGAGGAAGGCGTGCTGGGCGCGGAGCTCGTGGCCGTCGAGGTTGGCAGCCATCTGGTCGGCCTTCCATTCGACGCGCAGATGGTGCCACGCGCCGGGGGCCGTGGGGGTCTTGAGGGTCGCGATGGTGTGCGAGGGCTTGACGGAGTCCTCGGCGATGCTCAGGGCGGCGGCCGAGATGCAGACGCGGCCGATGTGGGTCTTGCCGTCGCAGCCGATGATGATGGAAGGCGAGCCGTCGAGGCGGAAGTCGAGTTCGATGACGGCGACGGACAGGCCGACCTTGTGGTGGAGAACCGCCACGTGCTTATCGGCGGGGAGCTCGGCGGCGGTGAGCACGCCGTTGGTGGGGACCCATGAGCCCTTGGCGATGGACCAGACGGCATCGAGGGGCTCCGCAAAGCCCGGCGCGGCGATCGCCGGCAGGGCGCCGTTCCCATCGAGCAGCGGCTTGGTATCCGCGGCGAGGGCGGCGGTGGCGAGGAGGCTGGACACGATAAGGAATGTTGCTTTCATAAGGGCATCATACCTGACACACCATCCGGATCGGAGAATATTTCCGCCGCCATTTGTCAACTGGCGGGGCCTACGCTAACCTAGCCGCGCGTGAAGCGAAAAAAATCATCCGCGCTCACGGGCAAGCTCCTGGTCGCCGCCGCCGGCTGCCTTGCTCTCTTGATCGCCACCTTCGCCGTCCCGCGGCGGGGCGGCGCGGTGGATATAAACGATCGCGGGTTGGGCGGCGGCCCCGACAGCTACTTCCGCCATATTTACGATCCGCAGCACTTGCTCGGTCCGCTGGGCCAGACAGATCTCGAACTCGATAATTTTCAGCGGGCGACAGGCAACGCCATCCTCTTCGCTGCTTTTCCTGCGCTCCCTTCCAAGGATCCCGCCTTCCCCATGCAGGTCGCGGAACGCTGGTCGCCCGGCAAAAAGGCTGACGACCGGGGCGTGATCGTCTTCCTCTTCATGCAGGAGAGGCAGCTCCGCGTGGAGGTCGGCTACGGCTATGAAGATGTCTTGTCGGACATCGCGACCAAACGGCTCATCGAAAGCACGATGATTCCTTTGCTGCGCAGCGGCCAGACCACCGCGGCAGTGGAGGCGGCCGCCCGCGCCCTCCAGGAGAGCCTGGCCGGAAAAAGCACTACACACCGCGAGCAGACCACGCTGCGCAGCGAGTGGCCTGGGCTGAAAACCGAATTGAAGCGGCGGGCCGGGCTCATCGCCCGCGTCTGGCTGCACGGGAGCCCGCTGCTGCGGCTGCTGCTGGGGGGCCTCGCGCTCGGGTCGGTGCTTTGGTTGTCCATGACGCTCCTGCCCGCTTGCTGGAAGTTCGGCGCGTTCGTGCATCGGGCCGCATGCCTGCATGACACCAGCGGCGCCAAGGAAGCGCTCGGCGGGCTGTTCGCTGCGCTCATCGGCCTGGGCCAGGCGGCGCTGATGGTCTTCCTGCTGGGGACCATGGGCGAGTATTTCAAAAGCGGCACGGGCATGTTCGGCGGCGGCGGCGTAACCCTCGGCTGGTAAACTAAAATTATGAAAACCCTTCTTGTCCTCGGCGCCCTGCTGCTGGTGTCATCAGTCGCGCTACTAGCGGCGGGAGAGCAGCCGGCGCAGCTTGAGCTGCGCAGCTTTCTGCCCGACCACCCGATGAACCGCGCCCACCGTCCGGCGCCGCTGACGGCCGTGGTGCTGAACACGGGCGACAGCGACGTTGAGCTAACCGCGCGGCTGACCGTGCCGGCGGGCGTCCGCATCCTCCGCTCGAATGCCGACAAACCCGTGCGCCTCGGCAGCGAGGACAGGGAGGCGAAGCTGACCTGGGAACTGGAAAGCGATGGCGCCCTGTCCGGCGAGCTGCGGCTGGAGCTGGCGGTGGCCGGAAAAACTGTGGCGCAGCGGTCGCTGCAGCTGCAGTTCCTGCCGGCCGTGGAGCAGCGCAAGCTGGGCTACATCCCGGAGCCGGTGCCGGTCCCGACCTCGCTCCTGGTGGGCGCGCACAACTGCCCGCTGTGGGAGGCGGACAAGCCCAACCTGTGGCAGAACGTCCTGAAACACCCGGAGCGCACGCCGGCGCTCGGGTTCTATACCCAGGAAAACCCGGAGGTCGCCGACTGGGAAACCAAGTGGGCCGTGGAGCACGGCGTTTCGTTCTTCATCTATTGCTGGTACCGCGCGAGCCAGGGCGGTGCGGTGCAGATGCGCTACGGCAGCGCGATCCACGACGCGCTGTTCAAGTCGAAGTTCGTGGGCAAGATGAAGTTCACGCTCATGTGGGAGAACCAGGCCAAGGGCCTGGCGGGCGTGTCCGGCGAGCAGGACCTCCTGCAGAACCTGATGCCGTTCTGGCTGGAGAACTATTTCAAGCATCCCAGCTATCTGAAGGTGGACAACAAGCCCGTGCTGTTCATCTACCGCCCCGAGTTCCTGATCCATGATCTGGGCAGCGCGGAGCACGTCGTGAAGGCGTTCGAGAAGATGCGGCAGGCCTGCCGGGACCACGGCTTCGCCGGGCTCCATATCCTCGGCGAGTACCGCGGCACGGATGCCAAGCACCTGACGTTGATGAAGAGCTTGGGGCTGGACTACACGTTTGCTTACTGCTGGGGCGTGCCCGGCAGCCCGACGCCGGAGAAAGCCATCCAGACGCAGATGGAGTACATCCGCAAGACCCAGGAGTTGAACATCCTGCCGCAGGTGGTCACCGTGTCGCAGGCGTGGAGCGGCTGGCGCGACGAGGGTTCCATCTGGAAAATACCGCCCACGGACTTCGAGCGCCTGCTGCGGCTGGCCAAGGACTTCACCGGCACGCTGCCGAAGCAGGAGCTCGGCAGCCGGATGCTGCTGCTCGACAACTGGAACGAATGGGGCGAGGGCCATTACATCGCGCCGTATCGGGAACATGGCTTCGGCTATCTCGATGCCGTGCGCAACGTCTTCTCTACCGCGCCCAAAGCCCACGAGGATCTCCTCCCCGAGGATATCGGCATGGGCCCCTACGACACGGTCATGCGCGAGCAGTTGGAGCGCGACGAACGGTTCCGCAAACTGATGTCGCGGAAGGTGGTCAAGCCGGGCGCAGCCGAGGGCCTGGTGGGCTGGTGGACGTTCGACGAGGAGCCCGACGCTCCCGTCACGCTCGATTATTCCGGCCACAGGTTGGGCGGCACCCTGCTGAAGGCCGCGCGCGTGCCGGGCCGGGCCGGCAGCGCCCTGGCGTGCACCGGCGGCTGCGTGGTGGTGCCCAGTCATCCGCTGCTGTCGCTCACCAACGCGTTGAGCATCGAGTGCTGGGTGCAGACCGACAGCGCCGGACAGAAAAACAAATGGATGGTGAACCGGGTCTTCGGCGGTGGAGTCGACACAGGCTATCGGTTGGGCGTGCTGGACGGACATCCGTGTTTTGAAATCCCGCTGACCGCCTGGAGCCACAACCTGAAGGCTGCCGCCCCGCTCGCCACCGGGCGTTGGGTCCACCTCGCCGGCACCTTCGATGGCAAGACCATGCGGATCTACGTGGACGGTAAAGAACAAGGCGCCATGGCACGCCCCGGCCCGGTCAAGCCCAACGCGTTCCACCTGGTGCTTGGCAACTACGAGGTCGGCCATCCCAGCCACTTCACCGGCCTGCTGGATGACGTACGCCTTTACAACCGCGCCCTCACACCGGACGAGATTCACGCGCATAGCACCGGCGAGTAGTTTTAAAGGCGGACCGCTGAAGCGCCCGACTCAGTGATCTTTAACTGCGGTCCCGTACTGCGACCGCAGCCCTGCAGCCCTTCCCACGGCTTAGGCCGACAGCTGCAGCACGCTTCTGGCTTTGGAACAAATGGCCGGCCCTGGCGGTGATTGAGGAGCTTCCTCCGGGTGTCGGGGTCCGCCAAAGCCGGCCGGGACGTTGTGTTCTATGTTGCCCTGTCAAGGGCTCTTGTCATGTACGGCAGGCCCGACGACGACGCAGTTGCCGCACGAGCCACGCCGCACCGATCAGGCCCAGCAGCGAGGCCGTGCCGGGCTCCGGCACCGCGGTCAGCGTGATCGTGCCGCCGTTGGCGAGGGTGTTGTAATCGATCGTGAAGTAGTTGGTGGCATTGAGACCACCGCTCACGGCAAAGGTCACGCCGTTCGACCACACGAGGCCATCGTTCGGACCGATATAGCCGTTGAGATTGTCGTTGAGCGTGAACCACTGGGCCGGATCGTCGGCGTTGTAGCCGCCCGGCGCGGTCGCGCTGTAATCCACGATGGTGTACATCGTCGGGCTGGTATAGCTGAAGCTGTAGGTGGCGAGGTTCAGCCGCAACTGCCCGTCCACAACGGTCAGGCTGTTGGTCACGATGACCTTGTCGATGGCGTTGGCCGCCAGCTCGATCTCCAGCAGGCCGGCGTTGGTCAGCGTCAGGCTGGCCACCATCTGTGTCGCGATGCTGTTGCCCGGCGAGAAGACGCCGCCATCGACCAGCAGCTGGCTGATGAAGCCGGTGCCCTGGACCTTGCCGCCGGTATAGGTCGTGATCACGCCGCCATCGTGCAAGCCGTTGACCGCATAAATGCTGCCGTTGGAGACGACCGTGCTGCCGCTGAAGCTGTTGGTGCCGGTCAGGTTCAGCATCCCGCCGCCGGTCAGCGTCAGGTTGCCCGGCCCGGTCAGCCTGCCGAGGAAGGTGTTCGTCGCGTTGCTGAAGTTCACCGTGAGCACGGCGCTGCCGGAGGAGGCCGTGATCCCGCCCGCGCCACCGAGGCCGGCGACGGTTTGCTTGAAGCTGGAGATATCGAAGGTCCCCGCGGTATCGGCATAGAGGGTGGTCGTGGCGGGCAAGGTGTTGTCCACGGCGACCCGGAGGATGCCGTTGCTGATCACCGTGCTGCCCCCGTAGGTGCTCTGGCCGGAGAGCGTGAGCGTGCCCGCGCCCAGCTTGGTCAGGCCGCCGCTGAGGTTGGCCGTGCGCGTCATGCCCGTCAGCGTGTTGGTGCTGGAGCCGATCAGCGTGACAACCGGGTCCTCCGTGTAGCCGTAGCCGTAGCTGGTCATCACGATGCCGGTGACCAGGCCTTGGACGGAGTCGAACTGCGCAAAGGCCGTCGCACCCGTGCCGCCGCCGCCGGTGATCCGGACGTAGGGCGAGCCGATGTAGCCGGCGAGCGACGCTGCGCCCAAGGAAATGTTCGTCACACCATCGCCCTGTGGGGCCAACAGGCTCTGGGCCACGGTGATGTTGAAGTTGCTGGCGTCGATCGTCGCGCCGCCGGCGTAGATATAGGCGCCGTCAGGTGTGTTGGCGCCGGTGCCGAACAGGCCGCCGGCCTGGCGCGCCTGCAAGGTGCCGCCGTTAAAGTTGACCAGCGTCAGCGTATCGTTGCGGACAGCCTTGGTGATGGTGTCGGCCGTCAGGACACCGCCATCCAGGTTGACGATGGCATAGGTCATATTACTCCGGTCACCCAGCTTGAGATCGCCATTGAGCAACACATCCCCACCCATCATGTTGAAGATGGCGACGCCATTCGAGCCACCATTGTCAGAAATTTCGCCCAAGGTAAGGCTGGGGGCCACGAAATTACCACCGAGCATGTTGTAGACGCCGACGCCGCCACGACTCAAAGCCAGCGTGTTGCCCCAGGCATTGGACTGCACCAGCGCGCCGCCCAATTGCGACATTACGCCGACGCCCGACCGGCCGATTTGCGTATAACCCATGAACAGGGCCTCGCCGCCCGACAGTTCATAGTAACCGTAACCATACATGCCGATGCGGCCATCGGAATTCCGGCCATTCAGCCAGACCGCGCTGCCGCCCCGTTGATAGACCGCGCCCGCGCCGCTCGCCGCGTTGCCGACATAGAGCTTATTGGTCACGATGGCGTTGTCCTGAATAATCAGCGTGCCTTGGCCGGCATTGCCCACAAAAAGCGCAGGATGATTCACATCGGTGCCCAGATTGGTCGAAGACCAGATGGAGTCCCCACCCATGATCATCTTGCCAACCTCCCCGGCACTCAAGCCGATGCTGGCCGCGACGTTGCCGACGTACAGGTTGTTATTGGTGAGCAGCAGCGTGCCGGCGCTCACATTGATGCCGTTGGTCACCAGGCTCTGCGTCGGGCCTGCCGCGAGCAGCAGGGTGCCGGCGCCGAGCTTGGTCAGCGCGCCACCGGTGGCCGTGATGTTGTTGGTGATCGTCAGCGTGGTACCACCATCCACGTTGAACTTGCCGCCGCCGGTCTGCAACGTCACGGCGCGGTTGTTCAGCGTGAGGTCGCCGCTGGTTTGCAGCGTGCCGTTGTTGGTGAGGGTCAGCGCCGTGCCGGCCGCACCCAGCGCGTCGTTGGTGATGTTCAGCGTGCCGGCTTGGACGATCGTCCCGCCGGTGTACCCGTTGACGCCGGAGAGGATCAGGGTGCCGGCCGTGGTCTTGACCAGCGGTGCGCCGTTGTTGAACTCGCCCAGGTTCAGCAGCGCGCCGGACTGGGCATTGAAGGCATCCACGTTCTGGAGGGCCGAGCCGATGCTGTAGCCGGCCATATCCAGCGTGCCGCCGTTGAGGTTGAGGGTGCTGGTGGCGGCGCCGCCGCCGTCGATGATGTCGGTGTTGACGTTGAGGCGGCCGCCGCTGACGTTAAGGGTGCCGACGGCGGTGCCGGACCCGGTCTGGGAGGCCAGCTTGAAGCTGCCGCCGGAGTGCACGGTGAAGACGCCGCCGCTGACGGTCAGCGTGGCCGTGGCGACGCCGGTGCTAAGGCCGCTCTTGGCCGCCATGTTGATGTTGCTGGCGGTAAAAACGCCGCCGTCGAAGTAGAGGGAGCCGGTGGTGCCACTGGAATAGGTGGCCGACGGCCCGTCATCTTTGCCGATGGTCACGTTGCCCGCGGTAACGTTGGCCAGATGCCCGCGCAAATCGAGGGTGCCGATCGGGGTGGCCCCAGTGCCGGTGGCAGACTTGCTGCCAATGACAAAGTCGGTGGTCGTTCCGGTCTTGCCACCGATGGTCACCGTGCCGGGACTGCCGGCAGCCTGCGAGGCAAATTTGAGGGTGCCGCTCGACTTGGAGATGGCAATATTGATCGTATCCACCGCCAAGTCGTTAACGCCCGCCCCCAGGACGAGGGTGCTGCTGATCGAATTTTGGTTGGCCCCGAGAGAATTTCCAATTTGTACCCTCGTAGCCGTGATGGTGTTGCTCGTGTCGGATAACGTCAACAGGCCCGAAGCGATAGATCCGTAGCCCACGCGCAACTCGTTGATCGCGGAGTCGCTGCTGCCAAGGGTCACGCTGGCCAGCCCGGAGAGGTCGAGGCTGCCGATATTGCCGCCGGACGAGATGGCCTGGGCCTTACCAATCGTGACATAGGCCGCCGGATTGGTGACCACCAAGGCGCCCCCGCCGGTGATCGTCAGCCGGCTCGTGGTCGCATTGCTGATGGCACTATAGTCAGTACCCACCGTGAGTCCGCCCGTCCCGTTGATCGTCAGGGTCTGGCCGGCGCCGATGGCGATGGCGTTGGTCAGGGCCGCATTCGTGCTGGCGGCCGTGAGGCTGGCGAGGGTCTGGCTGAAGTTATTCAAGTCGAGATTGCCGACGCCCGTGCTGTCGCCCAGCATCAAGGCCCCGGTCGGCAGCAAGGCGTTGTCGATGCCGATCGCCAGGGTGCCGCCGTTGACAAGCGTGCCGCCCGAGAACGTGCTCGCAGCGGAGAGCGTCAGTGTGTTAGCGCCCGTCTTGATCAAGCCCAGCGTATTCGCGCCGCCGTTGGGATTGGCGATGCTGCTGACATGATTAAAATTGCCGCCCGTAGTATCCAGCGCCAGGAACGATCCGTTGGCAAAGCCGCCGCTGGCGGTGCCCAGACCGGCAATAGTTTGTACATCGGATGAGGTAAAGCCGCCCACCCCGCCGACACCGAGCCCCAGCGCCGCACCATTCGAGATGACGATATTCGCCGCCGTCCAACTGGCCGGAGTGTTGCTGTAGAGCGACATCTGCTGTGCCAACAGCAACAGACCCGCGTTGACGACGGTCGCGCCGCCATAGGTGTTGGTGCCGGAGAGCGTCAGGATGCCCGAGCCAAGCTTGGTCAGGCCGCCGCTGGCGGGGTTGAGCCCGAGCGCGGCCAGGCCGAGTTCAACGTTGGCGAGCCCGCCGCCTACCAGGGTGACCGCGACGTTGTCGCCCGGTTGATAGCCGACACCCGCGCTGGTGATGACCAGGCCCGTCACGGTGCCGCTGCTGAAATCGAACAAGGCCACGGCCGTGGCGCCGATGCCGCTGCCGCCGCTGATGTTGACGTAGGGCGCGCCCATGTAGTTGCTGAGCGTGCCGCTCCACGGGAGGTTGGTGACACCCTGACCGGTCGGGGCCAACAGCGGCTGCGCGATGCTCAGCCTGTTGGCGCCCGTGTCGAAGATAGCGCCCTGGTCCCAGACATACGCGGCGTCCAGGAGGCCCACCCCGCCGCCCGAGCCGATGGTCGTGCTCGCGGCGCCGGCCTGGAAGATGCCGCCGTCGAAGTTGAGCATGCTGTAACCACCCGCAACATTCTTATAGATGGCGTTGGCTTGGAGGATACCGCCGTTCAGGTTGAAGATGTTCGTCGTGGTGCCGGAATTGTTCATGGTGAGGACGCTGTTGATGTCCACATTGGCATTATCGGCGATGGTGATTTCGCCGCGACCGGTACTGCTCCAGCCGTTACCCCATTTGCCACCACCGATATAGGAGCCGCCGGCCATGTACACCACGCTCGTCCCCCCGTTGTACCCCGTCAACAGACCGTTGCCACCGGATGCAGCCGTGTTGGTAACGCTGCCAGCGGTCATATAGAACAGGCCCACGCCTTCGCTGGTCCGGATCCAGCTCGAATTCGTCAGCGAGCCGCCCGCCATTTGGAAGAAGCCATAACCGCTTCTGCCAACATACAGGTCTGCGCCAAACCTGACCTCGCCGCCCGTCTGATACCAAGCGCCCTTGGACCCCGCACCATAACCAAGAACTACAACGCCGCCGATGTTGACCGACCCTCCGTTTTGCCGCCAGATGCCTTCGGCACCGCTGTTGGCGCCAGCACGCAATTCGCCGGCAAGTCTGACCGGTCCGCCGTTCTGATAGAAGGTACCGCGGGCTGTGCTGTTCACGCCGATGTAGGTAACATTTGCGCTGGTGTTGGTTAAGGCCCCGTTTTCATGATAGTAAAGGCCTACCCCATCATCGGCCACGTAGACCTCGTTACCCAGCAGGACGGTGCCGCCGGTCTGGTAGACGATGCCGGTGTTGCCGACAGCGTTGGCCAGCCGCAAGCGATAAGCCACATTGAGCAGCGCATTATCCTGAACGTTCAGGATGCCGGTGCCGCTTTGACCCACGGTCAGAAGATTATTTTGCTTCCCGAACACGCTGTTGCCGGCCAGCGTGAGCGTGCCGGCATCCGTCGCGGCGTACCCAATGAATTCCTCTACGTTGGCCGAGTTCGTATACACGCTGTCGGACAGGAGCAAGGTCCCGCCGTTGACCGTCAGGACGCCGTTGGTCGTCGCCACCGTGATGTTCTTCCATTCCAGCGTGCCCGAGCCGACCTTCGTGATGCCGGCGGTGATCCCACTGGTGTTGGTGATATTGCCGGTCATGGTCGCGATGGCCCCGGGGTCAGTTGCGTAGACGCCGAACGTGCGGGTGGTGCCATTCAGGTCAATCGGATTGACGAAGGTGAGATTGGTGTTGGCCGTCGTGGACTGGAGGACGAGGACCGAGGGGTTGAAGATGTTCGTGCCGCCCCAGACCAGCGTCTCGCCGCTGCCGCCGAGGTTGACGGTCAAGGGCTGGTTGTAGGCGCTGAAGCCGCCGGCCCCGCCGGGCAGTTGGAACTGGCCGGCCCCGGCGCCCCAGTTGCTGGCGATGCCGTTGGTGGTTTCCCACGCCCCGCCGGTGAGCACGAGGTTGGCGGTGTTGGGCAGGCTGGTGCCCCATTCGGCGCGGAGGGCGCCCCCCATGACATAGGCGTTACCGGTGAAGCTGCTGACGCCGGACAGCTCCAAGGTGTTGTCGCCCATCTTGTAAAAGTGCGTGACGCCGCCGATGTTGCTGGACCAGGTGTAGTTCCCGGCCGACGTGTCGAGACCAAACGAGTTGCCGGAGTTGAACGCGGTCGCCAACAGGCCGTTGATGGTGGAATCCGACAACTGATTGGCGCTGCCGACACCGAAGACCATGGCCGCACCGGCGCCGAGCGTGATGTTCGTGGCCCCGGGCGCGGCGTAGACGAGATCGAGCAGACCTTCGTTGACGTTGATGGCGCCGGTGAACGTGTTCGTCCCCGCGAGGATGAGCAGGCCCGAGCCGTTCTTGGTGAGGCCGCCGCTGGTGTTGGTCGCCAGGCTGCCGCCGGAAACCGTGAA
>CAIWHP010000207.1 GCA_903912445.1 uncultured Lentisphaerota bacterium
CAATCTCCACGTCGTCCTCGTGCAGGATACGACCGGGATGGTGGGGGCCGAATATCAGCGTGCGAACTATCCCACAACCTGGGCCCGGATGTATGAAAAGGGCCGCGTGTTCTATACGAGCTTCGGCCACCGCGAAGACGTGTGGACGACCCCTGCCTTTCAATCGCTGCTGGCTGGAGCGCTCAACTGGGCGCTGCGTCGAGTCGAGGCCGATGTGACGCCCAATCTCAGCCGAGTCACGCCCAAGGCGGGCGTGCTGCCACGTTACGTGCCGCCGCAGCAGCAACCTGCGGCCGGGACGAAAAAGAACGACAAGAGAGAGGAGGGTTCGCATCCGCCGACGAAATACGCGCCTGCGTCCTGGTTCCTGCTCATCGTCGTCGCGCGCGTTGTCATCGTGGGCGTTCCCAATCCCCGCGCGCGCGGCTGACGACTACCCGCTTGGTTCGGGTTCCAGGCTCCAGCCAGGATTCCCCAGAGGCGAGGTGATCAAATTTGAGTTTTCCAACACGAAGATTTTCCCCGGCACGACACGGGTATTGGCCGGCTATATCCCGCGCCAATACGACGCGACCAAACCGGCCTGCATTTTTATAAATCAGGACGGAGTGCAGTGGAATGCACCGACGGTATCGACAACCTCATCGCTCGCGGCGAACAACCCGTGATAGTTGGGGGGGCGTATGGCCGGGAGTCGTGAAAGCGGCCGATGAAAAGGTGGCGTTGGACCGATTCAATCGCAGTTACGAATACGACGGGCTCGGCGATGCCTATGCTCGCTTTATTCCCAACGAGATTTGGCTCGCCGCGGAGGCGAAGACCACGGGCGAAGGGCGAACGATCAAGCTCACGAAATCGGGTAGTGATCGCGCCATTGGCGAATCAGGTAGCGGAGCCATCGCGGCGATTGCTGCGGGGTGGAAATCGCCGGATGCGTTTACCCGCGTCTGCAGTGTCGTCGGCACCTAGTATAGCGTTTCTCTGAAAGGTGAACGATAGCTTGCCAAAGCGAAGCACTGACGACAAGGTGGCCGTCCATGGCCCAATCGACTGCACGTGCTGCTTTGGCTCTGTCGGCGGCGGAGGAACAATCCTTGCGAGTGCTTGCCGCTTCGCGCACGGCCGCGGTGCGCGAGGTGCAGCGAGCGAAGATCCTGCTCGGCTACCACGCCGGAGAGAACTTCAGCACCCTGAGTCGCAATCTGCACGTGAGTCGTCGCATCGTCTACAAACATGTGGATCGGGCGTTGGCGGCGGGCGTGGACGTCGCGTTGCGCGACCGGCCACATGGTTCGGCACCGACGATCACGCCGGAGGCCAAGGCTTGGGTGCTCGCGCTGGCCTGCACCAAGCCAAAGGACCACGGCCAAGCGGCCGAGCTGTGGACGCTCGCGGCTTTGGCCAAACACATTGGCCGCACCGCCCAAACCGCCGGTCATCCATCGGCGGCCCACGTGGTCAAATCGACCGTCCACGCGATCCTGCGGGACGCGCCCCTGCGTCCGCACAAAATCAAATACTACTTGGAGCGACGCGATCCGGAGTTTGAGCGCAAGATGAAGGAAGTCTTGATCGTCTATCGCGAAGTAGCCGAGCTGGAGCAGCATCCGGCCCCGGTCGGCACGCCGCGGATTGTGACCGTCTCGGTCGATGAAAAACCGGGCGTGCAGGCGCTGGCGACAACCAGCGCCGATCTGCCGCCCGTGCCTGGCGCGCATCCGGAAGTTGGCCGTGACTATGAATACAAACGCCTGGGCACCGCCTCGATCTTGGCGGGATTGGATCTGCAAGACGGGCATGTGACTGCGCGCGTGGAAAAACGCCACCGCAGCGTCGAGTTCGTGCGGCTCCTGCAGGATCTGGATGCCTACTATCCGCCCGAAGACACGATTCGCCTGCTCTTGGACAATCACTCCGCCCACATCTCCAAAGAGACGATGGCCTACCTCGCCACCCGGCCCAATCGCTTCGTCTACGTGCATACCCCAAAACACGGCTCCTGGCTGAATCTGGTGGAGACCCTCTTCGGCAAAATGGCCCGCACTTTCCTGCGCGGCATCCGCGTGAAAAGCTGGGCCGAACTCCAGACTCGCATCCTCCAAGGCATTGCCGAAATCAACGCCGCCCCCGTCGTGCACCGCTGGAGCAACTTCGCCGCGCTCGGCCTCCAGGCTTGAATGTTCACCTTTCATTAGAACGTTATACTAG
>CAIWHP010000208.1 GCA_903912445.1 uncultured Lentisphaerota bacterium
GACGGGGTGTAGAACTGGCCGCCGTTCTTGCCCTCGGCACTTGCGAAGCGCGTGAGGAAATACTCATACACCCGGCCTAGCAAATCGACCGACCGATGGGTCTTCTCGCCCTCGCTGGCCGCCGTGAGCATGATGGTGCCGATCAGGTCGATCAATTCGCCCAACCGGTGCTTGTCGAGGCCCGGGCGCGCATAGTCCTTGGGGAGCACCCCTTTAAGCCGCGGGTTGTCGCGCTCGATCGCGACCATCGCGTCGTCCACAATCTTGCCGATGGCCGGCTGCTTGGCGCTGGCCTGGAGGAACGACCAGCGGCCCTCCTTGGGCACCCAGAAGACGTTCTCCGCCTTGTATTCGTCCTGATCCTCGGGATTGGCACCCTCATAGGTCCCCTTGCCGGCGACCAACTTGGCGCGGTGTTCCTCGAAGGTGTCCGAGATGTATTTGAGGAAGATCAGGCCAAGGACCACGTGCTTGTATTCCGCCGCGTCCATGTTGTTGCGCAGCTTGTCGGCGGCAAGCCAGAGCTTGGCCTCGAAGCCGATGGTGGCGGAGGACGCGTCCTTGGGCTGGGCGGTGCGTTTGGCAGGCATGGGGATAGGAAAAATGGCAGGCAGCCTGACCATCAAGCCACCGTTCACCGGAGGCTAAGCCGGGTCCCGCGTCTAACGCAACAGCATAATCGCCATTTCTGACAAGACGACCATGGGCACGCACACCGCCCAACCCGCAACACACGCGCTCCGGGCGTCATATATCAATGGTGGCCCTGCGTCCCGCCACCAGCCTCCGGCCCGTACCGCGGGGCCTGACCATGATAACGACGCACAACCCGTACCCCTCCCAACCATGAACGATCACGAATACGACGACGGCTACGAAGCCATGCATCCTGAACTCATCCCGGCAAACACCGCCGAGGCCAACCTGCGCATTGCAGCCGCGGTGGCCGCTGGCATCGGGCAATGCGACACACAGACATTCCTGCAAGCGTGGTGGGCATTCGCCTGGCTCCATCCCGGCTTCCACCCTGATGACCACCGGCTGTGGACCGGGCTCCCGCTGGCGCAGCAGATGACCATCGAGGCCTTCCGCCGGAACGAGGCTGGTGAAATCGACGGTGATCTGCTATATCCCGCCGAGGCCACCCACAACGCGGTCTGGCTTGAACGCTGCCGCAACCCCGGAGGTTGAGGGGAAGGAATCCAGCCCGCCGCCTGTCAGGTGGCGGGTTCTTTTTACGTCAGGTTTGATAGAGTCGGTCACTGGGTACGTGGGGCGTGCAGGGTACCCATGAGAAATACAAGGTCCCACTCGTGACTAAAGTCGTCTGCGCTGCAGGCTGAGAAACAGCACCACTGCCAAGACAGAACAGCAGGCGGTAGACGGTTCAGGAACCGCCGTAATTCGCATGGCCAGAGGGAGGTTATTACGCTGGTCCCATTCGGAGATCCCGCCAGGTGAGGGATAATACGCATTACGCGGAGAGAACCACGCACCCTGATCAGTTCCAACCGGGACAACATCAAGACGGATGTTTCCCCA
>CAIWHP010000209.1 GCA_903912445.1 uncultured Lentisphaerota bacterium
ACGGGTTTTTCCTGTGATATACGACTCGCCGCAAGGTGCGCCAGCACAAGGTTGCTTTCTTCGATCTTCGCAATCATGGTACTTCCCAGCAAACACGGAAACCGTTCAAAAAAAGAGTTCGATGAGAGACATCATCATTAAGAAAACAGGAGTACACCGCATGAGTAACAGTTACGGAAAGTGGTTTTGCCTTATAGCACTCGTATTGGTTCTGCCGGTGACAAGGGCGCGGGCAGCATCCCCGCTGCCCGGTGATGCGGAAGCCTCGACGCATGGTGACGAAGCGGCCAGTGTCCAACTGATCAAAGAAACGGAACAGAAGGCTGCGGACTTCGTCTTCCGGCAGTACAACTTGGCAGTCCTCTCGCACTATTCCTACCTGATTGGCAGCGGTGGGGAAGCCATGATCGTGGACCCGGCCCGCGACATTAGCCGTTACCTGAAGGATGCGCAGGAGCTGGGCCTCAAGATCACGAAGGTGTACATGACCCATTCGCACGCCGACTTCGTCGCCGGGCACATGGAAATAGCCAAGGTGACAGGCGCGGAGATTATCGCCAACGCGGCCACGCAGGCCGGCTACCCTCACAAGCCGGTCAAAGACGGCGACGCCATCGCCTTCGGCAAGGTGCGCGGCGTGATCGTGACTACGCCCGGACACACTCCCGACGGCACGTGCCTCTACGTATATTACCCCGCGGCCGAGAGCAACCCCGCGTTCGTCCTCACCGGCGATACGCTCTTCATCGGCAGCGTAGGCCGGCCGGACCTGATGGGCGAAGGCATGAGCGCCGCTGCGCTAGCCGAAATGGGCTTCCATTCCTGGAAGAACAAACTCTCCAGACTGCCTGACGGCACCAGGTTCTTCCCGGCCCACGGCGCCGGGTCCCTCTGCGGCGCCCATCTGAGCGACAAGCCGGTTTCCACCATCGGGGAACAACGCAGAGAGAACGTCTACCTTCAACATAAGGACCTGCTGTCCTACGTGATGGCCGTGATTGACGGCCTTCCCGATGCCCCGCAGTACTTCAAGCACAACGCCAAGATGAACCACGATGGTCCGCCCCTTGTGGATTGGGAGAAGACCGCGCCGCCGGCCCTGGCCGCCGCCGATGTCCTCGCCCAGGGGCGGAAGGGCGCTTGGCTCATCGATGTTCGTGACGCCAAAGCGTTCGCTGCAAGCCACCCGCAGGGCGCAATCAGCATCGGCATACGTGGCCGGTTCGAGACCTGGACCGGCATCATGATCCCGTGGGGCGAGCCCTTTGTCCTCGCGGGATCGGACGAGGAGGTCCGCGAGGCTGCATTCCGCCTGAAACGGATTGGCTACGATGCGCCAGCCGGCTTCCTGCAAGGCGGCTTGGACGCATGGAAACAGGCCAAGCAGCCTGTCGGTTCCCTCAAGCTCCTGAAGCCTCAGGAGCTCCATCGACAGGTGCAGGCCGGAACGGCCCCCATCATCGTGGACGTTCGCCTCCCGAGCGAATGGATGGCCTTGCGTATCGGCAATGTGCTCAACATCCCGTTGAACAAGATGTTCACCGACAGTAAGCGTCTTTCCAAAGATATGCCGGTGCTGACCGTCTGCAACTCCGCCTACCGCTCCAGTATGGGCGCCTCGGTACTGCTTAAGCAGGGCTTCAGGGATGTACTCAACATGGAAGGCGGCAGTGAGGCATGGATCGCCGCCGGCCTGCCGACGCTGAGTGCTGCCGGAACGGGGACCGGTTCGGCGGCAGCGCCCATGCGGGCCGTCAGGCTGCCTGACCGCATAGCCGCCGCGGAGATCAAGCGCATGCTCATGGACCTGCCGGGCACATTCGAGGTCGTGGATGTGCGCCCCCCGGCACAGTATGCGGACTTCAGCCTCCCCGGCTCGATGAACGCGGATATCGCCGACGTGATAGCCAATCCTGCCTACCTGAACGGCGTGGTTCCGCTCGTGATCGTGGATCGCGACGGCTCGCTGGCGATGGCGGTGGGCGGCATCCTTGCGCAGAAGACCCTGCGGCCGATCAAGGTGCTTTTTGGCGGGTTGGAGGCGTACTGGAACGAGTCGGGAACGCCCCAGCCGCCGGCCGCACCCGCCCCGGCGACGGCTCCTGTCTTCAAACCGGCTGTCCCTGCACCGACCCCGGCTGCGCCGGCTCCCGCTACCCCGAAACCGCCCAAGAAGAAAAGTGCGGGGTGCTAAGTCATGAGCAACAATCTCGACACTCCCCATGGCGGGCCACGTCCCTACGCCAATCCCTATCTGGCCGGGGTGCTCCTCGGTCTGGTGCTTCTGGCTTCCTTCGTGCTCCTCGGCGCCGGCCTGGGCGCGTCGGGCGGCATCGCGCGCATTGGCGCTTCGGTCTCCATGTGCCTTTCGGCTCCGCACACGCTGGGTAGCGATTACTTCGGCAAGTGGGGCGCCACGCCGCTGAACTACTACCTTGTGTTCATGTTCGTGGGCACGTTTCTCGGGGCGCTTTTCTCGGCGCTGTTGGCGAACCGCGTGCGGCTCCAGGTGGAACGCGGCGCTGCATCGTCCATCAAGCGGCGCCTCGGATACGCCCTGGTGGGCGGATTGATCGCCGGCTTCGCGAGCCGTCTGGCCCAGGGTTGTACGTCCGGTCAGGCGCTGAGCGGCGGCGCGCTGCTCCTTTCCGGCAGCATCGTGTTCATGCTCTGTCTTTTCGCCAGCGGCTACGCCACCGCCTGGTTCGTTAGGAGGCAATGGCATGATTAACACCCTCTTCAGCCTCGATACGCTCGGGACGCCGACAGCCTTCTTTCTCGCCCTGCTGATCGGGGGCGGTTTCGGCTTTGCGCTGGAACGGGCGGGCTTCAGCAGTTCGCGGCGTCTGGCCGGAGTCTTCTACTTCACTGACATGACCGTCGTGAAGGTGATGTTCACGGCTCTCGTCACGGCCATGCTGGGCCTGTCCTATCTGGTCGCCTTCGGCTGGATTCGCCTGGACCAGATCTTCCTCATGCCGACCATCTACGGCGCCCAGATCGTGGGTGGGGTCTTGTTCGGCGTGGGGTTCGTCATGGGCGGCTGGTGCCCCGGCACGGCGGCGGCAGGCATGGCTGCCGGCCGAATCGACGCGCTGGTGTTCCTCCTCGGCGCCGTTGGCGGCAGTATCCTGTTCAACGAGTTGTTTCCGCTGATCGGCGGGCTCTACACCGCCGGAGACCGGGGCGTACTGATGCTGTATGACACGCTTGGCATGTCGCGAAACGCGTTCGTCCTGGCGTTCACACTCGTCGCCGTGGTTGCCTTCTGGCTTTCCGAATGGGCGGAGAAAGCGCGCACGGGCCGCTCCGCGTATCTGGGATCTCCTTTCCTGAAGGCGTTCAGCGTCGCGCTCGTGGTCATTGCGGCCGGCTTGTTTGTGCTGGCTCCGGCAACGACGGGAACTTCCGCGCCACGGGCCGGCTCCGGCGGCGCGCCGGTAATGGACGAGAGCACCCTCATGGCAAACGCCGAGGAAGCGCGCGACCACATCGAGCCCGAGGAACTGGCCGACCGCCTGATGGCCGGAGAAGCAGACCTCGTGCTCGTAGATGTGCGTCCCGCCGCGGAGTTCAACGCCTTTTACATCCGCGGCGCGATCAACGTGCCGCTGGCCCAGTTGGCGGAGTCCCTCCAACCTCACAAGAACAAGGGCATGGTGGTGCTCTACTCCAACGGGATGACTCATCCAGCCCAGGCCCGCGATTCGCTCCAGCGCCAGGGGTTCGGCAATGTGTACCTTCTGACGGATGGTCTTCAAGGGTTCCGGGATCGTTGCCTCAAGCCTGTGTCGTTGCGGCCTGAACCGCTGAGCGCATCAGCCGCAGCCCGGGTCAACGCCTGGCGCGCCTTCTTCGCCGCTTCACCAGCGGCAGCAGCTATTCCTGGCATGCCGGCAGCACCTACCAGCCCACGGGCCGTGGAGACCGACTGGCTGGCCGCCCAACTCGGGGCGCCGGGCCTCAAAATCATCGATCTTCGCACCCAGCCGGAATACAACACAGCACACATTCCGGGGTCCCTCAGCCTCAACGTGGAGAGCCTGCGCGGCAACATCGGGGGCGTCCCGTCCATGTTGCTGCCTGCGAGTATGCTGGCGGCCCATTTCTCGCTCTTGGGCCTCGGTCGCTCGGACACCGTGGTCCTGGTAGCCGGCGACAAGTTTCACGACGCGACGCTGGCCGGAATGGCGTTCGAGCGGCTCGGACACATGAACTACGCCGTCTTGAACGGCGGATACGCCAAGTGGAGTCAGGATGGCCGGCCTGTAGACGCCGCTTTGCCCGTCGTGACGGCATCGAGATACCCGGCAAGACAGAATACCGATGGCTTCACCGTAGACTTCAGAACCGTGGCCGACGCACTTGGCAAACCCGGTACCGTGATCATCGATGTGCGGCCAGCGGACTTCTACACAGGCAAGAAGTCCGACGAAGC
>CAIWHP010000210.1 GCA_903912445.1 uncultured Lentisphaerota bacterium
GAGCAGCCCGCGCGCGTGGCAGGCATCGAAAAATTCGCGGAACTGTTGCGGCGTGCCGAAGTCGGCGCGCGGCGGCAGGTGGTCGGGATATTCCTTGTCGAACCCGCCCTTGAGATAATCGACGAAGTGTACCAGCGTGGACATGGGCAATTGATCCAGATGCGCGATTTTTTCCGTACAGGTTCCGCTGTAATACACCAGCACCGACTGCTTGAACTTGGCCAGCAACGCAGACGGCATCTTCTCCTCGAGCCGCCGGGTGATCCGGTTGTCGGCGCAGTAGGTCTGCAGGTCGCGCTCGGCGGTCTGGCAGGAGGTCAGGCGCACAGCGGGCGGGCGCCACGTGGCGCCCGGCTTGACGAACGTGTTGCACGCGCGGTCCACATAGCCGCCCCGCTCATCGCCGCCACAGCCGAGCGTGCCGGGGACGAAAATTGTTTCCGGATTTTTCGCCGCCGCCCAGGCGGCATTCGTCAGGGGTTGCACGCCGAACACCGATACCGCGCCGGCGGCCGTCTCAAGGCGCATGAAATCAGCAAACGCCGGCGGATAGGTGAGGCTGTACTTGAAGTAGCGGACCGGGCGCAGCGCGGCGTGGAACGGATAGCCGCCGACCTCGAACCAGTTGCCGCCGTTGCGGACGTAGCGGCCGATGGCGGCCACCGTGTCCTCCACGCCGTTGTCCTGCGCGGCGGGCAGGCTTTCGCCGTAGGGATTCAAGATGGCCAGCACATCGCCGGCGGCGAGCGCCGCGCCCAGTTCCGGGAGCGAGGTCAGCTCCACCAGCGTCAGCTTGTGGTCCTGCACGGCGCGGAGTTTGCGGCACTGCTCCAGCCACGCGCTCACGCGGGTCGCATTGCCGTTGCCGATGGCGGGCCCTTGGGCCAGCGCCAGCACGGCGAGCTTCGTACGCGGCGCGGCGGCAGTCCGCGCCAGGCGGCTGAGCGTGGCGGAAATCAGCCGCGTCGTGTAGCCCGCTTGCACGGCGTCCACGAAGCCGCTGACGCGCCAGAGCTGGCCGGTGCCGCCCAGCCGGCTCGCGTAATACCAGGGCCCGTGCTCCGTTTCCACCAGCACGAGGTCGGCCTGCTGCGGACCGGGCGGGCGGTTGCACACCGCCACCGCGCCCTGCAGGCGTTGGGCCACGTCCGGCCCCAGCCATGCGCGGCCCGCGGCCGTCAGCGTCAGGGGCACGGGCGGATCGTTCATCGGCCGCATGACCAGGTGGCCGCCCAATAGTTCCTTATAGGCCTGGCCGCCCACCGGCTGCGACCGCCATGCCGCAGGGCGGCTTTCGGACTGGCGCTCGAAGAACGCGCGCTGAAAGGCCAGGCCGACGCCAAGATTTCCATCGGCCGGGAAGATGCACCGCCGGAGCTGCGCCGGCTCGAAACGCAACCGCGCCGGCAGCGCGAAGTCCAGCAGCGGCTGCGCGCCGCCGGGCTGCACCTCGGCCGTGAACTCGATGCCATCCGCGCGCGCCGCGGCCAGCACGGTGACGGTGAGCGCGGCGCTGCGGTAGGCCAGGCGCAACGCGCGGCCATCCGCGGCCGGTTCACAGGTGAACGAATTTGACGGCGAGCCGATGGCAAACTGGCCCGCATTGATTTCCAGGCCGCCCTGAAACTTGGCGGACCACAAGCCGGCTTCGCCGGAAGACAGGGGGGCCGCACCCTGGCCGGTGGCCTGGATGGCCAGGAGTGCGCCGTTCGTTGTGCTAAAGCGGAATTCGCCGACCGGCGTTTGCAACACGGAATCAGCACGAGCGGAGGAGAGGGCGAGCAGCAACAACGGCAGCAGAAGATTTTTTTGCATGGGCCGGCTTTCGGTCAACAGGCGAAAGTGAAGCATGCGCCGCGGTGCAAAGCAACCTTCCGGCGGGCGCGTGTGGGACGCTCCGCCGCGCGACGAGGCCCCGCTGCGGATAAGCGGCGGGACGCCGCTAGAGCCCCCTGCAGACCGGATGACTGTTGGCCCGGCGCTGCGGCAAGCACGAGCGCTATTTCCGCTGCCCTGCGGGCGCGCTGGTCGCCGCCGCCGGCGGGCGGGGCTGGTTCACCCGGTCGATGATGGCAGCGGTGATGTCGAGCTGCGCATCGGCGTGGAGCACGCCGCCGACGCCGCTCTGCGCCGCCAAAGCCGAGCTGTCCAGGACGAGCGCGAGCTGCTGCTCGGCGGCATAGGCTTTAACGGCCGCCTGGATCTCGGCGAAATATTTCTGCCGCATCTCCTGCAGCCGTGCGGCCATTTTCCGGCGGTGCTCCTCGTTGAACTTCTTGAGCGCAGCCTCGCCCAAGCGAATCTCGCCCTCCCGGATCTCGGCCGCACTGCCGGCACGGGTGCGATCGGAATCCGACGCAGTCACGTTCCGGGACTCAGTGGTAAGCCGCTGAAAGTCTTGGCGTAGGGCATCAAGATTATCCGTCGCTTTTTGGTATTCTGCTTTTTGCGCGGCGTCATCAGCGTTGAGCCGCTGCATGGCCTGCGTGAGCTGCCGATGCCCGGCGAGGATTTGCATCCGGTCGGCCACGGCCACCTTCAACTCGCCCGCCGAACTCACGGAGAGACCGGCCCACAGCAGCATCGCGCAGCCGCAGTATTTCACGATATCCTTCATGAGCTTCCCCTGTGACAATGAAACCGGGGCCGTTTTCCAAGGTTTGGAAACCGGCCCCGGCACAATCGCCTGATACTCGGATCAGTTCTGATTCCAACGGCGGAACCGCCGCACACTCACCAAGCCGCCGCCCAGCAGAAGGAGGAGCGCAGCCGAGGTCGGCTCGGGAACCACGAAGAAGGTCTGCTCAATCTCGCTCCCGCCCACCCGATCGCCAGCGAGCGTGTTAAACTGGATGTCCTTGTCAATGAAGATACTGTCATAGATGCTGCCCAGATCCCACGCCCCGGTCCCGCCAAGGGGATTAGCGGCGTTAATGGTCAACGATTCCGACTTGATCAGCGTCGTTTCATCGCTTTGCTTGATAAACTCAGCCATATGCACATACGCGGCGGCACCCACCGTGGTGTACAGGAGCGTGCATGCGTTGGAAGCGAAGGTCGATGTATCCAACGTGTTCACATGATACGTGAGGTGCAAGTCATAATCCAAGCTCGGGGCATCCAAGAAAACATTGTAGTTGAAATTAATGCCATAAAAGCCCGCCGGAGACGGATTAATCAGGGTAACCGTGACGTCGCTTAGATTGGTCAAGGCACCGTTGCCCGTGATGTAAGCGTCGAAATTGTGAAAGGCAAGATTCAGGTTGGTGATGTTTTGCCCGTCCACCAAATCCTGCAAAGTGAGCGCGCGCGTGGTCGTCGTAGAAACACACAAGGCACCGGCCACCAAGGCCGCAAAACCAACACGTCGTAGAATCGTTTTCATCTTCTTTTGTCTCCCCACTCCTGTTTCCCTTTTCCCTTTCGTGCCTGACTCACACAAGCCGGCACGGACTCCTTCACTTCCCTTTTCCTCACCCGAACCGAACTCATCTCCAAGAAAACCATCTCGCGGACGGAGGATGAAATACCCAAAAGGCGGTAATGTGTCCACAAAATAAACAGGAAAGATGACCCTTTAAAAGGTCACCCTCTCCGGCGCACCTGCCGCGCTCCGTTCATGTCGCCGCCGCGTTGGAGCCCAGCCCCCACCGCCGGGCGTAGACCAGCAGCTCGCGGTCGGAGTGCAAGGCGAGCTTGGTCCGGATGCGTTTGCGGTTGGTGGCGACGGATTGCTCCGCGATGCCACGGGTCCGGGCGATCTCGGCATCGCTGCACCCCTCGGCCATGAGCTGCAGGATCATCTGCTCGCGGTCGCTCAAAATTTTATGGAACGCGTCCGTCGCTTTGAGCAGGCGTGTTTGCATGGCGACAAAGCCCGGTGAAAAAAACGTCCGGCCCTGCAGGACGCCCCGGACCGCCTCGCGCAACACGCCCAGCGGGCTGCACTTTTCCACGTAGCCTTGCACGCCGCTTTGCACCACGCGGTAGGCCGTACAAGGGTTGAGACAGGCGGACAAGATGATGATTTTCACGGCGGGCAGCTTTTGCCGCAGCGGTGCGATCAACTCCAGCCCGTTGGCGCCGGGCAACTGAATTTCCAAGAGGATGATATCGGGCCGGGCTTGCGCGGCCAGCTGCAACGCCCCGGGGGCGTCGTGCGCCAGGCCGACCAGCTGGAGCCCCGCCTCCCGCGCCAGCGCCGTCGCCAGCATTTCGGCGAGCATGCGCGCATCGTCCACGATCATGAGCCTGGCCATCGGCGCGGGGCTAGACATACACCACCGCCGCGCTGGGGTTACACCACAGGGCAGGCCGCAACCCTGCCTGACGCTTACCCACGAGACCGACAAGCGTGAAACCCGCCCCGCAAGCGTCAACCGCTGCGGCGGAGGCCCGCCCCTTTCGTGTCCGCATGTTCCCGCCAGCCTTCATGTGTAGCAGCCTTTCCGCTTGCACAACCACCGCCCACAACCCGCACCGCCCCGCCCGCCCCCAAGAAAACAATGTAGGCCCCGGGGCCGGCCCGCTGCTCCTCATCAACAGCAGCGGCAGGATCTACCATATATTTTTACAAAATAAATTTACAGCAAGTTTTTGCGCGCTGCCAAGGCCCGACCCGGACGCCCAAAAGCTGGTGCGCCGGGACCACCCAGGCGCAGGGCGGAGCTTGGCCGGCGAGGAGGAGGGCGGCGCGGTCAGTCGCGGCAGACGATTTCGCGGACGTGCGGACGGAGGAGCTCGGCGGCGGCGTGCAGCCGGTGATGACGACGCCATCGGCCCAGTGCTTGCGAAAATTGGCGCACGCCTTCGCGGTTCACGTTTTGCACGCGCGGCCCACATAGCCGCCGCGCTCATCGCCGCCACAGCCGAGCGTGCCGGGGACAAATGCCGTGTCCGGGGTTTTCGCCGCCACCCAGGCGGCATTCGTCAGGGGTTGCACGCCGAACACCGACACCGCGCCGGCGGACGTCTCAAGGCGCATGAAATCATGCAAACGCCGGCGGATAGGTGAGGCTGTGCCTGAAGCAGCGGACCGGGCGCAGCGCGGCGTGGAACGGATAGCCGCCGACCTCGAACCAGTTGCCGCCGTTGCGGACGTAGCGGCCGATGGCGCCCACCGTGTCCTCCACGCCGTTGTCCTGCGCGGCGCAAAGCAACCTTCCGGACACAACCGAAACAGGGGCCTCGCAGGTCCTCGCCAAGCATCCGTCCCGTGAAAACAACGCGGCCCGTTTCCATGACTCGGAAACGGGCCGCGGGTCTACCGCGCAGGGCGCGGCTTAGGCCTACCAGCTCTTCCAGCGACGCATGCGCCGGAAGATCAACGCGCCGCCGCCGAACAGGAACAGCAGGCCGGCGGTGACTGGTTCCGGGATCATGACCAGGGCCAGCTCGTTACCCGCATAGTTGGTCTCGAAGATATAGCCGTCCGGCACATTGTTCGTGGCCGAAAGCGTACCCGTCAGACTGCCGTAGGAGGAGAACACATACACCTCGTTGACCGGAGCGTTGAGCAGGGAGAAGTCAATGATGCCGCCATTCAAATCCAACAGCGCGCTGACGGCCACGAAGTCGCCGGTCCCGAACGTGCCGGCGGCATTGTCGAGCGTGATGTCCAGCGTGCCGTTCAGGGTCAGTTTGCCGCTGAAGGAGAAGGTGCCGAGCGTGCTGCCGTTGCCCGGAGACAGCGTGCCGCCGTTTTGGATCAGCACGTCGCCATTGGTCGTCGAACCGGACCCGGTGACGATCGAGTTGTTGGCGACCGTCAGGCCGTCGGCGAAGCTGCTCACGCCGCCGCGCAGGTTCAAGTGCGCCGTCTGCGTGCCATCGCCCACCACCAGCGCGCTCTCCTTCTCCACCGTCGCCTGGAGCAGGTCCATATAGCCCTTGGTGAACGTCGCTGCGCTGTCGTGACCGCTGTTGGCCACCAGCTTGTCTGCGTACACCAGGCCGCCGTCGAGGTTGAACGCGCCGGAACCGCCGGCCGTGCCCACCATGATCGTGCCATTGCTGACCGTGAGGGTACCGTCGGTGATGTTCACCGCATTGCCATTGGCCCCGGACTGTGCGCTGATATGCAGATTGCTGCCGACCGTGACCTTGCCGCCCGCGTTAATGGCCAGCGTGTTGCCACTGCCCTGTGAACCCACCTTGAGGTCTTTACCCATTTCCCAAACCGAACCGGCGCCCGTGACCAAAACTGTGTTGTTGCTGGCACTAGCGCCCTGCCCGATAACACCGTACTGCAAACTGCTCAAGGTCATACTCACCACACCGCCATTGCTGATGGTCAGGTTGTTCCCATGGCCCAAACCGCCGACGAGAACGTCAGTTCCGGTCAATACGCCGCCATCGACGGTAAGTTTATTGCCGGCACTGATGGCCCCCGCGCCTAAGCAGGCCCGCAAACTGTTCACCACGCCGCCAGCGGAGATCGTTAACGAGTTGCTGGAGCCGAGACTGCCAACATTAAACCCTGGGTTGGTCCATGTTGAACCGGCACCTGTAACCGATACGCTGTTGTTATGGGCATTAGCTTCAACACCAATTTCGATCTCACTGCCGTTATTGACCACACCACCATTGGCGATCGTCAGCGTGTTGCCCACGCCGTTGGACCCCACGATGGTGCCACCCGCAACATTCCAAGAGGAACCGGCGCCGGTGACCAGCACCGAGTTGTTGCTGGCATTCTGAACGCCAAGGTAACCTTGGGCACTATTGACCGTGCCTTGGTTGGCGATGGTCAGGCTGTTGCCGGAGGCGTAAAGATGGCCGATGGTGAGATCGCCGGTATTGTTCCAGACGGAGCCGCTTCCGGTAACCGTGGCCGCATTGTTGTCGGCATAAACATAAAAAGTCATGCCAGCTATGTTCGTTTCGCCCCACCCTGTGTCGCCAACGAAGCCGTTAAGGCTGTTGACCGTGCCACCATTGGCGATGGTCAGGGTGTTATCGCTCGAAGCTCTGCGGCCGACAGATAGGTTGGTGCTGACGTTCCAGACCGTGCCGTTTCCCGTAACCACGGCGCTGTTGCTGCTGGACAGGCCGCTACCAGCCCAAACTCCGATGTCGATGCCTTTGAAAGGATATACTGTAGTCCCATAGTCGGTATCGCCTTGGCCCTCGAACACCAAATGAGTTACACCTAAATAACCGTTGGCGCTGGACGCCGTGCCGCGATTGGTAAGGAGCAGTCCGTTGTTGCTGCCACCATGGCCAACGGTCAGGTCGCCGCTATTGGTCAACATGGAGTTGACACCGCTTATCGCGACCAAACCACGATAGCCCGCGAGGGTGCTGTTGCTGCCAGAAACAACACCGCCATTCACGATCTGTAACAGCCCGCCAGAGCCCCCGATGGTAAGGTCAGGAGTGTTCCAAGCCGAACCCGCATCGGTGACCAGGACCGAACTGTTGCTGCCGCCTATACCTCCGGCAGCATTGGCGACGCCACCGGCGGACAGGGTCATAGTGTTCCCATAGCCTCCGTTGCCAACCAACAATTGCCAGCCATTCACGGATGAACCAGCACCTGTGATCAACAAGCTGTTATGGGCGCTATTGCTGGTGACGCCAACCACAATGCTCCCATTTCCGCCAACTGTGGCGCCGTCACTTACGGTCATCTGGTTGTTTGATCCTGCACCGCCGATGGCCAGCAAGCTGGTGTTCGACCAAAGGGAACCCGCCCCGGTGAGGAGCACCGCATTCCCGCTCGCCATGGAGTTGGAGCCGATGATGCCGTACGAGGAGGAGACCGTGCCGCCATGGGCAATCGTCAGGCTGTTGCCGGAGCCATCGGCGCCCACGTCCACGATGGAGGCTTTAACGAGCGAACCGGCATCGGTGATGACGGCTCTGTTGCCGCCGGCCGCAGCCGCGGCGCCGATATTCACAGCACTTAGCAGCGTGACCCAATTCCCCAATTTGACCTGGGAATCGGTCACCACGATTTGAGCCCCACCGCTCACCTGCAGTGTGTTGCTCGAACCTTGATTACCGATGTTGAGGGCAGGCGCAGCGATCTGAAGCAATGAACTGGAACCATCCACCGTGAGGCTGTTGTGGTTGGCGTCCGCTGCCTGGCCAACATTCACCACGCCGTAGGTCCTGGTCAGGAAAGGGCCAAAACCCTGCACCAAGTCGCTCACGGTCACGTGTCCACCGTCGCTGATGCTCAGGGCATTTCCGGAACCTTGCGCGCCCACATTGATCACATTCGCTTGCAGCAGGGAGCCGGCGTTCGTTACGAGGATCGCATTGTTTTGATCGCCGGCGTTCGCGCCCATGCTAACCGTGCTGAAGGTGGCAGGGACGATAGGCACTTGACCCACCCCCACCAGCACTTGACCGCCGGCGGCGATCGTCAAGGCGTTGCCGCTGCCCCCCACGCCAACAAAAAGATTGCTGGTGATATTCCACTGCGAACTGGCATCGGTGACCAACGCGCTGTTGCTGCTCGCGCCATTACCGATGATGGCATCGTGCGCGCTCACCGCGCCGGCGTTGGCGATGGTCAGGCTGTTGCCGGTACCCGCGGCGTAACTGAGCGTGTCACCGATGACGAGGGAACCGCTGTTGAGCATGGTGGAACCCGTGCCGGTGACCAGGATGGAGTTACTGCTGGCATCATAAGATTGCCCGACTATGGTGTTACTGCCAACGAAACGGCCGCCATTGGCGACCGTCAGCGAGTTGTAAAAACCCCGGCTTCCGCTTAAACCAACCGGCCCAATGACAAGGTCGGTTCTATTGCTCCAAACGGCGCCATCCGTGATCAAGGCGGCATTATGACCGCCACCGAAGCCGATAGCACCGCTATCGCTTGTCACCACCGCGTAGTTCGAGGCAAGCAGTTGGTTGCCCGATTGATTATTGCCGCCAATGCTCAACGCACCGCTGTTATTCCACTGTGAATTCCAATCGGTGACGGTGACAGCATTGCTGCCCTCCAGGCCAATCCAACCGATAAAGCCGTTAGAATTGGCGACCACGCCACCGGCGCTGATGAGCATCTGATTGTAGGATGAGCCGTTGCCAACAGTCAGGTTATTCGTTGCGGTCCACGTTGACCCCGCCCCCGTAATAACAGCCAAATTATTAGAGGCCGGCGTCGCACCCCACGCCACAATCCCGTAATCGGACTGTAGCCATCCACCATTCTGAATGATCAAAGCATTATTAGCAGTGTTCGCAGCGAAAGTCGCCAAATCAACCGCTGTGTTGGTCACTCCATCCACATAATTGGTCACATACTGCGCCTGTGCGACGCCACCACCGGCGCACACTATGCCCGTCAACATGGCCACACCCATACGTCGAAGACTTGCTTTTATCGTCATTTTGTTTCCTTGTCGCTTCCGGTGCCCCGCAAAATTCAGCCCATAAAACGGTTCCCGCCGACACAGGCATAATGTAGCCGGACGGGAGGGCCCTTGTATAAAGCAATAATGGCCTTGTACCGGGTCGTTCTGCGGGTGCTTTGACCTTTTATAAGGCTGGCCGCCTTGGACGGCTCCGGGGCACCGTAGCGTTTCCCGGCAGCGGCTGTGGCGCGGAAGAGCACGGGCGGGCTGCGCGGTGGCCGGCGCTCCAGCCGACGCTGCAGGGCGGTGTCAGCGAACAGCGGGTGGACTCGGGACCTTTGCAGGCCAAGCCCCAGCGCTGGGCGTAGGCCAGCAACTCGCGGTCGGAGTGCACGTCCAACTTCGCCCGGATGCGCTTGCGTCGCGTGGCGACGGTATGCACCGAGATGCTGCGGTGGAGGGCGATCGCGTCATCGCTCAGGCCCCGGGCCACGAGCCTCAGAATCTCCTGCTCGCGCTGGCTCAAAATTTTGTGGAAAGCCTCGGCCGAGCCCAGGACGAGCGACTTGGCAACGGCAAAACCGGGGCTAAAGAAGGTCCCTCCATGCCGGACACAATGGATCGCCTCCAAGAGCACGCTCAACTGGCAACCTTTCTCCACATAGCCGTCCACCCTGCTCTCCAGCACCCGGAGAACCGTGAACGGGTCGAGGAACGCGGACAGCATGACGATCTGCACCGCGGGCAGGATTTCTCGCAGAGGAGCGATCAGGTGCCACCCACAAGCGCCAGGCATTTTTATGTCCAGCAGCACAAGATCCGGCCGCACCCCCGCCGCCACCACCAGCGCCTCCGTGACGTTGCCGGCCGTACCGGCCAACCGCAACCACGCAACCCGCTTCAAGGCAGTTGTTAACATCTCAGAGAACATATGGTGAGCGCCCACGATGATGAGCTTGTGTTCTGGCAGGAGGCCACCGCTGGCCTGCGGCCCGGCCGGCGATGTACCGCAGCAGGCCGCGCCCTGTATTGTTTTCGCCGACGCTTGCGCGGCAGCAGCCCGTCCTGCAACTGCACTCCCACGTTGTTTCTGCATTGCGCCTGCCCTTCTGCAATTCATGGCTTCTTGGGCTGTTCAGCGGCGTCCCCGCCCAACGCCGTCCTTTTCGACAAACCCACCGGCCACGAGCATCTTTGCGAAGCGGGGAAAATATCACAAGGAAATTTAACTGCTGACCGTGCCGCCGGTGTCGGCGCGTGCGGCTGTTTCATCCAAGGATCGGCAGCCCAGACGACCCCTGCCCCAAAGCCCGCAAGGTGAACGTCGCCTGCGTGAGCACAACGTAGCCGCCAAGGCGAGGGCGCGGCCGCGCGGTCAGTCGCGGCAGACGATTTCGCGGACGTGCGGACGGAGGAGCTCGGCGGCGGCGCGCAGCCGGTCCGGGGCGGTCCGCGGGCGCGTGCGCAAGGCGGGGTCGGGCAGGTCCTCGCGCGGCAGGAAGGGCTGCAGCACCAGGCGGCGCGCGCCCGCAATCCAGCGGCCGACCTCGCGGAGCTCCTCGTCGGTGTGGAAGTCCTCGAGCAGCGTGGTGCGCAGCTCATAGGCCCCGCCGTGCGCGCGGAGCAGGTCGAGGCTCTGCGCGACGCGGCCGGCCTCGGTGAAGCCGGTCAGGCGCGGATAGGCGGCCGGGCTGCACTTGATGTCGAGCGCGACATAGTCCACCTCCGCCAGGACGGCGGCAAGGACCTCGGGCCGCGAGCCGTTGGTGTCGAGCTTGATCGCAAAGCCATGGCGCTTGAGGCGGCGGATGAGCTCGGGCAGCTCCGGCGCGAGCGTCGGCTCGCCGCCGGTGATGACGACGCCATCGGCCCAGTGCTTGCGAAAATTGACGCACGCCTGATCGACACGCTCCCAGGTCATGCCGTCGCGATGCGCGGCGAGCAGCGCGGCGTTGTGGCAGTAGCCGCAGCGGAAGTTGCAGCCGCTCAGGAAAAAAATCGCCGCCAGGCGGCCGGGGAAGTCCACGAGCGTCGGCTGCTTAAGATAGGCGGCGACGGGCGAGAGCGAGGCGTGCCGGGCGCCGAGGGCCGCGGCCCGGGTGGCCGAAGCGGCCGGGCGCGTACGCGACCAGATCAAGGCCGCCTGCGGCTCGACGACGGCGATATCGCCCCAGGCTAGCGGTTGGCGGCGCATGGGAAATGAACCCGGGAGCGTGAGACCTGGAAACTGAAACCTGCAACCTTCACGCGGCGGACCTGTGGCCCGGCGCCCGCCAACGGCTTACGGCAAGGGCCTGGAACCCAACGCTCCATCGCTCCGGTACTCCCGCGCACCACGGTGCGGTTTTTCAGCCGCGGGCTTGCTGCAGGACGGCCGCGATCATCTTGGGCGGCAGGACGCCCTTGCCGGCCTCGGTGTAATCGGTCTGCAGGCCGAGGTGCTGGTAGAGCTTGGCCGTCTTGCAGACCGGATCGTCCGCGCCGGGCGCGGGGTTCGGCACGAAGTCGTACGCGCCTGTGCTTTCGTTGAAGCGCGTGACGACGAAGGCCGGGATGCGTTGCGGGTTGATGCACTCGGCCTTGCAGAAGGCGACGAGGCCCTCGATGCTGCCGAGCTCGTAGTAGCACTTCTCGAACTCCGCCCAGTCGGGCTCGACCAGCAGATCGTCGATGCGCTGGTTGAGCTGCTTGCACTTGGCGCAGTCTTTCTTGCCGAAGACGAGGATGCGATAATGTTTGGCCATAAAACCCCCGGGAGCCTTTGTTTTCGATGGAAGATTGCCGCGGTGCGGTGGTTCAACTTTGGGGCGGCTGGTCCGCCGTCTCGACGCGGTAGCGGCCGCGCTGGCGGGCGAGCAGTTCGCCGTAGCGCTTGGACTTGTTCCAGTTCTTGATCTTGCTGAAGTAACCGACGACGCGCGTCTCCTGCTCGACGTTCTCGGTCCGGCACTGGGTGCAGCGCTCGTGCAGGCCGCGCATGTTGTGGCCGCAGTCGTTGCAATAGGTGAACTCCGGCGAGATGGTGAGCTGGGCCGACTGCGTGCGGAAGAAGGTCTCGCGCACGAGGCGGGCGATGGACTCCGGCGACGGCTGTTCCTCGCCGACGAAGGCGTGGATGATCGCGCCGGACTCGATCAGGCTGTGGAACTTGCTCTGCTCGCGGATGCGCTCGACGAGGCCGACATCCGCCTCGGGTGCGAGGTGGATGCTGTTGGTGTAGTAGGCCACATCCTCGCTGTCGCCCTTGACGATGCTGCGCGCCTCGGCCGGGAAGAAGACGAGGTCGGCCTTGGCCAGCCGCCGCGCCGCGCTCTCGGCGGGCGATTCCTCGATGCTGAACTTGAGGCCGTACTGCTCCGTGAACTCCCGGACGCGCAGGAACATGTGCGCGACGACCTTGAGCGCCAGGTCCATCGCCGCCGGGTCCTCATGAAGCTGGCGGCCGACCAGGAACTGCACGGCGTCGTTCACGCCGATCAGGCCGATGATGTAGGTGCACTTGTCGAGCTCGACATAGGGCTTGCCGTCGCACGCCGGCTTGCCGATTTGCCACAGCGGGCGGCCGGGCTCGGAGATCATCTCGGCGATCGTCGCCTTCTTCTGCAGATGCGCCTGCACGGCGATGTTCAGCAGGCGGTCAATTTCCTCGAGCAGCCCGCCGAGGTCCTTGTGGCCCTTGCGCGCGGCGGTGTAGGCGCACTGCGGGATGTTGATCGTGACGTTCTGGAAGCCGCAGAAGCGGAGGCTCTCGGGGTGGCGCAGCAGGTAGTTGTCCTGGATCGTCGTGCGCAGCCGGCAGCAGGCGGAGAGCGTGACGGCGTCGCGGTCGAAGATGAAGTAGGTCGAGCCGTTGCGGCTGGCGACCTCGCAGGCGCGCAGGAAGATCGCGTACTGCGCGGGGTCGGAGAACGTCTCCTCGCTGATGTGGAAGTCGCACTTCGGGAACTCGAAGACACGGCCGTTCTTGTCGCCGTCCTCCCAGACCTCGAGCAGCGCGCGGGAGAAGTTCTGCGCGATCTCGGTGTAGTCGCCATAGGTGACGATGTGCTCGCCGCGCTCGGCGAGCGCGCCGGCGACGTCCTTGTCATAGCCCACGCCGGTGGTCGCATCCACCACCTCGCGCAGCACCAGCCGGCGCTGGCCGTCCTCCAGGAGGTAGAGGTCCATCAGCTGCCAGCCGCCCGGCGTCTTTTCGTCGCGCCGGACCTCGCACAGCTGGACCTTCGTGCCATCGGCGCGGCGCAGCATGTAGGCGCCGCCGGGCCCGACCGCGGGCACGGGCCTGAGATAGCTGGGCACGCCGGAGTGGATATTGAAATCCAGGAACAACGTCTGGCCGCCGCGCGAGAACGCGTTCTGCGAGCCGTTGAAAATCAATTCCTGCGCCACCTGCTTGAGGTGCTTGGCGTTCATGCCCTCAAGGTAGGGAGCGTAGAGGATGTTGAGGTAGGCCAGCCCGAGCGCACCGGCGTAGTTCGACTGCATCGAGGCGAGGAACGTGTTCAGGTGGCCGGTCAGCACCGAGGCGCTGCGCGCCGGCTTGCTCTCCGTGTTCAGGTTGCTCAGGCCCGTCAGCCCGTACTTCTTCACGTACTCCACCGAGTGCGAGGAGCAGTAGACGCGGTGCGGGTAGCCCAGGTCGTGCAGGTGCACCGCGCCGGTGTTGTGCGCGTGCTTCACGTCCGGCGAGAAGATCGTGTCCATCGCCCACTGCTTCAGGATCAGCTCGGCGATGCCGAGGTTTACGGCCTCGGGGTTGTTGTTGACGATGTTGCTGTTCTCGACGCTCTTGGTGAACATCAGCTGGTCGAGGTAGTCGCGCGGGATGCTGTAGAGCGAAAGGTCCTGCAGCTCGGCGCGGTAGCCGCGCGCGGCCAGCTCGTTGTTCACCAGCTCGCGGATCAGCTTCGTGCTGACGGTCTTCAGCCCGCAGGCGATCACGTGGTTCTCGACCGCCTTCGAGATGCCCGCCGCCAGCTCCGCCGGCAGCCGGATCTTTTCCGTCAGCTGCTTGATGATGCGCGCGCGGTCCCACGGCAGCGTCTCATCGGCGGAGACGCTCTCGACCAGCAGCAGGCTGGCGTCGGTGACATCCTTGCGCCCGCCCTGGTTGGCGTCGCGGACGCGGATGTGTTCGCGCGCCAGCTCGCGCAGCTTGCGATAGCGCTTGTAGGCCGCCACCACCGCCGCGTGCCCCATCTCCGCGAGCACCACCTCGACGAGGTCCTGCACGTCCTCAAGGTGCGCGATGCGCTGGCCCTTGTCGTCCGCCGATACAAAATATTCGCTCTGCGGCTGGCTCAGCTGCTCCAGCACGCGCTCGGTCACCAGCTCCGGCATGCTCGCCGGAACGGGCACGCCGCCATGCCGCGTGACATTCTCGGACGCCTTGCGGATGGCGCCGGTAATTTTCTCGCGCTGGAACGGCACGATCAGGCCGTCCCGTTTACGGAAACCATCCAGCCGCGTCTGCACCGCCGCCACACCACCTTTTTCAACCATGCTCTCCATGATAAACCTCGCCAAAATTTAACCCAATCCTCATCACCCTCGAACGATTCGCAACAGGCGCGATACAACCAACATCCAGTAGCGCTGTCAAGCACCCGCCACTAGATGTTGTGGTTTGCCTTGATTTTCGCGGCGAAACTGCATCATTTTTTTCTGGACGCGCGGCGCGCTTTGGGGGGCAAAGAAATTTACCGGTTTTCACGCACGCCTGTTTCCGTCGTAATCCCGCAGCCGCGGGCCGCGCCCCGGCCCCGGAAACAGGGGGCCGGCGCGGTCGGGCGCGCGCATCTATCCTTCCACTTTCACCCGTTTAGCTGTAGTTTCCCGATATGCGCATTCAATTTCTGGGCGGCGTGGAGACGGTGACCGGTTCGCAGCATCTCGTCGAGGCGGGCGGGCGGCGCGTGTTGCGCGACTGCGGGCTGTTCCAAGGCAAGCGCGACGAGGCCCGGGCCATCAACACACGGTTGAGCTGTCCGCCGGCGGCACTCGACGCGGTGGTCCTCTCGCACGCGCACATCGACCACTGCGGCAACCTGCCGTCGCTCGCGCGCGCCGGCTATGCCGGACCGATCCACGCCACGACGGCGACCGTGGCGCTGGCGGGGGTGATGCTGCGCGACGCCGCGCGCATCCAGGAGCAGGACGCGGCCTACTTGAACCAGAAGGCCAACCGCCAGGGGTTGCCCGCCGTCGCGCCGCTGTACACGGCGGCCGATGCCGAGGCGGCCCTCAAGCTCTTTCAGGGACACCGCTATGGCGACACGATCGAGCCCGCGCCCGGCATCCGCGTCCTGTTCCAGGACGCGGGCCACATCCTCGGCGCGGCGGTCAATGTGTTTGAGCTGGCGGAGGACGGGCGGCAGGCGCGCGTCGGCTTTGCGGTGGATCTCGGCCGCAAGGATCTGCCGATCATCCGCGATCCGGAAAGCATGCGCGACCTCGACCTGCTCGTGCTCGAGAGCACCTATGGCGACCGGCTGCACGACGAGGCGACGCGCGCCGAGGACGAACTCGGCACCGCCATCAACCGCACGCTTGCGCGCGGCGGCAAGGTGCTGATTCCGTCCTTCGCCCTGGAGCGCGCGCAGGAGCTCCTCTACCACCTGGCCAACCTCTTCAGCAGCGGCCGCGTGCGGCAGGTGCCGGTTTATCTGGACAGCCCGATGGCGGTCGAACTCACGCAGATCTTCGGCCGGCACAGCGACTACTTCGACGCCGAAACGCAGGCGCTGCTCGCCCAGTTGGGCAGCATCCTCCGGCCCGACTGGGTCCATTTCTCCTCCACGGTCGAGGAGTCGAAAAAGATCACCGCGAGCGACGAGCCCTGCGTCATCATCGCGCCCAACGGGATGTGCGAACACGGCCGCATCCTGCACCACCTCAAGCATGGCGTCGGGAACCCGGCGAACACGATTTTGATCGTCGGCTTCCAGGCCGCGAACACGCTGGGGCGGCGGCTGGTCGAGCGCGCGCCGCGCGTGAAGATTTTCGGCGACGAGTTTGTGCGCCGCGCCGAGGTGCTCACGCTCAACGCCTTCAGCGCGCATGCCGACCGCAACGACCTGCTGGCCTATGTCCGGCAGGTCCAGCCGCGCCGGATCGCGCTGGTCCACGGCGAGCCGAAGATCCGCGCCGCACTGGCGCAGGCGCTGCGCGCGATGCAGTCCGCGCCGGTGCTGGAGCCGCAAACGGGAGAGGTGGTGGAATTGTGAACGATGAACAGAAACAGCCGCGCGCGAAACCCGGGCCGGCACGCAAAGCCACGGCGCACGCCCCGCGCCCCGCCAAGGGCGGGTACCCCAAAACGGGGCTCAGCCCTGCCCCTAAACCGCCCGCCGCCGCCGGTGGAGCGGTTCCGCAGACGCAGGTCCGGCGCGGGCCGGCAGCAAGCGCAGGCGGCAAGCGCGCGGGCATGGTCGCCATCGTCGGCCGCGCCAACGTCGGCAAATCCACGCTGCTCAACCGCCTGCTCGGCGAAAAGGTCAGCATCGTCAGCCCCGTCGCCCAGACCACGCGCCGCATGGTGCGCGGCATGCTGAACGAGCCGCGCGGCCAGCTCGTCTTCCTCGACACGCCCGGCGTGCATCAGGCCAGCTATGACCTCGGGCATGTGATGAACCGCACGGCGCGCGCCGCCGTCGAGGGCGTCGATGTCGTGCTGCTGGTGCTCGACGGCTCGACCGCGCCGCGCGCCGAGGACGAGGGCTGGATGCGTCGGCTGCTGTTCCACGAGGCGCCCATCGTCGCGCTGCTGAACAAGTGCGACCAGGGGACGGACCAGGTGGTCGCCTACCGGCAGCGCTGGACCCAGGTCGCGACGGAAAAGAGCTCGCCGAAGCAGGCCGAGTGGCTGCGTGCGTCCGC
>CAIWHP010000211.1 GCA_903912445.1 uncultured Lentisphaerota bacterium
GCACGCCCTCGGTCGAGATGCCGGCCACCTTGCCGAAGATGATGGTGAAGACGACGGCCGTCAGGAGCGGCTGGATGATGAACCAGAGCGGGCCGAGGATGGTCTGCTTGTAGACCGCGGTCAGGTCCCGCTTGGCCAGGAGCCGCAGCAGGTCGCGGTACTCCCACAACTCCCGCCAGTTGATGTGCCACCAGGCTTGATGCGCGCGTATGATCGTTCGAGCCATGCTTTATTTACACCCGCCCTGGAATTTTGCCGGCACGCGTTGTGCAGCCATGAGCCGATCAGAAGGCTGGACGCGGCATGTGCTGGCGCGAACGCGCAAGAAAATTGCGCCTTTGATGCGTGCCCATCTTTGAACCCGGAAGGAGCCGGCCCAAGTCGTCATAACGCTTTCTCGCCGGGGATGAATTGCGCCCAGAAGTCCGGGTCGTAGCGGTGCCAGGCATGACAACCGAAGGGCAGGCGTTCCCCGTTCATCTTGAACAAACGACGAGGGTTGACCTCGAAGGCAAAGGACAGCGCCTCTTCTATCGGCGCGATGTGGAGCCCCGGAACAAGCGAGCCCAGAATATGACACCAGAACTTATCTTCATTTACCAGAAGGTGCTGGTTCCACAGTTGAGGATCAAACGGACGCGTCAACCGACCCAGGCTGCATGCCCATAACTTCGCCGCGTGATAACGGAACAACGCCGAACGGGCTGCGGCAACACGCCGGAGCGAGAACCCGCCGTTGCCCACACCCAGAATCTCGGCATCTTCGGCTGCGCCGTGAAACCCCTTGAACCATGGTGCGCCTATGTAGTCGTAACCCCGGGCGCACCATGCCAGCAAGTCGTCCTTGAATACGTAACAGTCAAGCTGGTAGATCAACAGGTGCTGATACCGCCGGAAACGCTGATAAAAGGCCAAGCTTGTCAGCAAGCGGCTGTACGCTTCCACGCTGGAAAACGACACGGGGGGAAAGCGAGCCACCCGCGCCCGTTTGCCGTGCCTGGCGAACAACGCCTCGTACTTTTCGAGGTTCAGGCCCTCTGGCGCCGCGAGATGGTGATCGTAGGGCGCCAATACGGTGAGGGCGCGCTCCAGCGAAAGCACTTCGGTTGGCGTCAGGTCCGGCTTATAGACGGGCGTGACCAACGTGACGGAGCGCGCGTCAGATGGATGTCGCGTTATATGCATACACATTCAGTTGCAGATCCATGCCCACCAGCGTCTGCCGATCCACGAAGGGGCGCTTTCGCGCATACGCAACGTCGACATGGTAGCGATAGCCCCCGGCCGTCAGGAGCGCCAGTATCTCATGCAAGACCTGTGGTTCCTCGGCGTGCGAGTGGTATTCGAGAAAGAGATGCCGAATCCAGTCGCTGCGCACAAATTCCCGGCAATCCTCCAGGACGGCGGCTTCGGCGCCCTCGATATCCAGTTTGAGGAAGTCCACCGGGCCCTTGGTCAGCACATCGCGCAAGCGACAGCCTTGGACCCGGACCTGCGTAGGTGCGTCCCCGTCACCTTTCGGCAAACGCCCGGAGAACCCGCCCTCCAGGCAAAACGACAGTTCGCCGTTGTGGGTCCATACCGCCTCGTTATGCAGGGCCACGTCCGTAAAACCAAATTGGCCGACATTGTATTCCAAGACACGGAAGATATTCGGGTCAGCCTCGAAGGCGACAAGCCTTGCGGCAGGGTAGCGCTGTTTGAAGAAAATAACGCTTAACCCGATGTTGGCGCCACAGTCGATGATCACCGGATCGCTTCGGCCGGCCTCAAAGTCGTAAACCTTGCGGTCGAAAATCTCCTGTCGGCCCGCCAGGAAGGTGGGCGCATCGACGATTTGGATGAGGCGGCTGAGCAGGGGTGTCGTGGTGGCCTGGTAGCGCGGCAGTTGCCTCAACCGCGCTGCTTCCCGCTGCTCACTTGAGATCGGCCGCCGGACACGCTGCAAAATTTGCCCTGTAATCCGCCGGAGGGCAGAGAGGATGCGTAGCCCACCGGCGGGATGGGGGGCAGGCGGCTGGATCGGCTTGCTCAGCAGGACCAGCTCTTCGAAGGCATGATCGGCCGCGCTGCTGCGGCTGACGTGGTCCGGATGACGCAGGGGGAAAGGCATCGGGTAGGCGGGCTGGATGGCTTTGGGAAACAACTGGTTGGCTGTATGGGTAGCCCGGGAGTCGAAGCCTATGTTGGTCACCAAATTGCGCGCCGGCACAATGCCCAACCCTTGGTGGGCCCAGCACGAAAACAGCCACGGATAATCCCACGTGTCGATTTGGTCGTGATGGTACCGCTCAATGATGTCGCGCCAATAGCGCCCTGCCGGCTTGCTGTCCAGGTGACGGCACAGCCATTCGATATCGAGCAAACACGGATTGTGCTCTAGCTTTGGCTGGTAATGTTGCCAAGCGCGCCGCCAGGTTGCCCAGCCCCAGATGTGTTGATAGAACGAGAAATAGTACGAGGCGCCGGGCTCAAATCCATCCGGCTGAAAGCAGTCACCGCTGATGGACAGCACCTGCTCATGGTCCTTGTAGCGAACCAGCAACTCAGCGCAATATGGGAAAAATGATGGATCGGGGAGACAGTCGTCCTCCAGGATAATGCCGGCCTCGACCTGTTCAAAGAACCACGTGAGGGCCGAGCCGACGGCTGAACGGCAACCCATGTTTTTTCCCCGGAACAGGGTCGTTACAGCGCACGGCCAATCCACTCCTTCCATCACGCGGCGGGCCTCGGCACACAACGCCGCCTCGCCGGGGCGGTCGGGGCGGGGGCCATCCGCCGCCACGAAGAGCTGTGCCGGCCGCGCCTCGCGTATGCGCTCGAACACCCGCCGCGTCAGGTCGGGCCGGTTGAAGAGGAGGAACAAAATGGGGGGGCAATTA
>CAIWHP010000212.1 GCA_903912445.1 uncultured Lentisphaerota bacterium
CGGAAGGAGTTCGACTTCAACCACCCGGAGCTCGTCCCGCAATTCTTTCCGAAAATTCCATGTTACAAAGCCGACGTTGCGACGCGCCTCGGCCATGTGATTGACCGCTACAGCGCCTTCAATGCCTGGACCCGGCATATGCAGCAGGTCTATTTCGCGCGTTCGACGATACCCGAATGGACGCTGGAGCATCCCTATGAGAACCCGCTGCACGCGATCTCGCTGACGCTACCTGCCGCCAAGGATAAGCTCCGCCACAAGCCCGAGCCGTGGACCCGGCAGGGCATCACCGCGCAGGATTTCCCGTGGGTGCCGCGGGACACATCCTTCCAATGGCGCTCTTTCCGCCGCGCCGTCGAGATCCTCCAACAGCGCCAGAACCGCGTCATCGTTTTGCTCCTGCCCTTCAATGAGCACATGCTCACGGCCGACAGCCGAGCGCGTTTGGCGATGCTGAAGACCGAAATCACCACGGCACTGCGCCAAGACCATATCGCCTGCATCGCGCCTGCTTTGCTCCCGAGCGAAGCATACGCCGACGCGAGCCATCCGCTGGCCATCGGTTACCAGCAGCTCGCCGACGCACTTTTCGCCGACGAAACGTTTCGCACTCTGGATAAGCCCGAATAGGCCCAAATGAAACGAATTACATCGCTGACGCTCGCCACCATGCTGCTGGTGCCATCGGCCGGGCTACGCGCCGCGGAGGCCCTTGCATCCGCCGAGGTGGTGGTCTATGGCGGCACCGCCGGCGGTGTCGTCGCGGCTGTCCAGGCCGCGCGGATGAAGCATTCGGTGCTGCTTATTGAGCCCGGCCGTCATCTGGGCGGCATGACCAGCGGGGGGCTGGGTGCCACCGACACCGGCAAGCGGGACACGATCGGGGGGGTGGCACGCGAGTTCTACCGCCGGGTCAAGGAGCACTACGCCCGGCCGGCAGCGTGGACCCGCGAAAAGGAGTCGGACTACCACCGGCCGCTGATTCACGACCCGGCGAAGGAGGGCGTCATGTGGTTCTTCGAGCCCCACGTGGCCGAGGACATTTTTCGCGACATGGTGCGGGAAGCGGGCGTGACGGTGGTGTTCGGCGAACGGCTGGACCTGACCAAGGGCGTGCGGAAGGCCGGCACCCGGATCACACATATCGTCATGGAATCGGGGCGCGTCTTTGCCGGGCGGGTGTTCATCGACGCCACGTACGAGGGCGACCTCATGGCGCAGGCCGGCGTGGCCTATCATGTCGGGCGCGAGGACAACCGCGTGTACGGCGAGACGTTCAACGGCGTCCAGGCGCGACCCAACCACAAGGACCTCGGGAATTTCTTTCGGCCGACGGATCCCTTCCGGGTGGCGGGCGACCGCGCGAGCGGGTTGCTCTTCGGGGTCGAGCCCCAGGCCCCGGCGCCCGATGGCACCGGCGACCGGCGCGTGCAGGCCTATTGCTACCGGCTCTGCCTGACCGACGTGCCCGAAAACCAGGTACCCTTCGAGCAGCCCCCGGGCTATGACCCCGCGCGCTACGAGCTGCTGTTGCGCTGGATGGACACGGAGGCGAAGGGCCTGGTCTTCCCGGATAACCCCAAGCCCAGCCATGCCATCGAGAATCCCGCCCTTGGCCGCAACCCTTTCCAGGTCATCATGCCCAACCGCAAGACGGATTCGAACACCAAGGGGCCGGTCTCCTTCGATTTCATCGGGCAGAACTATGCGTACCCGGACGGCGACTATGCCACCCGCGAGCGCATCATGGCGGAGCACATACGTTGGCAAAAGGGCCTGCTCTTCTTCATGGCCCACGATCCGCGCGTGCCGGAAGCGTTCCGCAAGGAAACGCAGCGCTGGGGCTTGGCCAAGGACGAATTCACCGACACTGGTCATTGGCCTCATCAGTTTTATGTGCGCGAGGCGCGGCGGATGATCGGGGACTACGTAATGACCGAGCACGAGGTCACCGGCCGGCGCAGCGCACCGGATTCCGTGGGCGTGGGGTCATACGGCATGGACTCGCACAAGACGCAGTGTTTTGTCACCGCCGACGGGTGGGCCGCGAACGAGGGCGGGATGGGCGGCCGGGTCAATCCCTATCCCATCAGCTACCGCGCGCTCACGCCAAAACGCGCGGAATGCGACAACCTGCTCGTGCCGGTGTGCTGTTCCGCCTCGCACGCGGCCTACGGCAGCATCCGGATGGAACCGGTCTACATGATCCTCGGACAGTCGGCGGGCACGGCGGCAGCTATGGCGGCGGCGGACAACCTGCCCGTGCAGGCAATCGAGTATGGCCGCTTGCGCGCGCGCCTGGAGCTGGATGGCCAGCGACTGGATGGCAAATGACATGAAAGTCATGGATATAGCTTGTGCGGTGCGGCAAGGGTTGCACCCGTGTTCGCAAAAAAGGAAAGGCAGCAGGCGATGAAAACGATGAGGGGATCGGGTCTCCGTGGGTGGTTGCAGGGCTTTGTTTGTGGCACTTGTTTTGCGTTGCTCACGCTGGCGGCTGGGGCGCAGACCCCGCCGGGGATTGCGGGGGTGAAGGCGCAGCGCGACCTGGCGTATGTGAGCGGCGGACATGAACGGCAGAAGTTGGACCTTTATCTGCCCGAAAAGGCCGAGGCGCCGTTGCCGCTGCTCATTTGGATTCACGGTGGCGGTTGGCAAAACGGCAGCAAGGAGGGTTGTCCGCCGCTGCGTCAGGGTTTCGTCGCGCGTGGCTACGCGGTCGCGAGTCTCAACTACCGTTTGAGCGGCGACGCCATCTTTCCGGCGCAGATCGAGGACTGCAAGGCCGCGATCCGCTGGCTGCGCGCCCATGCGAAGGACTACAACCTGGACCCGGAACGTTTCGGCGTGTGGGGCAGCTCGGCGGGCGGGCACCTCGTCGCGCTGCTCGGCACCAGCGGTGACGTGAAGGAATTCGATGTCGGCGCGAACCGGGATGCGTCGAGCCGCGTGCAGGCGGTGTGCGATTACTATGGACCGACGGATTTCGCCGTGTTCGTCACTACGCCAGGCTACGAGCGGCACGCCGGCGCGGAGGCGCCGGAGAGCAAGCTGCTCGGCGGCGCGGTGCTGGAGAACAAGGCCAAGGCGGCGCGCGCCAATCCCATCACGTTCGTCAGCAAGGACGATCCGCCGTTCCTGATCGTTCACGGTGATAAGGACGGCACGGTGCCCATCAACCAGAGCCAGCTCCTGTTCGCGGCGCTCAAACAGGCCGGCATCAGCGTGCGCTTCCACACCATCAAGGGCGCGGGGCACGGTCAAGGTTTTGGCGGGCCGGAGATCGAGCCGATGGTCAGTGACTTCTTTGAAATGAAACTGAAGGCCAAGCCGCTGCCTGCTAACTGCGGCGAAGCACAGACATCTGCCAGCGATGCGTCGGCTGCCGGGCCGGCAGCCACAGGCCCGGCCGGTGTCGCCGCATCCACAGGCCGTCCCAGGATGACGTGGGAGCAGGTGAGCAAGCGCGAAGGCGTCGCCGCCGATGGGCGCGTCACGCGCCAGCAATTCAAAGGCCCGGTGCCACTGTTTGACCGGCTCGACCGCAATCACGATGGCGTCTTGACCAAGGCCGACTTCGACGCCACCCCGCCCGCGCCGCGGTGATTGAATTGAGCACCCCAAAAGGATAGAAGCCTTTCATGCAACGGCGAGATTTTCTACGGCTGGCGGGATGCGGCGCGCTCGGCGCAGTACTTTTTCCAAGGGTTGGAAAAGCCGCCGACTCCGGTTTCCAACCCTTGGGAAAGACGGCGGCGCAAAAACCGAACATTGTCTATATCCTGGCTGATGATCTCGGCTATGGCGATGTGCATGCGTTGAATCCGCAGCGCGGCAAGCTTGCCACGCCCCATGCCGACCGGTTGGCGCGGGAGGGCATGGCTTTCACCGACGCACACGGCGGCTCCTCGGTCTGTACCCCGACGCGCTACGGCATTCTCACCGGCCGCTACGCGTGGCGCTCGCGCCTGCAGAGTGGCGTGCTCGATGGTTACGTGTCACCGCTCATCGCGGCGGAGCGGCTCACGGTTCCCGCTTTGCTCAAGCAGCACGGCTATCACACCGCCTGCCTCGGCAAGTGGCATCTCGGTTTCACCATCGAAGGTGCCGGGAAAAAAGGCGGCGGGAGCGGCGGCAAAGGCATGGGCGCGCCGCTTGGTGCCGTCACGCACGATGGGCCGCTGACGCGCGGCTTCGATCATTTCTTTGGCTTCCATCACGCGCGGATGATGAAGTCGGTGATCAACGATGCCCGCGTGACGGAGTTGGTCGAACCGGTAGAGATGCTGCCGAAGTTGGTGCGGCATGCCGCCGGTTACATCGCCGAACGCGCCAAGAGCGGAACTCCGTTCTTCCTCTACCTCGCGCTGAACTCGCCGCACACCCCGATCGTGCCCTCGAAGGAATGGCAGGGCAAAAGCGGCCTCGGTGATTATGGCGATTTCGTGATGGAAACCGACTGGGCCATCGGCGAAGTCCTCGCCGCGCTCGACCAGACGGGACTCGCGAAAACCACGCTGGTGATTTTCACGAGCGACAACGGCTGTTCGCCCGCCGCCGGCGTGGACAAGCTCGAAAGCCGCGGACATTTTCCAAGCGCGCAGTTCCGCGGCTACAAGTCCGACATCTGGGACGGTGGCCATCGGATTCCTTTCCTTGCCCGCTGGCCGGGCACGGTCAAGGCTGGCAGCACGTGCGCTCAACTCGCCTGCCTTACCGATCTCATGGCGACCTGTGCCGACCTGCTCGGCGCGAAGCTGCCGGACAACGCCGGCGAAGATAGCGTGAGCCTCCTGCCCTTGTTGCGCGGCGCAGACCAGCCGGTGCGCGAAGCGGTGGTACATCACTCCATCCAAGGCCTGTTCGCGCTCCGACAGGGCGGGACGAAACTAATTTTCGGCTCTGGGTCCGGCGGCTGGGGCAAAGGCGGCCGCGACAGCGCGCCGGTGCAACTCTATGACATGGCGCAGGACGTCGCGGAGCGCCAAAACCTGCAGGCTTCGGATAAGGCCACAGTGCAGCGCCTGACGAAGCTGATGGAGAAATACATCGTCGACGGCCGCAGCACACCGGGCGCGCCGCAGAAGAACGATGCCGAAATCAAACTCTGGAAAAAAGCCGGCCCGGCCGGCGCAACGTCCACATGAAGGTGACCCCATGAAGATTACTCAACATAGCGTTCTTTGGCTGGCGTGCTGCGGGGCGCTCGCGTTTCCAATGGTTGGAAAAACAGCCGACGCCGGTTTCCAACCTCTGGAAAAGACGGCGCAGCGCACACCCAACATCGTCTATATCCTGGCCGACGACCTGGGCTGGACCGATCTCGGTGTGCAGGGCTCGAAATATTACGAGACGCCCAACCTTGATCGCCTGGCGACGCAGGGGCAGCGCTTCACCTGCTATCACAACTGCCAGAACTGCCAGCCCTCGCGCGCGGCGCTGATGACCGGGCAATACGGGCCGCGCACCGGCGTCTACACGGTCGGCGGCATCGACCGCTTCGACTGGCGCAGCCGCCCGCTGCGGCCGGTGGACAACGTGACGAAGCTGCCGCTCGACAAGGTCATCATCGCGCAAGCGCTGAAGTCCGCCGGCTATGCGACCGCCATGTTTGGCAAGTGGCATCTCGGCGAGGAGGGCGACTACCATCCCGGCAAGCGCGGCTTCGACGAGGCAATCGTTTCGATGGGCGTGCATTTCGACTTCAAGACGAACCCGAAGGTGGATTACCCGAAGGGCCAGTACCTCGCCGACTTCCTGACCAACCAGGCGCTGGACTTCATCAAGCGGCACAAGGATGGCCCGTTCTTCCTCTACCTCCCGCACTTCGCCGTCCACTCGCCGCACCAGGCGAAGGAGAACCTGATCGAACACTTCAAGCCGAAGGCGGCGGTCGGCGGTCACCACAGCCCCATCTATGCCGGCATGATCGCCAGCGTGGATGAAAGCGTCGGGCGCGTCATGGCGCTGCTCGACGAATTGAAAATCGCCGACAACACGGTGGTCATCTTTTCCAGCGACAACGGCGGCGTCGGCGGCTACGACCGGCCCGATGGACTCATCCGCGAAAACCCGGCGGCCAAAGGCGGCCGCTTCAAGGACAAGGCAGACGGCGAAGGCGCGGGCGGCATCACCGACAACGCGCCGCTGCGCTCTGGCAAGGGCTCGCTCTATGAGGGCGGCACGCGCGAGCCGTTCATCGTCCGCTGGCCCGGCGTCATCAAGCCCGGCGCGACATGCGGCGTGCCGAGCATCCACGTGGACCTCTACCCCACCCTGCTGGACATCGCCGGCGCCAAGCCGCCCGCGAACCAGATCCTCGACGGCGAAAGCCTCGTCCCGCTGCTGCGCGATGCGTCCGCCGCGCTGAAGCGCGACGCCATCTATCAGCACTTCCCCGGTTATCTCGGCTCCGGGCCCGGCCTGTGGCGCACGACGCCCGTCGGGCTGATCCAATCCGGCGACTGGAAACTGATGGAGTATTTCGAGGACGGTCACCTTGAGCTCTACAACCTGAAGGACGACATCGGCGAGACGAAGAACCTCGCGCAAGCGATGCCGGACAAGGCGCAGGAGCTGCGCCAGAAGATGCTGGCCTGGCGTACGGACATCAACGCGCCCATGCCGGTGAAGAACACGCCGCAGGCCGCCGAGAAAAAGGGCAAGGGCCAGGGTAAAGGCAAGAAGAACAAAAAGGCCGCCGGCAACGGCGAATGATTTTCCAGGGATTGGAAAAGAAACACGCGCTTTTCCCAGGCCTTGGAAAAAGTTGGGCCGAAGAGTTCCAAGGCTTGGAAAACGGAATGCAGTTTCCCCCAGGGCTTCGCAAATTTCGATTAAAATTTCCAGGCCTTGGAAACGTTAGGCAAAAGAGGGTGCACATCATGAAGACTATCTGCGCAGTTTTGATTGGGCTGTTGTTGACACTCCCGGCCACGGCGGCGGAACGTCCCTTCGACTCCGCTGGTTCGACTGCGCTCACCACAGGTCAGGGCAGGCCCAACATCGTCCTGATTTTTGCCGATGATCTCGGCTATGGCGACGTGGGCTGCTACGGCGGCAAGCTGACGCCGACGCCGGCGATTGATGCGCTCGCGCGCGACGGCGTGCGCTGCACCGCGGGCTACGTCACCGCGCCCGTCTGCGCGCCGAGCCGCTGCGGGCTGATGACCGGCGCCTACAATCAACGTTTCGGCATCCAGTGGAACGACGACCGCTCGAAGTACAACGTCGGCACCCACAAGGTGCTGCCGCAGGCGCTCAAGGCCGCGGGCTACGTCACCGGCCACATCGGCAAGTGGAACGTCGGCGCGGACATCGCGGGCTGCTTCGACGAGACCTTCGACACGATTGACTGGGAAGCGGATTATTTTCCGGACAAGGACGGCCATTACTACGGCGTGGACAGCGCGACCGAGCACGCCTCGAGCAAGCGGCAGGGCCTCTGGGGACCGGAGCGGCCGGGCGAGGAATATCTGACCGATCGCCTTGGCCGGCACGCGGTGGAATTCATCTCGAAGCACAAGCGCGGCGCGCAGCCGTTCTTCCTCTACCTTGCCTTCAACGCGGTGCACAGCCCCTACCACGCGCCGAAACAGGTCGAGGCGCGCTACAGCCAGTTGCAGCCGCCTTTGAATTATTTTGCGGCGATGCTCGCCTCGCTGGACGAAAACGTCGGGCGCGTGCTGGCGGCGGTGCCGGAGAACACGCTGGTGGTGTTCGCCAGCGATAACGGCCCGGCCAAGATGCCGGTTCAGAAATGGCCGGAAGGCTGGCCGACAAACGTGCTCGCGGGCAGCGCCGGGCCGCTGAACGGACACAAGGGGCAGATGCTCGAAGGCGGCATCCGCGAGCCATTCATCCTCCGCTGGCCTGGCCGGCTCAAGGGCGGACACCTCTATCATCAGCCGGTAATGACGATGGATCTCTATGCGACCTTTCTCGCAGCCGCCGGCGCGCCGGTGCCCGCCGGCACGAAGCTCGATGGCGTGAACCTGCTGCCCTTCCTGACCGGCGCACAACCGGGCACGCCACACGACATCCTGTTCTGGAAAAACGCCGAGCATGGCGCGGTGCGGCAGGGCGACTGGAAACTGGTCCTCAGCCCGTGGCCACCGAAGCTGCAACTTTTCAACCTTGCCGACGACATCGGCGAGAAGAATGATCTCGCCGCCGAAAAGCCGGAGCTGGCCGAAAAGCTGCACAAGGCATGGCTCGACTGGGGCGCGACACTGCCGCCGCGCGCGAGTCCGGCGCCGGCCAAGGCGGGCAAGGGCAAGCAGACTGCCGCGCCCGGCAGCGCCGAGAAGATTCAGGAGCGCACCGCGCTGTTCGCGACGAAGGATCGGAATAACGACGGCAGGTTGAGCTGGGAGGAATTCTTCAGTCATCAGGCCGATGAAACGACGTTGAAGTCGCGCTTCAAGGGCTGGGACGCCGACACGGACGGCTTCCTCTCGCGCGACGAGTTCATCCACATGAGCGGAAAACCGAAATGAGACCAACACGCTGCGCCATTGCGCTTGCGCTGCTCCTGCTCGCACCTCTGGTCATGCTCCACGCCGCCGAGCGCAAACCCAACGTCGTGCTGATCCTCATTGACGACTTCGGCTACGAGTGCGTCACCGCAAATGGCGGCGAGAGTTACCAGACCCCGGTGATGGACAAGCTGGCGGCGACGGGCGTGCGGTTCGAGCAGTGCCACGTGCAGCCGCTCTGTACTCCGACGCGCGTGCAGCTGATGACCGGCCTTGGCAACAAGCGCAACTACACGCACTTCGGGCATCTCGATCCGTCGCAGAAAACGTTCGGCAACCTGCTGAGGAACGCCGGCTACGCGACGTGCGTCGCCGGCAAATGGCAATTGGGCAACGGCTTCGAGGGGCCGGCGCATTTCGGCTTCGACGAATACTGCCTCTGGCAGCTCGTCCGCCGGCCCGGCCGCTACAAAAACCCGGGACTCGAGATCAATGGCAAGCAGCACGACTACCGCAAGAACGAATACGGTCCGGACCTCGTCAGCGACTACGCGCTCGACTTCATCACGCGGAAAAAAGACGGGCCGTTTTTCCTCTACTACCCGATGATGCTCACGCACGCACCCTACGACGCGACGCCGGACAGCCCCGCTTATCTCACGACAAAAGCAGCCGCGGGCGCCAAGGAACCCAATTATTTCCCGGACATGGTGGCCTATGCCGACAAGCTCATCGGCAAGGTCGTCGCGAAGCTGGAGGAGCTGCAGCTGCGCGACAACACCCTGCTGCTCGTCCTCGGCGACAACGGCAACGGCGGCGGCAGGGTGTCGAAGTTCAAGGGCCGCGATGTGCACGGCGGCAAGGGCTCGACGACGATGTGGGGCACGCATGTCCCCGCCATCGGCAACTGGCCCGGTCACTTGGCCAGCGGGAAAGTTTCCACCGACCTGATCGATGCGACGGATTTCCTGCCGACGATCTGCGAGGCGACGGCGACGCCGGTGCCGGCGGAGTTGAACCTAGATGGCCGCAGCTTCCTGCCGCAGTTGCGCGGCGAAAAAGGCCAGCCGCGCGAGTGGCTCTACGCGTGGTACAACCCGAATGGTGGCGCGACGGCCAAGGCCGAGTTTGCCCACGACCAGCAGTTCAAGCTCTACACCACCGGCCGGTTCTACGATGTGGGAAAAGATGACCGCGAGAAAACGCCGCTGGCGGAGGCCGCGCTCACGCCCGAGGCGCGGGCGGCGCGGGTCAAACTGCAAGCGGCGCTCAAGCAGCACGCAGGCCCGCGCGACGAGGTCTTCGCGAAACAAACGGAAATTTCCAAAGGCGAAACCGGGGAGGACGCGGAAGGCAACAAGAAGGCCAAGGGTGGGAAACAGGCCGCTCCGGCGGTGCCGGCTGCCACCTCCGCTGCGCAAGCGGGGCAGGACCGGGTGGCGCGTTTCACTGCGCGCGACCAGAACCACGACGGCACATTGAGCTGGGAAGAGTTTCTCGCCACGGCATCCCAAAAGCAGAACGCCAAGCCGCGCTTCGAACAAGCGGATGCCAACCAAGATGGTTTTCTCTCTCGCGAAGAATTCATGAACATGGGAGCCAAGACAAAATGAAAATGATGCCAAGACTCGTCCTCTGCGCCGCCACTTTGCTGGCGCTGCCGTCTGCGGTCCGTTCCGCCGATGCCGTCAGGCCCTTCGACCCCGCTCAGGGCAGGCCCAACTTCATCGTCATCAACATCGATGACATGGGCTATGCGGATATCGGGCCGTTCGGCTCGAAGCTCAACCGCACGCCGAACCTCGACCGCATGGCGCAGGAAGGGCGCCGGCTCACGGCCTACTACGCCGCGCCGGTCTGCTCCCCGTCACGCTCGGCGCTGATGACCGGCTGCTATCCCAAGCGCGTGCTGCCGATTCCCGGCGTACTCTTTCCCGCCAGCGCCGTGGGCCTGACGCAGCAGCAGCGCACGGTGGCGGAACTGCTCAAGGGAGCGGGCTACGCGACGGGCTGCATCGGCAAGTGGCACCTCGGCGACCAGCCGCAATTCCTGCCGACGCGGCGCGGCTTCGACTTCTATCTCGGCATCCCCTACTCCAACGACATGGGTCCGGCGGCGGATGGGTCCAAGAGCAGCCTCGGCGACAAGCTGCCGATGTCGCGTCCCGGCAATCCCGCCGAAAACGATGAGGCGGGTTTGCGCGGCCACAACCAGCCGCCGCTGCCACTGCTGGAAAACGAGAAGGTCAAACTGCGCGTGAAGCAGGAGGAGCAGCAGGGCATCGTCGAACGCTACACCACGGCGGCGGAACAGTTCATCAAAGACCACCGCGACCAGCCGTTCTTCCTCTACCTGCCGCACAACGCCGTGCACTTCCCGCTCTATCCCGGCAAAAAATGGGCAGGCAAATCGCCAAACGGCATCTATGCCGACTGGGTCGAGGAAGTAGACTGGAGCGTCGGGCGCGTGCTCGACACGTTGCGCGAGTTGAAGCTGGATTCCAAAACGCTGGTGATCTTCACCAGTGACAACGGCGGTACGCCGCGCGCCGTGAACGCGCCGCTGCGCGGCTTCAAGGGCTCCACGCTCGAGGGCGGCATGCGCGTGCCGACGCTCGCGTGGTGGCCGGGCAAGATTCCCGCCGGCACCACGTGCGATGCGATCACCGGCATGATTGATGTGCTGCCGACCTGCGTCGCGCTCGCGGGCGCCAAAATCCCGGCCGACAACAAGGTCGATGGCGCAAACATCTGGCCGCTGCTCGCCGGCCAACCGGACGCGAAGCCGGCCCATGAAACCTTCTACTACTTCCACGGCCTCAAGCTGCAGGCGGTCCGCCACGGCGACTGGAAGCTGCAGCTGGCGGGCGATCAACCCGGGAAGGGTAAAGGCAAGGGCAAGCAAGCTGCGGCCGCGCCGGGTGCGCCCAAGCTTTATAACCTCAAGGCCGACATCGGCGAGGCCAACGACGTCGCCGCCGCCAATCCGGAAACCGTCAAGCAGTTGCAGGCGCTCGCCGCTGCCATGCAGGGCGATCTCGGCACCGATGGCATCGGCCCCGGCTGCCGCACGCTCGGCCGCGTAAAAGATCCCCAGCCGCTCATCGGCGCCGACGGCAAAGCGCGGCAGGGCTTCGAGTACGACTGAACCATGAACAGATCCGGTTGCACCTTGTTGATGCTGGCGACGCTGCTGGGCAGCGGTCTCGCCGCCGAGCGCCCACGGCTGGCGGTGCTGACCGATATCGGCGGCGATCCCGATGACCAGCAGTCCATGATCCGCCTGATGGTCTACGCCAACGGGTTCCAGATCGAGGCGCTGATCGCCAGCGCCTCCGGCACGCCGGGCGAATTGAAGCGCGCCTGCACGCAGCCCGAGCTCATCCGGCAGATCATCGCGGGCTATGCGCAGGTGCTGCCGAATCTCAAGAAGCACGCCGACGGTTGGCCCGAGGCGGAGGCCCTGCGGCAGTGCGTCCGGAGCGGCAACCAACAGCGCGGCCGGAAGCACATCGGAGAAGGTTGTGACTCGGAAGGCTCGCGCTTGCTCATCGAGCGCGTGGATGCCGGCACGGCACAGCGGCCATTGAATATCTCCATCTGGGGCGGACAGAGCGACCTCGCGCAGGCGCTCTGGCGCGTGAAGCACGACCGCGGTGGAGAGGGCCTGAGCGAGTTTGCGAAGAAACTGCGCGTCTATGACATCGCCGATCAGGACGGCATCGCCGACTGGATACGGACGGAATTCCCGGGGTTGTTCTATATCCTCGCCAAGGCCCCGCGCGGCCACGACCGGCTCGAAGGCGTCTTCCGCGGCATGTATCTGACCGGCGATGAAACGCTGACCAGCCGCGAGTGGATCGAGCAGCACGTCCGCAGCACCGGCCCGCTCGGCGCGCTCTATCCGACCAAGACGTGGACGACTCCGAACAAATCTGGTTGCCTGAAGGAAGGCGATACGCCTTCGTGGTTTTTCTTCCTGCCGCTCGGCGGAAATGATCCCAACGATCCCGGCAAGCCCGGTTGGGGCGGACAATTCCGGCCCGAACCGGATGGCTGGTATCGCGATGTGCCCGTGGAAAACGGCAGCGATCCACGGCACACGGTCAGCAAATGGCGCCCGGACTTTCAGCGCGACTTCGCGCGCCGGATGGCTTGGTGCAGAAACGAGGTTCCTTGAAGGCGATGCACACGTTCTCTCTGCTGGTCACGTTGTTGCTGGCACCGGCGGCGCTGGCTGCGGCGCAGCCACCCAACGTCCTGTTCATCTTGATCGAGGACCAAGGTGCGCACTTGGGCTGCCGCGGTACGCCGGGCCTGAAGACACCGCGCATGGATGAATTGGCCGTGTCGGGCACGCTCTTCCGCGAGGCGTTCACCACCTATCCCGTCTGCTCGCCTTCGAAGGCGGGCATCTACACCGGGCTCTACCCGCACTCGAACGGACTGCGCAACAACACGCAGAATTTCCCGAAGCCTGCGGCGAAGCTGACCGATGCCGAGCGCAAGAATCCCATCTATGTTCACAGCCGCCTCAAGCCGGGGTGCGTGAGCTGGGTGGAACTGCTCAAGCAGCAGGGCTATTACCTCGGCCAGAGCGGCAAGCTGCACGTTGCGCCGGTGGAAAAATTCCCGTTCGATGAATATCTCGGCAAGGGTTCCGGCAAAGAGCTGCTGACCGGCTTCATCGGCCGCGCGCAGGCCACCGGCAAGCCGTGGCTGTTCTTCCACAACATGATCACCAGCCCGCACCGGCCCTATCGCAACAGCGACGAGGCGCCGATCGGTGTGGATCCGCAGCAGGTCAAGCTGCCCGCGTTCCTGCCGGATACGCCGGTTGTGCGCAAGGACTGGGCCGAGTATCTCGACGGCATCCAACTGGCCGACGCCGCCGTGGGCTCCGTGCTCGATGCGTTGCGCGCGTCCGGGCAGGACCAGAACACGCTCGTCATCTGCATGGCGGGCGACCACGGCCCCGCCTTCCCGCACGGCAAGATGCAGCCCTACGATCTCGCGCTGCGCGTCAACTTTATCCTCCGCGCGCCTGGCGGCAAGGCCGGGCAGGTCAGCGACGCGCTCGTCAGCACGGTGGATTTCATGCCGACGTTGCTCGACTACGCCGGCTGCGTGCCGCATCAGCCCACGCATGGCGTTTCGCTGCGCCCGCTGCTCGAAGGCAAGCCCGACGCGAAGGGGCACGACGTGCTCTTCGGCGAGGTCACCGGCCAGACACAGCTCGGCCAGCCCGGCATGGAGGAGCGCTCCATCTACGACGGCCGCCATCGCCTGATCCTCCGCGATCACCGTGACCTGCATCGCTCGATCAACGCCGACAGCCGCAACTGGGCGACCTGGCGCAACCGCACCTACGATGAAACCCTCCGCGTCAAAGCACAGTTCCCGGTGGCCTACCGCATCCTGACGGAGATGGAGCCGCACCGCTACGGCATCACGCTGCCGCGCGTCGAACTCTACGACGTGAAGCAGGATCCCGACGAGATGCGCAACCTCGTTGCCCTGCCGGAACACCGCGATGTGAAGCAGCGCCTCTTGCGGCAACTGGAGCAATGGTGCCGGGAAACCCACGACGAATTAATCAGCTCCGCAGCCTTCAAGAATTTGTGAGCTGGCTCGGGGGCCTTGCTGGGGCGTGCAATATCAGGACGAAGCAGCCGTTAAAATGCTGGACGAAAACAGGAGCAAGACAAAATGAAGACATGGCTATGTGCAGGACTCATGGCGTTGACGCTCGCCGCTAGCGCGGCCAGTTCGCGCCCCCCCCTCGACTCCGCTGGTTCGACTACGCTCACCACAGGTCGGGGCAGGCCGAATTTCATTTTCATCCTCACCGATGACCAGGGCTGGAACGACGCGCACTTCGCGGGGCATCCCTATGTGCAGACGCCGAACCTGGACCGGCTCGCCAGCCAGGGCACGTGGTTCAAGCAGTTCTATGTGGCGGCGACCGTCTGCTCGCCGAGCCGCTGCGCGTTCATGACCTCGCACTATCCGGCGCGCCACGAAATCCATGGCCACTTTTCCACGCACGAACAGAATGCGGGGCGCTCGATGCCCGACTGGCTCGATCCCAAGACGCCGACCGTCGCCTCGCTGCTCAAGCAGGCCGGTTATGCCACCGCGCACATCGGCAAGTGGCACCTAGGCAACGGCGATAACGCGCCGACGCCGGACGCCTACGGTTTCGATTTCGTGCGTCACACCACCGGCAACAAGAACTTCTGGGAGGAAGGCGGCAAGGCGGACCCGTTTTTCCGCGCCAAATCCACCGGACTGTTCGTGGATGAGACCATCAAGTTCATCAAGGAGAACAAGGACCGGCCGTTCTATGCGAACCTCTGGACGCTGGTGCCGCACGCGCCGCTGAAGCCCACGCCGGAGCAGCTCAAGGTCTATGAGCATCTCGCGCCGCGCGCCGCTGATCCCGCGTTTGGGCCGTGGATGCAGAAATATCTCGGCGACGCCAAGGACTTGAAGAGCCAGATGCAGATCTTCTGCGCGTCGCTGACCGATCTCGATACGCAGATCGGCCGGCTGCTGAAGACGCTCGACGAGCTCGGCCTCGCGGAGAACACCATCGTCTTCTTCTCAAGCGACAACGGCGCGGAGGATTATCGCATCGGCAACGCCGCGAACGCCGGCGTCGGCAACACCGGCCCGCTGCGCGCGCGCAAGCGCAGCATGTACGAGGGCGGCATCCGCACGTTCGGCCTGCTGCGCTGGCCTGGCCACGTCGCCGCCGGCCGCAGGGACGAGACCAGCGTCGTCTCCAGCGTCGACTGGCTGCCGACCGTCTGCAAACTCGCGGGCGTCACGGTACCGGAGAGCGTGCGGCCCGATGGCGAGGACGTCAGCGATATCTGGTCCGGCCAGCCGCGCGCGCGCCTGCGGCCGCTCTGTTGGGAATGGCTGTTCCAGGTCAGGGGCGATGACTACACCCCGCCGCACCTCGCCATCCGCGACGGCGACTGGAAACTGCTCGTCAACCACGATGGCTCCAAGCCGGAGCTCTACGAGCTTCCCAAGGACCTATCGGAACAGCATAACCTGGCGGCGGAAAAGCCCGACGTGGTGAAAGCGCTGACCGCGAAAGCCACCGCGTGGAGCCAGACGCTGCCGCCGAGCAAGGCGCGCGACCACGTCGCGGCGACGAACGAGCCGCAGGACACGCCGCGCAAGCAGCCCGCCAAGGCGAAGCAGGCGGCCAACGGCAAGCCGCCTTTGGACCGCGCAGCCACCTTCAAGCAGAAGGACACCAATCACGACGGCCAGCTGACGCTGGAGGAATATCTCCACAAGTTTCCCGACGAAGCCGAGGGCCGCCGCCGTTTCCCGACGTTCGACGCGAACCACGACGGTGTCCTGAGCGAGAAGGAGTTCGTGACGATGGGGAAGCTGTGATTGCAGGAACCCCCACGCGGGGCGTGAGAACTACTTTGCTGCCGCCGCCAGGGTGGCACTCACGCGCTGCGTGAGGGTTTCTGAATTTCTACGGCGGATGGTTCAAGTGGCCTGCCGTCGCCGCAGCCAGAACAGGATGAGCATGCTGGCTCCGCACAGCACCGCCGACGACGGCTCCGGGATCAGGCTGGCGATTTCGCCGGACGTGAGCGCGTTGTCATAGACCTGCAGATCATCCATGCGCCCTTGGAACCATTGCACGCCCCAGCCTTGCAGATGACCCACGCCCACGGGGATGCTGCCATCCGTCGAGAGCGTTTGCAGGGGGCCGAAGGTGTTGCTGCCGGCCAGCGCGCCATCCACATACACGGCCACCGTTTGGCCGTCATAGGTGCCCGCGACGTGGTGCCACTGCCCTGTGACCAGCGCGTCCGCAGAAGCGGCGGTGCGCGAGGTGGGGAACGAGCCGTAGGTCGGCGACGGCGCGATGGTTTCCAACATGAGATGCTGGCTGGTGTCGTACCCGAAGCGGAAGGCGAAGCCATCGGCACCCGCGCCCTTCTCAGAGGAAACAATCGGGCCGAGCGACGCGCCAAACGAATCCACAAAGATCCAACACGCCACAGTCAGCAGGGAGGGCTTGAGCGTGTCGGGCACATCCAGCCATTGGCTCACCCCGCATTGCAGGGCTTTGCCGGCTTGCCCCTGACGATCCGTGGTCCACGTGGCGCTTTGCAGGGTGCCGGTGTAGCTGCCGGCCGAGTCATAGGCGATGGAGCCTGCGCCCTCGTTGAATTCCCAGCGGGCAATCAGATCGGCCCGGGTCGCGGAGAAAACGCCGGTGATGAAAACGCCGGCGATCACGATGTGCTGTACTCTGGACATAATGACCTCTCTTTCGTTACCTTCCTTCAGAACATCCGCTTTTTATCGGGGTGACCTTGGAAAGTCAAGGCAGGCTTGCAGCCTGCGCAGGTCTTTCAGGCAATAAACACACGGCCGCCACGTTTGTCGGTTTGTCGCCTTGTCGCGCGGTTTCCACGGGTTGGAAACCCGCTGGCATGGTTTTCCCAAGGTTTGGAAGGCGCGAGCCGGGAGCCAACAAATGAAGTCCATCAGTTGCCGCATACTCGTCCTGTTCATGGCCGTTACTGCCTGTGCGGAAGCGGATGTTCCCTCCGCGCCGCCCGTCGCGAAAGGCAAGCTGCTGGTCTCCGACGATTTTGAGCGTACCGGGTTGGGCGATTGGCGGGCGGTCATCCCGACGTTCACCGTGACCAACGGCGTGCTGGTCGGCAGCCAGACGCGCGCCGATCATGGTTCGGTCGGCTCGGTGAAGGCCGCCTTCAAGGATGGCGTGATCGAGTTCAAGTTCCGGCTCGAAGGTTCCGCCGGTTTCAACGCCGTCTGCGACGACAAGGCGTTCAAGGGCTCCCACGCCGGCCACATCTGCCGCGTGGCGGTCGCACCCAAGCAAATCCGGCTGGCCGATGACAAGGAAGGCGCGATGCGCAACGACATCTTCGAGATGCGCCGGGATCCGAAGCGTAAGGCCGGGGGCGACAAGCTCCTCGCCGGCCGCGGCGTATCCGTGCCGGTGCAACTCGAGCAGCACCGCTGGTATCGCCTCTGCATCGAGATCGCCGGCGACGCGATGCGCGTGAGCCTCGACGACAAGGCCATCGGCCACCTCAAGTCGCCCGGCCTCGCCCACCCGACCAAGAGCGACTTCCATTTCACCGTCAACGGCAAGGACGCGCACTTCGACGAGGTGCGCATCTACGCCGCGGAAACCGTTTCGCCGGGTCGGTGACCCGCCCTGCAAGGATGAGCGGCTTGCTGCAGGCCGCGTGATCTCACGCGGCGGATGTGACAGGAGAGTTTTCAAGCCTTGGAAAAGAGGGAGCGAACATATGAAACTGAAAGCGCTATGCATCGCGGGCCTGATCGGCGTCACCGGCGTCGCCGCGGAACGGCCGAATATTTTATTCATCGTCGCCGACGACATGGGCTACGCCGACTGCGGTGCCCACGGTTGCAAGGATGTCCCGACGCCGCACCTCGACGCGCTGGCGGCAGGCGGAGTGCGCTTCACCGACGGCTACGTCACCGGCACGGTGTGCAGTCCGTCGCGGGCCGCGCTGATGACCGGGCGCTATCACTATCGCGATGGCGTCTTCGACTGGATTCCTCCCGGCAAGCCCGGTCTGCATGCCGACGTCCCGACGGTGGCCAGCTATCTGAAGCAGGCGGGCTACCGGACAGCGGCGGTGGGCAAGTGGCATCTGGGCGAGGAGGATGCCTGCCATCCGCTCAAGCGCGGGTTCGACGAGTTCTACGGCTTCCTCGGCGGTGGGCGCAGCTATTTCCCGGACAAGCCGAACGCGGCCCGGTCCAAAGCCAAGGCCAAAGACGCCGCGAAGGTCAATCACTACACACAAATCATCCGTGGCCACGAGGCGGCGCTGGAAAAGGAATACACGACGCACGCGTTCGGTCGCGAGGCGGCGGATTTTCTGGCACGCCAGAAGGGCCAGTCCGGGCCGTTCTTCCTCTACCTCGCGTTCAACGCGGTGCACACCCCGATGGAGGCACCCGACGACTATCTCGCGCGCTTCCCGGCAATCGAGGACAAGAAACGGCGCACCTATGCCGGGATGCTCTCCGCGATGGATGACAACATTGGCCGCGCGCTGAAGGCGCTGAAGGAGGCCGGCCTCGAAGAGCAGACGGTGGTTTGCTTCATCAGCGATAACGGCGGGCCGATCGTGCGCAACGCGCCGAACGCTTCGCAGAACACGCCATTGCGCGGCGGCAAGGGCGAGACGTGGGAAGGCGGCGTCCGCGTCCCCTTCTTCATGAAGTGGCCCGGCCACCTCAAGGCGGGGACGACCTTTACCCAGGCCGTCATCCAGATGGATCTGACGGCGACCGTGTTGGAACTGGCCGGTGTGCAGCGCGATGCGAAGTGGCCGATGGACGGCGTCAGCCTGCTGCCCTACCTGAACGGCGCGAAGAAAATGCCGCACGAAAGCCTATGCTGGGAATACGGCAAGCAATGGGCGATCCGGCAAGGCGACTGGAAGCTGACCTGTGCCCTGCCCACCAAAGAGGCGAAGGAGCCGATCCTCGGCCTCTATGACTTGAGCCAGGACATCGGCGAAAGCCGCGACCTCGCCGCCGCACAACCGGACAAGGTCAAGCAACTGCAAGCCGCATGGGCGGGCTGGCGCAAGGCAGTCATCGGCGACCAGCCGGCGGCGGAAGTCAAAATCAAAGGCGTGAACAAGGCGCCGTGAGTGATGCAAACCGTCCCCATGAAAGCGCCGCTCCTGGTGCTGGCGGCCCTGCTGCCGACACCGGTCACGGCCTTGCCCGGTAGCGCGCCAGGGCTGGCGGCAAGGCCAGGTCGGACGCAAGGGCAAGAACGGAGCCGGCCATGATAGGCGCACACCGGATCAAGCGCCGGGATTTTCTCCGGCTCGCCGGCCTGGGCGCGGCCACTTATCCACTGCTTGGAAAAGCTGCCAGCTCCGCTGCTGCGTCCCTCGAAAAGTCGCCGGATATTTTGCTCATCATGCCCGACCAGATGCGCGGCGACTGTCTCTCCCTGCTCCAGCATCCTGTCGTGCGCACGCCGCAGCTGGACGCGCTCGCGCAGCAGGGCGTGCTGTTCCGGCGCGCCTACTCGACGGTGCCCTCGTGCATCCCGGCGCGCTTCGCGCTGCTGACCGGGCTCGCGCCGCAGACCAGCGGCGCGGTCGGCTTCGCCGCACCCCCGATCACGACGCCGACGCTGCCGGGCGCGCTCGCCGCCGCCGGCTACGCGACGGCGCTCGTCGGCCGCAACATGCACCAAGGCCCGAAGAGCGGCACCTGCGGCTACCAGAAACAGATCCTCGGCTCCACCTATGTCTCCGGCGATGACTACGACGAACAGTTGAAAAAGGCCGTCCCGGAATCCGGCGGCATCCGGCAGGTGATCAACACGCAAAAGTTGAACTGTAATCTCTGGCCCGCCGCGCCGTGGCCGCACGCCGACGACTGGCATCCCACGACGTGGATCGTCCGGCAGTCGCAGCAGGTCGTGGCGCAGACACCGCCAAACCAGCCGCTATTCCTGACGACCTCGTTCTACGCGCCGCATCCGCCGCTCTTCCCGCCAAAAAAGTTCTTTGACACGTTGCTGAAGGCGAGCCTGCCGCCCATCGCACGCGGCGACTGGGTCAACTGGACGGCGCTCACACCGGCGGGCGAGAAAGGCGGGCACCGCGTATTGCTGGAAGGCGAGACGCTCAAGCGCACGCAGGCCGGCTACTTCGGCCTGATCGAGCACCTCGATGAGCAGCTCGCACCGTTGATCGCGGAGTTCAAGGCGCGCAGCGAGAAGGCTGGGCGGTCGTGGGTCATCGTCGTCACCTCCGATCACGGCGAACTGCTCGGCGATCACGGCTACTTCCGCAAATGCGAACCCTACGAAGGCTCTGCCAATATTCCGTTCATCATTGCGGGCTCCCCGGCGTTGGGGTTCAAAACGGGTGCGCGCAACCAGCAGCCGGTCTGCCTCGAGGATCTGCTGCCGACGCTGCTGACGCTGGCGCACGTCGGCGTGCCCCAAGGCGTGGACGGGCTCAACCTCGCGCCGGTGCTGCGCAACGAAGCGGGCGTGCCGCGCGAGTGGCTGCACTTCGAGCACGCGCCCTGCTATGGCGTAGAGCAGGCGTTCCACGCGCTGACCGATGGCCGCTTCAAATATATCTGGCGGCCGCTCGATGGCGCGGAACAGTTGTTCGACCTCGTGAAGGATCCGCACGAGGAACACGACCTCTCCAGTCAGCGCGCCGTGGTAATATGGCGGCAGCGCCTGGTGCAGCGGCTCGCCAGCCGGCCGGAAGGTTTCTCCGACGGCAAGAAATTGATCGCCGGCCGGCCCTATCGGGCGCTGATGAAACGACCGGCTCAAAAAGCGGGTGAGACATGAAAATGAAAACAGCTGTGCCCCTGCTCGCGTTGGCGTGCGTTGCGTTGTCCGCGGCGGATGCGGCGCCCGCGAAGCGCGGCGGCTTCGGCTATCCGCCACAGATGGAGGGCGCGCGGGTCGAGACCTATAAAACAGTCGGCAGCACCAAGCTGAACCTCTACATCTTCGCGCCCGCCGCGCCGACCAATGCGCCGGCGATCGTCTTCTTCTTCGGCGGTGGTTGGGCCAGCGGCTCGCCGCAGCAGTTCGAGGCCCAGTGCCGGTATCTGGCCGCGCGCGGCATGGTGGCGATCACCGCCGACTACCGCGTGTCCTCGCGCCATCAGGTGAAGCCGATCCAGTGCCTTGCCGACGCGCGCTCCGCGATCCGCTGGGTGCGCGCCCACGCCGCGCAGCTCGGCGTTGACCCCAACCGCATCGCCGCCGGTGGCGGCTCGGCGGGCGGACACCTCGCCGGTGCGACGGCGTTCATCAGCCAGTTCGATGAGTCCGCCGAGGACCAGAAAATCAGTGCCACGCCGAATGCGCTCGTGCTGTTCAATCCCGCGTTGGTGCTCGCGCCGCTGGCAGGCCTTAACCTCGACAAAAGTTTTGGCGCACGTGTGCCGGAGGAACGGCTCGGCACCCAGGGCGAAAACATCTCGCCGGCCCATCATGTGGCCTCCAACGCGCCGCCCACGATCATCTTCCATGGCCGCGCCGACACGACCGTGCCGTTCGCCACGGCCGAGGCGTTTGCCGCCAGGATGAAAGCGGTGGGCGCACGCTGTGAGCTGGCCGGCTACGACGGCCAGCCCCACGGGTTTTTCAACCGCGAACCGTGGCAAGGCAAGACGCTGGATGAGGCGGATAAATTTCTCCTCTCGCTCGGCTGGCTGAAGGCGAGATGAGGACCGGCCTCAACATGCGCCCTGACTGCCGCACCGCCATGGGAGTCGCGCTGCTCCTGACCGCCTGCGCTCCCTCCTTCCCGCAGGCTGCGCGCGCCGCCACGGTCCCCGTCGCGGCCCCGCAGAAAAGCTCCTCCGCCAAACCCGGCGGCCAGGAACTCCTGCTCCCCGCCCGCATCGGCAACGTCCCCGCGAGCAACGATTTCAACCATGCCGACAGCGAATTCTGCTTCAAACGCAGCAAAGCCTCCGACCACTTCGTGCTCTTCTGGGCAAAAGAATACGGCGCCGACCCCTTGACCAACAGCGTCGCCAGGCGCCGCTTCAACGTGGGCGAAGTCCTCAAGGAGGCCGACCGTTGCTACCGCTACTACGTTGACACGCTCAAGTGGGTGGACAAAAACAAATCCCTCGCCACCAAATACAAGTTTCTCTTTTTCGTCGTCGGCGGAACCAACAACACCGCCTTCGGGGGCAGCACGGACAACAAGATCGGCACTTTCTGGACACCCGCCACACGCATCAGTCGTGGCCCCTACGGCGTGGTCGCCCACGAACTGGGCCACAGCTTCCAGGCCCTCGGCCGTGCTGACGGCGCCGCCTCGTTTTCCGGCCCCTCCATGGGCGAAATGACCTCCCAGTTCATGCTCTGGCAGGTCTATCCCGAATGGCAGGTCTTCGAGAACTACCACCTGAACGCCTTCATGAAGGCCACCCATCTCGC
>CAIWHP010000213.1 GCA_903912445.1 uncultured Lentisphaerota bacterium
CACGGCGTATTCACGAAGGGGCTCGGAGGTTGGGGCGGTGGGAGGTTAAGGTCAGGAGAACGCGGCGGTCGTGGTCGGCGGCCATCCACGCTGCAAAGTCGGTCGTGGTTTTTTGCGCAGGCTGTCGCTGGTGGCCGCGCCATTCCATGAAGAGACTGTTGGCCAGCCGCGCCAAGATCCCATGCACCCACACCGCGTTGCGCGCGCGCAAGCGACATTCATCGTCGCGCCGCGACACGTCCAAGCGCGCGTGGAGCCCGGTCTCGATACCCCACGCTTGCCGGTTGCGCGCCAGCCACAGGGCTGCAGTCAAGCGCTCCGTCGGCAGGCTGGTCAGCAGCGCCACCGTTTCGGGCGTACGCCCAGCCACTTCCCGTCGCAAGCGCGCGGCCTGTGCGGCCAGCGGGAAGCCCACCGCTTCGGCAGTGACGGGGGCGCTGCGCAGGGTACGGGTTTCGAGCCGACCCCGGTTGTGCTCGACCGTACGAGCCAGCGTGGCGACCGGCTTAGGGGGGGAAGGCTGCCGGCGGGATCGGCACGAGCCGTGCAATGTTTTCGACTACTCTGGGTTGGTTGCCCTTAACGGTGAACAGGTAGTCAGCGCCGTGCTCCAGCACCAGCGCGCGGGCGGTGTCGGCCTGGGTGTGTAGCGCGTCGAGGCTGACAGTGCGGCCGTCGAGCTCCAAGCGCTGACAGAGCTCACGGGCCGCGGGGATTTCGTTCGTCTTGTCCGCGACCAGGGTACTGCCCAGATAGTGCTGGCTGGGCACGCTGACGGCCGTCAGCACACACTGGCCTCCGGTATGCCGGGGTTCTTTGCCGTCGAGCACGATGAGTTCGTCGGGCGACAACGGGCCGCGTTGTTGCCGCTGGAACGCGAGCACGGCGCGTTCGACAGCGAGCGCGTCCACGTGCGCGTAGAGACGGCAGAAGGTGGGTTGGCTGGGCGCGGGATAGAGCCCACTCCGCCGGTGCCGCCGGATGCCTAAGGCGCGGCGCTGGCGCTGGGAGAGCCGCGCGGCGAAAGCGGCGAGGTCTTTCTGTCCTCGCGGGGCGCCGGCCAGATGCGCAGCGGTGGCGAGGGCCAGCAAGCTGTAGAGCGGATAGGCGCCGAGGCGCGCGCGGTAGTCGGGCACCGCCTTGAAGTGCGCACACAGACTGCGCCACTCGGGGGCGGTCTGCGTAGGTCGCGGCGGCGTGTGGGCCTCGACGGTAGCCAGCGCAGGCCGCAAGTGCTCGGCTTGCAGACTACGGCGGGCGTTAGGCACCAGCTCGCGGCAGAAGAGTCGCTTGGGCTGGTCGTGGCGCACGTAGTAGTCGCGGGTCCGGCGGCCGCAGCCGGCGGTCGCGCCGAGTTCGTGCCAGCCACTGGCACGGTAGAGTGTGCCGCTGAAGTGCGCGGGGTCCACGAAGGTTTCGACAACGAGCACCGGATGGCCATACCGGGACTGCCAGTCCGCGCTCAAGCGCGCCAACACCAGGCGTAAGGTTTTGGAGGCAAGGTTGGGAAACGTTTGGTCGGGCAGGAGCAGGAACCGCGTGTTGTTAACCACCAGTGGCAGCCGGCGGCGACGTTGTTCGTCCGTCCACCCGATCCATTGATCGCGCGGACGCAGCCGGCGCGCGGCGGCGCAGAAAATCAGCACGCCGAGCCAACGGCCGCGGGCGTCGGTGACGACATAGTACAGTCGTTCGCCGACGGGTTTGAGCGCGCCGAGGTAATGGTGTTGAGCGAGGAGTTGGTCGCAGCGCATCCGTTCGCGTGGCTGCACGAGCCGGACGCGAACGCCTTCCAAGCGCTGCTGTTGAGCGGCGGTGGGCAACACAGGCTGTGTTTTCATGCGCCGAGTCTAAAAAGTTCGATCGCTCCTGTCCAGCCATAACAATCAACTATCACCACGCCAATCCGTTAAAGCTACAGACGAATTAGCGCTG
>CAIWHP010000214.1 GCA_903912445.1 uncultured Lentisphaerota bacterium
CCGCGCGCCGCGCCCCCCGCGGGGGGCGCGGCAGTGACGGAGATCCCGCCACCACCACGATGCCGCAAGCCTAACATGCACCCCCACGTCCAACAACCTAACCGCCCCTCAAAGTGGTGCACTTGGTACTTGCGCCTGCCGCCTTGGAAAATGAAGGGAACGCGATGAAAAAACAGCTGTGCTTGGCGTTGTGCGCGCTGGCAGTGCATGCGTGCGGCGCGCCGCTCTGGCAGATCAGCGGCGAGGGTGTGGGCAATGCGGGGCTGGCGCTCGCGCCCGATCAACATGAGAGCTATGGCAATGACGGTTACTTCGTCGTTGGCTTGTCGGACGCGAAACAGGACTGGCCCTATGTCCATCCCGGGCCGGCCGATGGCTGGGCGGGCGGCGGCGAGCACACGTTCACGGTGGTCTTCGGCCTCGCGGCGACCGGCGCGGGTGGTGAGGGCAAACTGACGCTCGATCTGCTCGACACGCATTACCGCTCACCTCCGCGGTTGCGCATCGAAATCAACGGGCAAAGCTGGGAGCGCGAGCTGCCGGTCGGCGGCAACGGGCAGGCGGTGTTTGGCAAGCTGGCGCAGGGCAAGCCGCATAAAATCGAAATCGCGTTTCCCGCGACGCTGCTCAAGGCAGGTACGAACCAGGTGCACATCACCACGGTGTCGGGCAGCTGGATGCTCTATCGCGGTGTTGCGCTCGATGTGCCGCAGGGGTTGCAGCTGGCGCCGGTGGCGGAGGCGGCGGCGCTGCGGGAGCAGGCGCGCAAAAAGGGCGGCAACGTCGAGCAGATCATCGTGGTGTTCAAGACGCACTTCGATATCGGCTACACGGACATGGCGAGCAACATCGTCACGAAGTATCGCACGACGATGATCGACCAGGCGCTGGCGGTGGTGGACCAGAACCGCGACCTGCCGGCGGCGCAGCAGTTCGCGTGGACCATCCCGGGGTGGCCGATGCATAAGATTCTGGAGGACTGGCCGGGCCAGACGCCGGAGCGGAAGCGGCGGATTGAGGAGGCGTTCAAGCAGGGGCGCTTCGTTGTGCACGGCCTGCCGTTCACCACGCACACGGAGACGCTGGAGCCGGAAGACCTCGTGCGCAGCCTCGGCTATTCGGCGCGCCTGACGCGCGCGTTTGGCTTGCCGCTGCCGCGCGACGGCAAGATGACCGACGTGCCGGAGCACACCCGGCTGCTCGCGACGATCCTCCACCACGCCGGCATTGCGTTCATGCACATCGGCTGCAACGGCATGAGCGCGTCCCCGCAGGTCCCGCCACTCTATTGGTGGGAAGGGCCCGACGGCTCGCGCGTGCTGGTGCTGTATTCACCGAATTACGGCACCGGCCTGTTCCCGCCGAAAGGCTGGCCGCACAAAACCTGGCTCGCGCTGCTGCACACGGGCGACAACCACGGCCCGCCGCGGCCCGACGAGGTGAAAAAGGTGCTCGACCAGGTCGCCAAGCGTTTGCCCGGCGTCAAAGTCCGCATCGGCCGCCTCTCCGATTTTTCGGATGCCCTGCTCGCCGAGCAGCCCGATCTGCCGGTCGTGCGCGGCGATACGCCCGACACCTGGATTCACGGCCCGATGTCCGATCCGGCGGGCATGCAGCTCGCGCGCAACACGCGCCCGCTCATCGCCACCACCGAGGCGCTCAACACGCTGTTGAAAACGTGGCGCGTTCAAGTGCCCGACGCCGCGCCCGTCATCGCGGCTGCATACGAGCAAAGCCTGCTCTACGGCGAACACACGTGGGGTGGCTCGATCGGCTGGTTGAAGGGGAAATATGGGTTTGGCGATGACTTTCAGCGCGAGCGCGCCACCGGTCGTTATGAGCGCATCGAGAGTTCGTGGAACGAGCACACGGCGTACATCGAAAAAGCGCGCGACCTCATCGCGCCCGCGCTCCAAACGAATCTACGCGCGCTGGCCGGCGCGGTCGGCGGCGAGCGGGTGGTGGTTTTCAACCCGCTGCCGTGGAAGCGCGACGGCGTGGTGCGCGTCGGCGACAAAGCTTGGATCGCCCGCGATGTGCCCGCCGGCGGCTATCGCGCGTATCGGCCCGACGAACTCGAAGCTGCGGGCTCCGCGCTGGAAAACGAATATTTCAAAATTGCCCTCGACCCGTCCGGCGGCAGCATCCGCTCGCTTGTGGACAAGCGTACCGGTCGTGAACTGGTCGAGCCGGGATTCGGCCGCTATCTCTATGAGCGGTTCGACTTCCAGCAGGTCGAAGCCTATGCCGACGCCTACATCAAGGTGCAGCGCGGTTGGCGCGTCGATTTCGTGAAGCCCGGCCTGCCGACGAACGTGCCGTATCAAGCGGCGTGGCCGACCAATTATGCCCTGCGCGTCCATGCGCCGCGTGGTCTGCCCTATGTCGAACTCGAGATCACCATCCACAACAAACCGTTCGACTCATGGCCCGAGGCCGGGTGGCTGTGTCTGCCGTTCAAGCTGGACGCGCCGCACTTCCGGCTCGGCCGCCCCGGCAGCATCCTGGATCCGGCCACCGACATCGTGACCAATGCGAACCACGACTTGTTCACGCTCAATACCGGTCTGGCGATGACCGACCCGCAGGGTCACGGGGTCGCCCTCTGTCCGCTCGACCATCCGATGGTCAGCCTGGAACGGCCCGGCTGCTGGAAATTCACCAAGGCCTTTGTGCCGCAGAAACCGGCTGTTTTCATCAATCTGTTCAACAACCAGTGGAACACCAACTTCCGCCTCTGGAATGGCGGCACGTGGACCTCGCGGGTCCGCATCTGGGCGGTGGAGCGTGCCGAGGCCGATTTTGTTTCGCCGGCGCTGGAGGCGCGCTATCCGTTGCAGGCGGTGTTCGCCGCTGGCGCGGCTGGTAAATTGCCTGCAATGCAACCCGGTGTGGAGCTCTCACGCCGCGGTGTGCGCGTCACCGCCTTCGGAGCCAATCCCGATGGCGCGGGCACCTTGCTCCGGATCTGGGAAGAGGCCGGAACGTCCGGCACCTGCGTGGTGCGCCTGCCAGCCGGCTGCCGTGCCGCCAGCGCCACACCCGTGAATCTGCGCGGCGTAGCGGCAGGAGCGCCGGTGCCTATCCTCCACAACGAATTCACCGTGCGACTGGCCGCCTTTGCTCCGGCGAGTTTCGTGCTCGCCAGGCCGGACTGATGCCGGTCATGAGCCGGCGCGCAGCGGGCCGCGCCGGGCCCGCGCCCGGTAGCGGGTCGGGCTGCACCGGTAGACGCGGCGGAAGAGGCGGTTGAAAAACGAAATCTGCGTGAAGCCGCAGGCCAGGGCGATTTCCAGGACAGCATCGTCGGTTTCCGCGAGCTCGCGGCAGACGGCCTGCAGGCGGATGTGGTTGATGAATTCGCTGAACGTCTTGCCGGAATGCTGTTTGAACTGCCGGGAGAACGTCGGCTTGCTCATGCCGGTCAGCCGCAGCACCTCGTGGAGGCGGATGATGTCGCGAAAATTGGCGAGGAGGTGCCGCACGGCGGCGCCGATCGCCTGCTGGTGCGCCGCCGCGGTGGGAAAGGAGAAGGCGCGCGAGGAAAGCGCCGCCACGTCGCGGGCCGGGGCGGCGGCCATCACCGCAAACAGATGCAGCAGCTGGCCGAGCCGGTCGGGGCCGCCGCTCTGCGCGAGGGCCTGCAGGCCGCCGCCGAGCGTGGCCGCCGTGGGTCCCGTATAGCGGAGCCCGCGCGCGGCGTTCTTGAACAGGCCGGCCAGCGCGGCCGTCTCGGGGAAGCTCCAGAAGGGATGGCCGTGGGGAAAATGCCACTGCGCGGCCAGCCCGGCGGTGGGCCCGCGCGCATGCCAGTAGTGCGGCAGCTTCGCGCCCAGCAGCACCAGGTCGCCGGCGGCGAAGGGGGCGATGTGGTCGCCGACGAAGCGCGTGCCCTCGCCGGCGGTGAAGCACGCGAGCTCCATCGCCGGATGATAGTGCCAGTGGTCGCCCTCGCCCTTGAGCCGCACCGCGCTGCCGGGCGCGAGCAGCGCCTCGACCTCGCGCACGCCCCGGGCCCAGCGGAGCACCCGGAACGACTGCCCGCCGAGCAGATGGATCTGTTCCCGCCGTCCGCGCATGGCAGCATCGTAGCACCCGCCGGCGCGCGGCGGCAAGGTTGCTGAGACGATAGTCGCAGGCGGTGAGACTTTCGGCCTAGCGCGCCGTGCCGCGGCCTGCCAGAGTGCTGGCATGAAAACAAAAGCGCCGACCACCTATCGGTTCTCGTTCGGTCCCTGGAACGTCAGCGAGGGGGGCGACCCCTTCGGGCCTGACAGCCGTGCGATCTTTGCGCACGAAAAGAAATTCGCCCTCTACCGCCAGCTCGGCTTCGAGGGCATGCAGTTCCACGACGACGACGTGGTGCCCGGGCTCGACGGCCTGACGGCGAAGCAGATCCTCGCCAAGGCCGGCGAGGTGAAGAAGCTTCTCGCCAGCGAGGGGCTGACGCCGGAGTTCGTCGCGCCGCGCCTGTGGTTTTCCGAGCAGACAGTGGACGGCGGCTATACGGCGAACAGCGCCGCCGACCGCGCCTACGCCTGGGAGCGCACGAAGAAGTGCATCGACATCGCGCGGACCATCAAGAGCAAGGCGATCGTGCTCTGGCTCGCGCGCGAGGGCAGCTACATCCGCGAGGCCAAGGACGCGAAGCTCGCGTACGACCGCCTGCTCGAGGCGATCAACAAGATGCTCGCCTACGATCCCAAGATCGAAATCTGGATCGAGCCGAAGCCGAACGAGCCGACCGACCAGGCCTATGTGCCGACCATCGGCCACGCCCTCGCGCTCTCCTATGCCTCGAACGACCACCAGCGCGTCAAGGGCCTGATCGAGTCGGCGCACGCGATCCTCGCCGGCCTCGACCCGAGCGACGAGATGGCCTTCGCGCTCGCGCACGGCAAGCTCGGCAGCGTCCACCTCAACGACCAGAACGGCCTGAAGTTCGACGAGGACAAGAACTTCGGCGCCGTCAACCTGCGCGCCGCGTTCAACGTCGTGCGCGTGCTGGATGATAACGGCTACTGCACGCGCGGCGAATTCGTCGGCCTCGACGTGAAGACGATGCGGCCGCAGCGCGGCTGCCCCGTGACGGAGCATCTCAAGAACAGCCGCACCTTCTTCCTGATGCTGCTGGAGAAGGTCCGGACGCTCGACCGCAAGCTGGTCCAGCAGCTCCGCGATGCGCGCGACTACGAGGCGCTGGAGTGCTACACGCTCAAGCACCTCATGGGCGTGAAGTGAGGCCTGTCCTGCGCCGGCCCGGGTGTGGCGCCGGCGCAGGAGTTGAAAGCAGCAGCGGGAACGTCATGAAAACATCAGCCTCATCAACCGTGGTGGTCGCGGGGCACATCTGCCTCGACATCATCCCGACCTTCAAGACGCGGCTCGGCAAGGCCCAGGACTTCTTTGTGCCGGGCGACCTGCTCAAGATCGGCGCGCCGGTGGTGGCCACGGGCGGCGCGGTCTCCAACACCGGCCTCGCGCTCCACCGGCTGGGCCTGCCGACCCGTTTGATGGGCAAGGTGGGCGACGACCTGTTCGGCCGCGCGATCGTGGACATCGTGCGCGGCGTCGCGCCGGAGCTGGCGGCGGGGATGATCGTCGCCAAGGGCGAGCCCAGCTCCTACTCCGTCGTGCTCAATCCGATCGGGATCGACCGGATGTTCCTGCACTGCCCCGGCACCAACGACACGTTCGGCGCCGCCGATGTCTCCGCCAAGAATTTGGCGGGCGCGCAGCTGTTCCACTTCGGCTACCCGCCGCTGATGCGGAAAATGTATCTCGACGACGGCGCCGAGCTCATCCGGCTGTTCCGCCGGGTCAAGCGCTGCGGCCTGACGACCTCGCTCGACATGTCCATGCCCGATCCGCGCTCGGAGGCGGGGAAGGTGAACTGGGCCAAGGTGCTGCGCGGCGTGCTGCCGTTCGTGGACCTGTTCCTGCCGAGCCGCGACGAAATCGAACTGATGCTGGGCTGTAAAATGACGTTGAGCGCGCTGGCCGACCAGCTCCGCGCGTGGGGCGCGGGTACGGTCGGGCTCAAGCTCGGCGACCAGGGCTTTTATGTGCGCACGGCGCAGCGCGAGCTGCTCGCGCCCTGCTATGCGGTGCAGGTCGCGGGCACCACCGGCGCGGGCGATTGCACGATCGCCGGCTTCCTGGCCGGCTGGATGCGCGGCCTGCCGCTGGAGCGGACGCTGGCCACCGCCGTCGCCGTTGGCGCCTGCTGCTGTGAAGCGCCCGATGCCGGCAGCGGAATCCAGTCGTGGCGCGCGACACAAAAACGGATCGCGCGCGGCTGGCGGCGGCGGCCCGTCACGCTGCCGCTGCCCGGCTGGCGCTGGGACGCGCAGCAGCAGCTCTGGATCGGGCCGCATGACCAACCTTAACACGGAGAACAGACCCATGAACGCAGCCTTCAATCGCAGACAGTTTCTGACGCTCGCGGCCGCCGGCGGCCTCGGGCTGGCCACGGGCTGCGCGACCGCGCCGCGCCGCCTCGTCTCGCTGAACTCCAAGCTCCAGCACGCCTGTATCGGCGTCGGCGGCATGGGGTGGCAGGATATCAAGAATCTGAAGGACATCGACAAGGCGCAGATCGTCGCCATCTGCGATGTGGACAAGAAAAACCTCGCGAAGGCGGCGGACCTGCTGCCCGGCGTCCGCCAGTATGCCGACTGGCGCGAGCTGTTCGCCCAGGAAGGGGCGCGCGTGGATTCGGTGAATATCGCCGTGCCCGACCACATGCACGCCTCGATCACCTTGACGGCGCTGCGCGCGCGGAAACACGTCTACTGCCAGAAGCCGCTGTGCCACGACGTGTCGGAATGCCGCGTCATCACCCGGGCGGCGCAGGCCGCGGGCGTGGTGACGCAGCTGGGCACGCAGCACGCCTCGGGCATCGGCGACCGGATGGCCGTGCAGTGGCTGCGCGAGGGCATCATCGGCCACGCGACGCGCGTGCTGCTGTGCTCGAACCGTTCGGGCATCATCGGGAAGTACCGCCTCGAAGGACCGCGGCCCGCGCAGGGAGTGCCGCCGCCGGCGGACCTCGCGTGGGACCTGTGGACCGGCACCGCGCCCGTGCGGCCCTACGCGCCGGACATCTATCACCCGATGAAGTGGCGCACGTGGCAGGATTTCGGCACCGGCTGGTCCGGCGACATCGGCTGCCATATTTTTGACGCCGTCTGGAAGGGGCTCGGCTTGACCGCGCCCAAGACGATCGTCGCCGACGTGCAGCAGTCGTGGGCCGCCTCGCCCGTGCGCCGCGGCGACACCTGGCCGCAGAGCGACCACATCACGTGGGTCTTCCCCGGCAACAAGGCGACCGGCGGCAAGGATCTGACCGTGGAATGGTTCGACGGCGAGATGTACCCGCCTGCGGAGATCCAGAAGCTGACCGGGCTGGAAAAGTATCCCGAGGAAGCCGCGATGATCATCGGGACCGAGGGCGCGATGCTCGTGCCGCACCAGAGCGGCCCGCTGCTGCTGCCGCGCGATAAATTCACCGGCCGGCCGAAGCCCAAGCCGGGGCCGCGCAACCACTATCGCCACTTCGTCGAAGCCTGCCTCGGCGGCGAGATGACCGAGTCGCATTTTGCGCAGTCCGGCCCGATGGCGGAGGCGATCCTGCTCGGCACCGTGGCCATCCGCGAGCCGGGCACGGTGCTGCAATGGGACGCGCGCCGCCTGCGTTTCCCCAACGCCCCGCAGGCCGACCGTCTTCTGCGCCGCACCTATCGCGACGGCTGGCAGATCGCCGGCCTGTAAGCCGCGAGGACAGGAGCGCCGCGGCGTCAAGCGGCCGGCTGCTGCTTGTGCTCCAGGATCTTGATGGCGGTGAAGGTAAAGGTCCGCCAGAGCAGGATCTCGACGATGATCAGCGGGATCAGCAGGAGCAAGCCCACGTAGGGTATGGCGGTCAGCAGCAGGAGCACACACCACGCCACGGGCATACCCGAACTGATGGGCTGCGCCGCGAGGTTGCGTTCGCGGAGATAGGTGTTCGTGTCGGTCGCCAGGCCCGGCACCGTCTGGAAGATCCAGTAGAGGTTGAAGAACGGGATGAAGCAGAATCCCACCGCCTTGCCCGGCGTGGAACGGGCGCGGCCGTCCTGGATGAGCTCCCAGCACCGGTAGAGCAGGATCATCCGCAACACCACGCCTGCGATCAGCATCGGCAGCCCGATGCATACGAAACACAGCGGCAGGCCGAGGCCCAGCAGCCAGGCAAACCAGAGCCATAGCTTGTGCATGGAGGCGGGAGTGTAGGTGACTGCCGTGCCGTACGGCGTGGGCCGCACAGACGGTTGCACCGCCAGAGTGGCCGGGCGCAGGTGCTCAAAGAGTTCGGTCTGCCCGGCCGCCACCCAGTTGGGCATGCCCTCCTTCCAGACGAGCGTCTGCTGCGCGATGACGCCGCTCTGGATGAGCGCGGCCATGGCCGCCGCGTCCACCGGTCCCTGCCGCTGACTGCCTTGCACGTAGTACCACATGGTCGGCCTCCTGCCCTGCAGTGTTAATCGTCCTGACGCCACGCATGCTAGCCACCTGTGGAACCGTGTCAACCGCATTACGGCGCGCCGCACCCTGGCCCGCTGCGGCCGGCACGGCGCGTTGAGCGCTGGACTTTCGGCTTGCGCGGGGCGGGCATTGGGCGCAGGAATAGCGGCCGGCAGCAACGGAAGGAACCTTATGAACTTACGCATGACGCAGGTGTTGGCGGCGCTCGCGCTCGCGGGCGGTTGGGTTGTGGCGGCGGAGAAGACGCCGGTGGACTGGGTCGAGCCGCGCAGCGGCACGTGTTCCTCGCGCTGGATTTTCTTCAGCTCCGCCTGCCGGCCGTTCGGCATGGTCAACCTGAGCCCCGACACGAAGACCGGCGGCGACTGGGGCTGCGGCTACCTCTATAACGAGACGAAAGTCCGCTGCTTCAGCCACCTCCACGGCTGGCAGCTCTACGGCCTCGCCACCATGCCGTTCACCGGCGAAGCCAAGGGCCACCTCGGCATGGACGCCTATCAATCGGATTTCTCGCACGACGACGAGGTGGTGCATCCTGGCTATCACAAGGTCGCGCTGAAAACCTACGGCGTGACCGCGGAGCTGACCTCGACGATGCGCGTCGGTTTGCATCGGTACACGTTCCCGAAGGATGCGCCTGCCGGCGTGCTGCTCGACACCGGTGCGGTGCTGATGGACAAGATCGCCTCGAGCGCCGTGCGGCAGGTCAGCGCGACGGAGGTCGAAGGTCGCGCGGAGATGGCGCCGACCTCGCGCCGTCCGAAGCCGTTCACGGTCTATTTTGTCGCGCAGTTCAGCCGCCCGATCCAGGGCTTCGGCGCGTGGCGCGAGGGCCAGCAGCTCACCGGTGTTGATGCCGTGGAGGGCAAGAACGCGGGCGCGTTCGTAAAGTTCGCGCCGGACGCGGCGCCGCTGCTGATGAAGGTCGCGATCTCCTACACCGGCCGCGACGGCGCGCGCCGTAATCTCGCGGCGGAACTGCCGCACTGGGACTTCGACCGCGTCGTCGCCGACTCGCGCGACGAATGGAACCGCTGGCTCGGCAAGATCGAGGTCGCTGGCGGCACGCCGCAGGAATGCACGCGCTTCTACACCGACCTCTGGCACTCCCTGCTCGGCCGCCGCGTAATCAGCGACGCGGATGGCGCCTATCCCGACAACACCGGCGACGCGACGCGCGTCTGCAAGGTGCGCGCCGGCGCCGACGGCCAGCCGCTGTTCCCGCACCACAACTTCGACGCGTTCTGGGGCGCGCACTGGTCCATCAACCTGCTCTGGTCGCTCGCCTATCCCGAGGTCATGGACGCGTTCTGCAACACGATGGTGGACATGTACCGCAACGGCGGGCTGATCCCGCGCGGGCCGAGCGGCGGCAACTACACCTTCGTCATGATAGGCGACCCGGCCGTCTCGCTCTTCGCCGCCGCGTGGCACAAGAACGTGCGCAACTACGACATCGCCACCGCCTACGAGGGCCTGCGCAAGAACGCCTTCCCCGGCGGCATCCGCGACCATGCCGGCTACGAGCACAGCCGGACGAACGCGGCCGGCGGCGGCACGAAATACTACGTCGAGCGCGGCTATGTGCCCGAGGGCATCGAGGGCAAGGGCGGCCACAAGGATGGCGCCTCGATGACGCTCGAATATGCCTATCAGGACTGGTGTCTCGCCGAGCTCGCCGCGACGCTCGGCAAGACCGACGACGCGAAGCTGTTCGCCGCGCGCGCCCAGAACTACACCAACCTGTGGGATGGCGCGGCCGGGTGGATGCATCCGCGCAACAAGGACGGCTCGTTCATCAAAAACTTCGCGCCCGTCGGCGAGAAGGGCAAGAGTTTCACGGCGAAGGGCTTTTGCGAGGCCACCGGCGCGATTTACACGCACACCGTTCCGCAGGATCCGCGCGGCCTGGCGCGCCTGTTCGGCGGGCCGGAGAAGTATGCCGCCGCGCTCGACGCGCAGTTCCAGCGCGCCGTGCCCCAGCGCTTCATCATCCCGCACGGCGAGCACGGCGGCGCGTGGATTGACTACGAGAACCAGCCCTCGACCGGCATGGCGCACATGTTCAACTACGCCGGCGCGCCGTGGCTCGCGCAGAAGTGGGCGCGCGAGGTGCGGAAAGTCGTCTTCAGCGACATCACGCCGCAGGACGGCTACCACGGCGACGAAGACCAGGGCCAGATGGGCGCGCTCGCCGCGCTGCTCTCGCTCGGCCTGTTCGATGAGCAGGGCGGCTGCGCGCAGAAGCCCACGTGGCAGCTCACCGCGCCCGTCTTCGAGCGCGCCACGATCCACCTGAACAGCGCCTATTGCCCCGGCAAAACCTTCACCATCATCGCGCACAACCAGAAACCGGAAAACATCTACATCCAGTCGGCCAAACTCAACGGCCGACCGCTGACCGGCTGCTGGCTCTACCACGAAGATTTTGCCAAGGGCGGCACCCTCGAACTCGACCTCGGCCCGCAGCCGAACAAGCACTGGGGCGTCACTCCGCCGCTGCCGTGATGGAATGAACAATGACTGATCGCGCCAGTTTGCCGGCGCGGTTTTCCAAGCCTTGGAAAAAAGCCGGTTTGGGTTTCCAATGCTTGGAAAACTAGCTGGGAGCGGCGGCATTCCCGGCTTCGTCCAAGCACTTCGCCGGGGCAAGCCTGCCGCTGTAATAGTGATGACAAGACTGCAGCTCTTAAGAACAAGCAAAGGATGAGATCATGAAAACGAAACAGATCATCGTGCTGGTGCCCCTGATGCTTGGGTTGTTTTCGCTCTCGGCACAGGCGGGTTTTACGCCGCTGGTGCCGCTGGAACCGCCGCAGGTCATCGCGAGCTCGCCGGCGTTCGGCGGCGGCTGGGAGCCGCGCAATCTTTTCGACGGCAACCTGCGCACGGCCTACGCCTCGGCCGGCAAGGGCGCGGCAACCTTCCTCGATTTCGACTTCGGCAAGCCGGTGACGCTGGCGGCGTTCAAGCATATCGACCGCGACGATCCCGCCACCGTCAAGGCGGCGCAGCTGCTCTTCAGTGACAAGCCGGACTTCAGCGCGCCGCTTGCCACCGTGCCGGTCGCGCACGTGGATCAGCGCGCGGGCGTCACGCTCGCCAGCTTCGCGCCCGTCACCGCGCGCTATGTGCGCTGGCAGGTAACGGCGATCAATGCCAAGAATTATTCGGCGATCGGTGGCGCGGAAATTATTTTCTTCGCCGCCACCGCACCGGACGTCGCGCCGGTGCGCGACCAGCTCCGCATCCGGCCCGCGCAGGTGGTGCTCGCGCAGGAGGGCAAGCAGCTCCAGCCGCTGGAAATCGCCGTGCAGCACGACTACGCCGAGGCGGCCGAGGCTTCTCTGGAAATTGCGGGCGCGGGGCCGGTCGCGCTGCAGCTCAAGCCGGGCGGCGCGACACATGAGCTGCTGCTGCCGGCAGTGCAGCGCGATGAGCCGCTGGCGGTGACGCTGAAGGTGCAAGGGCAAGTCATCGCGCAGACGAATTTCGTGCGCCGGCCGGTGCGCCAATTTACGGTCTATCTGCTGCCGCACTCGCATCACGACCTCGGCTATACGGCATTGCAGCCGGAGATCCAGGCGAAGCAGATGAGCAACCTCGTCACCGCCGTCGCGCTGGCGAAGGCGACGCAGACGAACGCGCCCGGCGCGCGCTACCGCTGGAACGCCGAGGTGCTCTGGAGCCTCGACGACCTCGAGCGCACGCAGCCGGCGCAGGCCAAGGAAGTTTTCGCCGCGATCCGCAACGGCTGGATCGAGCCGCAGGCGCTCTACGATAATCTGCTGACGGGGCTGGCGACGCCGGAGGAACTGCTGCGCCACCTGCGCTATGCGAAGCTCGTCGAGGCGAAGACCGGCGTCGGCATCGAGAGCGCGATGATCAGCGACGTGCCCGGCCTGACGTGGGGGACGGCGTCGGCGCTCGTGGCCGCAGGCGTGAAATATATTTCCGACGGCGTGAACTACTGCGACCGCATCGGCAGCTCCCTGGTGGTGTGGCAGGACAAGCCGTTCTGGTGGGAGCCGGCGTCGGGCCGCGGGCGCGTGCTGGTGTGGACGTCCTATCTCGGCTACGGCGTCTCGCACCTGTGGGGCACGCTGACTGCGCCCAAGGCACAAGCGCGGCTGCTCGACCGGCTGCGCGAGTTGGAGGAGCAGCATTCGCCCTATGACATCGTGCAGATGCGCTGGAGCGGCTTCGGCGACAACGCCGTGCCGGATTCGACGCTGATTGACGCGGTATTGGCCTGGAATACGAAGTACGTCTGGCCGCGCCTCCAGATCGCGACCGCCGGCGAAATGTTTCGTGCGTTCGAGCACCGCTATGGCGACAAGCTGCCGGTTTATCGCGGCGACTTCACGCCCTACTGGGAGGACGGCGCCGGTTCGACCGCGCACGAGACTGCGCTGAGCCGCAACGCCGCCGAGCGGCTTGTGCAGGCGGAGACGGTCTTCGCGCTCGCACCCGAAGCAACATTCCCGGCTGGTGAGTTCCGCTCTGCTTGGCGCAATGTGCTGATGTACACCGAGCACACGTGGGGCGCACATTGCAGCGTGAGCAAGCCAGACAGCGATTTCACCAAGGGCCAATGGAAGATCAAGCAGGCGTTCGCGCTCGATGCCGCTACGCAGTCGCAGAAGCTGCTCGCCAAAGCCGCCGCTGGGCATGGAGCAGTCAGCAACTGCGCCGTGGATATTTTCAACACCGCCAACTGGCCGCGCACCGACGTCGTCATCATTCCGAAGCAATTATTTGCCGATGGCGACTATGTTGTGGATGTTGCCGGCCAGCCTGTGCCTGCGCAGCGGCTCGCGTCGGGCGAGCTGGCGCTGCTGGTGGAAAACCTGCCGCCGTTCTCAGCGCGCCGCTACTTCGTCGGCCCCGCCGCTGGCGTGAAGCAAGGCGCGGCCGGCGCGGGTGTCAGCGGGCTGACCAACGAATTCCTGAGGGCGCAGCTCGATCCCAAAACCGGTGCGGTCTGCGACCTGCGCTTCAAGGGTCACGCGGAAAACCTGGTGGACGCCGCCAGCGGTACGGCGCTGAACGACTATTTCTATCTGCCCGGCGCCGACCTGAAAGACCTCCAGCGCAGCGGCGCGCCGCGCATCACGGTGGTGGACGCCGGTCCGCTCGTCGCGACGGTGCGCATCGAGTCCGACGCGCCCGGCTGCAAGCAGCTCGTGCGCGAGGTGCGCGTCGTCAGCGGCCAGCCGCGCGTGGAGTTTCTCAACCGCCTCGACAAGCTCGCCGTGCGCGAGGTTGAAGGCGCGCACATCGGTTTCGGCTTCCGCGTGCCGGAAGGGCAGGTGCGGCTCGATACGCAGTTCTCGGTGACCCGGCCCGAGCTCGACCAGATACCCGGCGCGTGCAAGAACTGGTTCAGCGTCAGCCGCTGGGCCGATATCTCCAACAACAAGCTCGGCGTGCTGCTGGTCACGCTCGACACACCGCTGATCGAGGTCGGCGGCATCACCGCCAACGCGCCGCGCCACCAGCCGGAGCCGTGGAAGCCGTGGCTGCAGAAAATAGGCCCGACGCAGACGCTCTACTCGTGGATCCTTAACAACCACTGGCACACGAACTACAAGGCCGACCAGGACGGCCTGCTGGAGTTCCGCTACGCCGTGCAGCCGCACCGCGGCGGCTTCGACGCGCTCGCCGCCGCGCGCTTCGGCGCGGAGCGTTGCCAGCCGCTGCTGGTCGTGCCCGCGCACGGTCCGCTGCCGGCCGCTGTGCCGCGCTTGAGCGTGGAACCAAATGACGTTGTCGTCACCGCGCTCAAGCCCGCTGACGAAGGCCGCGGCTGGGTGGTACGGCTCTACGGCGCCTCCGGCCGCGATCAGACTGTGCGCCTGAAGTGGAGCGAACCAGCACCCGCCCAAGTCTTTCTTAGCAACCTCAGCGAACTGCCGCTCGTCCCCGCCCTGGAGAAAATCCGTGTCCCCGCCTGGGGTCTGGTGACCCTGCGCGCGGAGTGAGGCTCAGTCGGTAGTGCACAGATTATGGGCGAGAACGTCACCTCACGCCCATAAGCAGGGCTGCCTGTAGCCGCACTCGTGAGAGTGCGGCTACAAAAGGGTGGCCGCGTTCTCACGAACGCGGCTACACGGCGAAAACAGCTTGGCTCTCATCTATCTACGGCTCGCGAGTACGCTCGCCCTCCCGTTCTTGTAGGGGCGCAGTCTTGCTGCGCCCGTCTTCTTGGAGGCAGCGCACATTGGGCGCAGCAAGACTGCGCCCCTACATTTCTTCTTCAGATGAGGCCGAGGGCGCGCAGCACCGCGGCGGTGTCGGCCAGGGTGGGAAAGACGCAGTCGGCGCCGGCGGCGTGCAGTTCGCCGGCGGTCGGGCGGCCGGTGGCGACGGCCAGGCAGCGCGCGCCGACCGCATGGGCGGCGGCGATGTCGAAGGGCGTGTCGCCAATGATCCATACGGCGGAGAAATCCGCGCCCGGCGGCAATGCGGCGCGCAGCCGGGCCAGCGCCTGCCGCGCGATATCGGCGCGGTCGGCGTGCTCGTCGGAGTAGCCGCCGTGGGGGAAGAAGTGGCGCAGGCCGGCGCTGTGCAGCTTGATGTGCGCGGTGGATTCGATGTTGCCGGTGACGATGCCCAGCGCGACGCGCTGATCGGCCGCGAGTGATGTGAGCAGCTCGGCGACACCCGGATGCCGAGTCGAGGGCACCCCGTCCGCCAACAGCTCCAACTCCGTCGCCAGCGCCGCAAAAAAGTCCCGCTGCTTCGCCGCCGTCAGCTCCGCCCGGTGCGCGGCGAAGATCTGCCGCAGCACATTCAGGTCGGTGTTGCCGTGGAACTGGATATAGTTGATCTCGTCGCGCCAGCCGAACACCTTCTCCAGCGCCTGCACAAACGATTTGCGCCCCGCGCCGTGGAAATCCATCAACGTGCCGTCGATGTCGAAGAGCACCGCCACGCGGAGAAGCATGGTGGATGGGGGATGGTGAATGGTTGAGGGTGGAGGTGGCATGTGACGGTAATAGCTTTAAGGCGGAGACATATTGGTAAAGCCCAGTGCTTTAAGATGATTGCGTGCAGCATCAAGATTCGTTGCCAGCATGAGCGATATGAGCGTTGTTTCGCGCCCGCTGGCTGTCTGTGGCGGGGCGTTTGTCTCGCCTAATTCTCGCAAAGCTTGCTGTTTTTTCACAAGGTGCAACGCAGCCGGAAATGAGCCGCAGAAATGCTCGGAGCTATCAAACCACGCACCGTCACTATCGCGCACAACTGCGGAGGACGCCAATTTCCCGCCGTGAGAATCGCGATAACGAATGGCCATCCAAGAGTGATCGGTGAAAGTAAGAAAGCAACCCAGAGTGCCGACAGCCGCGCTCAAGTCATTAGTTGCTTGAGCAGCGGCCAGAATGCGCTTCGATTCCAAGCGAGTGCACCATTCCCATGTCGGTGCATGAAACAGAAACAAACCCGCCACAACCAGGCTTAGAATGACAGCCACCGCAAAGATATTCTTGATCCACAGCTTCATCGCGCCAGTTTTTCATCCACCATCCGCCATCTACCATCATCCATGGCTTCAATACGCATTCTGCCGCGCGAAGAAGGTCTTGGCGATGATCTTGAAGTCCAGGGCGACCGACCAGTTTTCGAGGTAGTAGAGGTCGTACTGGATGCGGTCGCGGATGCTGGTGTTGCCGCGCAGGCCGTTGACCTGGGCCCAGCCGGTGATGCCGGGTTTGGAGGCGTGGCGCCACATGTAGCGGCTGATGTCGTCCTTGAACTGCTCGACGAAGTGCGGGCGCTCGGGGCGCGGGCCGACGAGGCTCATCTCGCCCTTGAGCACGTTCCAGAACTGGGGCAGCTCGTCGAGGTTGTGTGCGCGCAGCCAGGCGCCGATGCGCGTGCGGCGCGGGTCGTCGGGTCGCGCCCAGACCGGGCCGGATTCCTCCTCGGCGTCGGCGCGCATGGTGCGCAGCTTGAGGATTGGGAAACATTTGCCGCCCTCGCCGCAGCGCTCCTGCCGGTAGAAGACCGGGCCGGGCGACTCGCGCTTGATCAGCGCGGCGGCGACGGCGATCACCGGCGCGGAGAGGACCAGCCCGACGGCACCGCCGACGATGTCCTCGGCGCGCTTGAGAAAGCGGTTGATGACGTAGTCCAGCGGCCACTTGTCGAGGCCAAGCAGCGGGATGTCGCCCAGCATCTCGATGTGCACCTTCTGTGTCAGCATGCCGAACATGTCGGGCACGGTGTGGAAGCTGACGAGGTGGCGCTCGCTCAGCAGCAGCAGCTCCGACATGCGGTCGTTGGAGAGCGAGAAGTCGGCGCAGATCACCTGGTCCACCTCGCCGCGCTGGACCATGCCGGCGAGGTCCGCGAGCGTGCCGCGGGCCAGCTCCGGCGGCAGGGCGGGGTCGGGCGTTTCGCCATCGGTGCGCAGGAAGGCGACGACGCGCGAGCGCAGCGTCGGCGTGCCCTTGAGCGCCTGCTTGATATGCGCCGCCAGCTGGTTGGTGCCGATGACGACGACACGCTTGACCTCCGCCTTGTGCTTGGCCCAGTGCCGCTCCAGCTTGAACAGCAGCCAGCGCTCCAGCAGGATGAGGAACAGGACGGTGAAGAACGAGAGGCCGGTGACCACGCGCGAGAGCGGGGGCTCGGTGCGGATGGCGAACGCCAGCGCCGTCGCCAGCAGGATGCCCCAGCCGGTCGCGCGCACGAGCCGCGGGATCTTGAAGCTGAAGGCGCCCGTCTGCGGCCGGACATAGAGGCCGAGCGAGCGGAAGATCAGCAGGAACAGGACCGCGCCGACGCCCGCGCCGTAGAGGTAGAGGCTGCGCGACAGCGGCGCCTCGTGGAACATCGGGATCCAGCCGGTGTCGAACCGGATCCAGACCGCCAGCGAGAAGCCGGCAAACACGGCGAGCGCGTCGGCGGTGACCGCCGCCGCGCTGCAGGCGACATCAAAGGTATCCTCTTGCCTCACGCGCCCATCATACGCACCGCCGCGGCGCGGCTCAAACTCAAATCCGGAAACCCCGCCCGCCGCGGATCGGCTGGCGGGGTGGGGGTGCCGGCCGGGGCCGGGGCCGGAGTTGATTTTTGCGGCCGTTTCTCCGCCGTTCAGGGTGCCGCGCTGCCGCTTGCGCACCCGTGGAATTTTTTCAAAGTTTCTACTTGCCGACTCCGGGGGTCGTCATTATCCTCCCGCCCCCACGGGGCGCATATGCTTGGTGGCGCCTCGGGTGAAAAGAGGACGTTATGACGAAGAACACGAAGCTGCTGAACTGGGTGAACGAAGTCGCCGCGCTATGCCAGCCGGACAAGATCCACTGGTGCGATGGCTCGCAACAGGAGTCCGACGCACTCTGTGCGCAGATGGTCACGAATGGCACGTTTACGCCCATCCCCGCGCGCCCGGGCAGCTTCTGGTGCCGCTCGAATCCCGGCGACGTCGCGCGCGTCGAGGACCGCACGTTCATCTGCTCCAAGACCAAGGAAGATGCCGGCCCGACGAACAACTGGTTCGATCCGGCGGAGATGAAGGTCAAACTGCTCGGCCTGTTCCAGGGCGCGATGCGAGGCCGCACGCTCTACGTCATCCCCTTCAGCATGGGCCCGATCGGTTCGCCCATCGCGCACATCGGCGTCGAGCTGACCGATTCGCCCTACGTCGTGGTCAACATGCGCATCATGACCCGCATGGGCACCCAGGTGCTGGAAGCCCTCGGCCCCACCGGCGCGTTCGTGCCGTGCCTGCACTCCGTCGGCGCGCCGCTGGCGGCGGGAGCCAAGGACGTCGCGTGGCCGTGCAACCCGGACCATAAGTACATCGTCCACTTCCCGGAGGAGCGCGCGATCTGGTCGTTTGGCAGCGGCTACGGCGGGAACGCGCTGCTCGGCAAGAAATGCTTCTCGCTGCGCATCGCCTCGACCATGGCGCGCGACGGCGGCTGGCTCGCGGAGCACATGCTGATCCTGGGCCTGACCAATCCGCAGGGCCAGAAGATCTACGTCGCCGCCGCGTTCCCCAGCGCCTGCGGCAAGACCAACCTCGCCATGCTCACGCCCACCATCCCCGGCTGGAAGGCCGAGTGCGTCGGCGACGACATCGCGTGGATGAAATTCCACTCCGACGGCCGCCTCTACGCGATCAACCCCGAGGCCGGTTTCTTCGGCGTCGCGCCGGGCACCTCGCTGCATTCGAACCCGAACGCGATGCAGGCCGTGACGCACAACAGCATCTTCACCAACGTCGCGTTCGATCACGCGAAGGGCGACGTCTGGTGGGAGGACATGACCGACCAGCCCCCGGCGAAGCTCACGAGCTGGCTCGGCGAGGAGTGGACGCCCGGCGGCGGCAAGAAGGCCGCGCATCCGAACGCCCGCTACACCGCGCCCGCCGCGCAGTGCCCGGTGATCGATGCCGCGTGGCAGGATCCCAAGGGCGTGCCGATCTCCGCGATCCTCTTCGGCGGCCGCCGCCCGACCACGGTCCCGCTCGTCTTCGAGGCCTTGAGCTGGCAGCACGGCACGTTCCTCGGCGCGCAGCAGTCGTCGGAGACCACGGCGGCGCAGGCCGGCGCGGTCGGCGTCGCGCGGCGCGACCCGATGGCGATGCTCCCGTTCTGCGGCTACCACATGGGCGACTACTTTGCCCACTGGCTCAAGGTCGGCGCGACCGCCGGCGCGAAAATGCCCAAGATTTTCTACGTCAACTGGTTCCGGAAGTCGGCGGACGGCCGCTGGCTCTGGCCCGGCTTCGGCGAAAACGCGCGCGTGCTCCGCTGGATCTTCGAGCGCTGCACCGGCACCGGCAAGGCCGTGTCCTCGCCGATCGGCTACCTGCCGGCGCCCGACGCGCTCGACATCAGCGGCCTGGACGTGGCCCCCGCCGACCTCGCCGAGCTGTTGAGCGTGGACAAGGCCAAGTGGCTGGCCGAAATCCCCGCCATCCGCGAGCACTTCGCCAAATTCGGCGCGCGCCTCCCCCAGGGCCTCACCGACGAACTCGACGCGCTGGAGAAGCGCCTGCAGGCCTGAAGTTGAAGTAAAGCGGCGAAGACCGCAGACTGAAGGCAGCAGCGGCCGGATTTCCAATCCTTGGAAACTCCGGCCGCTTGTTTTTCCAAGGTTTTTGGAAATCAGGTTTTCGATAGCTCAGGCAGGTGCGGATGCGCGGCGGTGTCAGTTGAGCTGGATTCCCGCGGTCTCGCCCTTGAAGATGCGGTAGGCGTGCAGGATGTCGGCCTGCCGCACGCGCTGGAGGTCCAGCTCCGGCAGCGCGTGCACCGGGAAGAATTCGACGTGGCTGCTCTCGATGCTCGGGGTGGGTTCGCCGCCGGTGATGGTGCACAAGAAGAAAAGTTTGTAGATGGAGTGGACGTTCGGCGGATAGCCCGCGCGGGCGCGGTCCAGCAGCGCGGTGAGGCGCGTGGCGGTGACGGTATAGCCGGATTCCTCGCGGCATTCCTTTTCGACGTTCTCCCGTGGGGACAAATTGATGTCGGCCCAGCCGCCCGGCAGCGTCCACCGGCCGGTGGAAATTTCCTTGATCAACAGCACCTGCCCGCCCTCGAAGATCGCGCCGCGCACATCCACCTTGGGCGTCGGATAGCCGAGTTCGTCGGGCCAGCGGAAGTCCGGCACACCGGCAGTTTCCAACACGGCGCTGGCGAGCAGACGCAGGCGGGCATAGCGTTCGCGGTCGTAGGGATCTTTGGCGTAGGTCAGCCCGGTCTGCGCGATGGCCGCCAGCTCCCGCGAGATGTCCAGCAGCGCAGCCGGCCGCCCGCCAGACTCGTCCTTTATATCGCTCATCGGGCGTGATGCTACGGCGGGGCTGCGGTGGAAGCAAGTGCTGCAGCCGGTTTGGAAAGCCTGCACTTCAGCGTATGTTCGCCCATGCATGTGGGACGTTGGCTTCTCGCAGGAGTGATATTGATGACGACCATGGTTCCAAGCGGTACGGCGGAGGCGGCGCCCACCAATCATCTGGCGGGCGCGCTCAGCCCCTATCTGCTCCAGCACGCGCACAACCCGGTGGACTGGTATCCGTGGGGCACGGAGGCGCTGGCGCGGGCGAAGCAGGAGGATAAGCCGATCTTTCTCTCCATCGGCTATTCCGCCTGCCACTGGTGCCACGTCATGGCCCATGAATCGTTCGAGGACGCCGCGATCGCGGCGGTGCTCAACCGGTATTTCGTCTGCATCAAGGTGGACCGCGAAGAGCGGCCGGACCTCGACGAGCTGTATATGACCGCAGTGCAGATCCTGACCCGCAGCGGCGGCTGGCCGCTCTCGGTGTTTCTCACACCGGACCTCAAGCCTTTCTTCGGCGGCACCTACTTTCCGCCAACCGCCCGCGCCGGCCAACCCGGGTTCCGCGACGTTCTCCATCGCATCGCCTATCTCTGGGTGCAACAGCGCGCTGCCCTGGCCGACAGCGCCGAGCAGATCACGCAGGCGGTGCGCGCGAACGCGGCGGGGTCGGCCGGCGATCACGCCTTGCCCGACCGCGAGCTGCCGGATGTGGCGGCCAAGGAGCTGGCGGCGTCCTTCGATACGCGCCATGGCGGCTTTGGTTCGGCGCCGAAATTCCCGCCGGTCAACGCGCTGGAGCTGCTGCTGCGGAATTATGCGCACACCAAGTCGGCGGCCGTGCTGGCCCAGGTCACCACCACGCTCGACCACATGGCCGCGGGCGGCCTCCATGACCAGCTCGGCGGCGGTTTCCACCGCTATGCCACGGACGAGCGCTGGCTGGTGCCGCATTTCGAGAAGATGCTCTACGACAACGCGCAGCTCGCCGCGCTCTATCTCGCCGCGTGGCAGGTCACCGGACAGCCGCGCTACCGCCAGGTGGTCGTCGATACCCTTGATTACGTTTTGCGCGAGATGACGGCGCCGGAGGGCGGGTTCTATTCCTCGCAGGACGCCGACAGCGAAGGTCACGAAGGACTTTATTACTGTTGGACGGCCGCCGAGCTCGAGGGCGCGCTCGGCGTCGATGACGGGCGGCTGTTTGCGCAAAGTTACGGCGTGACGCCGGCGGGAAATTTCGAGGGACGAAATATTCTCACCGGCCCGCACGCCGCCGCGCAACACGGCACGAAGCTCGATCCGCTGCGTGCCCGGCTGCTCGCCGTGCGCGCGCAGCGCGTCCCGCCGGCCCGCGACGAGAAGGTGCTGACGGGCTGGAATGCGCTGACGATTTCCGCCCTGGCCCGGGCGGCGCGCGTGCTGGAGGAGCCGCGCTATGGCGGCGCTGCCGGAAAGGCCGCGGATTTCATCCTGACCCGGATGCGGCGCGACGGCGGGCTGCTGCACGCCAGCCGTGCGGACCGCACGGGTGAAGGCGCGTTCCTCGATGACTACGCGCTGCTCGCCAACGCCCTGCTCGATCTCTATGAAACCACGCTCGACCCGCGCCGGCTGGCTGCGGCGGATGAACTCACGCGGCGGATGCTAAAGGAGTTCGGCGACGAAAAAGCCGGCGGCCTGTTCCTGACCTCCCACGCCCACACCGATCTGCTTGCGCGCACGAAGCCGGCCTTCGATGGTCAGGAACCAGCGCCGAACGCGGCCGCCGCGCGCGTGCTCTGGCGGCTGGGCCGGCTGCTGGATAACACGGACTATGCGCACGAGGCCGAGCGCATTCTGCAGGCGTTTGCCCCTATGATGCAACAGATGCCGCGCGGGTTTCTCGGCATGCTCAGCGTACTCGACGACTTCTATAATCCCGGCCCGGAAATTGCCATCGTCGGAGCGCCCGACGCGCCCGCGACCCGCGCGCTCTGGGCCGAGGTGCATCGGCGCTATCTGCCCGGCAGCGTTCTCGTGGGCATCGATCCCGCGCAAGCCAACGCGGCGGAGCTGGCCCAGAAAATTCCACTGCTGGCCGGCCGCATCCGGCGCGACCAGCGCCCCACGGCCTATGTCTGCCGGAACTACTCCTGCCAAAATCCCGTCACCTTGCCCGAGGAACTGCAGCGGCTCCTGCCGTGATATTCCAGACCTTGATATTGCGCCACGAATAAGGGGCGAGTGCTGCGGAGCTTTTCGACAGAATCATAAGAAGCAGAAAGACATAGGCCGGCTGGATTGCTAACCCATTCGGCATCCATTCGCGTAACATCTCAAGTTGAAATGATTCTGCCGGTAATGGTTCTGTCGTTTCTTCTGTCCACCAAGAAAGCGCTGCGAAACGGTGGTGGTGTAGTCCCTTGTGAGCGGAAGCCTTGCTTCAATATTCCGTGTGAATGCAACAGCAGCCAGGTTACCCGCCTGCTTTCATGGTGCATTTTCCAAACCCTGGGAAAGACCGGCGTTGATTTTCCAAGGCTTGGAAAACTTGCGTGTGGCGTCCGCCGCAGCATCAATCATCAATCTGCAATCGCCAATGCTTACAGGGTTCCCTTGCTGGAGGGCACGCCGTGGACGCGCGCGTCGCGCGTCACCGCCTGGCGCAGCGCGCGGGCGACGCCCTTGAAGACCGATTCCCACGCGTGGTGCGGCTCGTTGCCGTAGAGCTGGTTGATGTGCAGGTTCATCCGCGTCTGGGTGACCAGCGCGCGGAAAAATTCCAGCAGCAGCGCCAGTTCAAACTCCAGGATCTTCTTCTTCTTGCAGGTCATCTCCAGCACCAGGTAGGGCCGGCCGCCGAGGTCGAGCGCGATCTGGCTCAGGGTCTCGTCCATCGGCAGCAGGCACCAGCCATAGCGGCCAATGCTCTTGCGGTCGCCGAGCGCGGCATTGAGCGCGTCGCCGAGCGCGAGGCCGAGATCCTCGACCGTGTGGTGATAGTCCACGGCGAGGTCGCCCTTCGCGCGGATGGTCAGGTCGATCAGGCTGTGCTTGGCGAGCAGCTCAAGCATATGGTTGAGGAACGGCAGGCCGGTCTCGATGGCCGAGGCGCCCGCGCCGTCGAGGTTGAGGCTGACGGCGATGTCCGTTTCCCGCGTTTTGCGATGTATTTTGGCGCAGCGTGCTTTCATGGCGTTCTCCGGTGCGGCGGGGAGCATAGTCGCCGCGGCGCGGGGGGGCAATGTTTTATGGCGCGCCGGGGCAATCGCAGCTTGTCTTGCCCTTGGCGCCGCCTATACTCCGCACACTATGAATACTGTATGCCGCGTCGCCCTCGCCGCTCTCGGCCTTTGCCTCAGTGCAGGCGCCGGTGAACTGACCGCCCGCATGAACCTGACGCTCGACCGCGTCCGCCACGGCGGTCCGCCGGCGTACACCGACGCCTTCCTGCTCGCCGATGCCGTGCCGAAGCACGAGCGCCGCTTCACGGAATTCAGCGGCGACGTCTCCGGGCGCTATATCGGCGCGCTGGCCAGCGTGGCGCAGCAGGGCGACCGGGCGTTCCCGGAGTTGGAGCGCGTCGTCGCGGAACTGGTGCTGCTGCAGAAGCCGGACGGCCATTTCGGCGATCCGTTCAGCACGGGCGCGGTGACGCGGAGCGACATGGCGCTGCTCTGGGGCAACGGCCGGCTGCTGATCGGGCTGCTCGAACACCACCGCCTCAAGCCCTCGGAACGGGTGCGGAACAGCGCGCGCAAGCTGGGCGACTGCCTCGTCAAGCTCGGCCCGCGGCTCAACGACCCGAAGGTGCGCGAGCAGTACAGCGGCGACCAGGTCGCCGTGGGCTACATCTGCTGGACGCAGATCATCGAGGGGCTGGTCGAGCTGCACCGCGTGACGCACGACGCGCGCTACCTGAAGCTCGCCGGGGACATCGCCGCCAACACCTTCCGCCACCCGAAGCAGCACAGCCACGGCTTCGTCACCGCGCTGCGCGGCATTCTCGAACTCTACCGCGAGACGCACGACGCGCAGTGGCTGCAGAAGGTGGAGACCGAGTGGGAGGGCATCCTGGCGTCCGGGAACCTGCTGCCGCAGGGCGCGCTGCCGGAGATCTTCAAGCCGCTGATCCAGCGCGATGAAGGCTGCGCCGAGGCCGACTGGCTGCGCTTCAACCTCGCGCTCTGGGCGGAGACGCGCAAGCCGCGCTACCTGGAGCACGCCGAGCTGACGCTGTTCAACGAATTCTTCTTCAACCAGTTTCAAACCGGCGATTTCGGCCACCACAGCTTCAGCGCGGACGGCATCGGCGCCGGCGGCGCGCGCGCCTGGTGGTGCTGCACCTTCCACGGCCTGCGCGCCTTCCCGGATGTCCTGCGCAGCGCGTTCCACACCGAGGCGGGCGCCCTCTGCTATGACCTGCCCGTGGATGGCGAGGGCGCCGTCACCGGCCTGACGCTGCGCGCGGATGCGACGCTGGCGCACGACGCCACGGTGACCCTCTCCGTCCGGGAGACCGACGACCAGGAACACACTCTGCGCGTACGCCTGCCCGCCTGGGCCACCAAGGTCGAGGTCAGCCTCCACCGCGCGCCGCTGGGGGGCGTCTGCAAGGACGGCGCGCTGGAGCTCAAACGGCGCTGGCTGCGCGGCGAGACCCTGACGGTGACCTACACCCTCGCCACACGCCTCCTGACGGATGCGCAGCATCCCGGCTGCGTCGCGTTCAAGCATGGCCCGTGGCTGCTCGGCGTCAACGAGGATGACTCGGCGATGTTCTTCGACGAGCCCTATCAGCGCAACCGCGTCATCGTGCCCGCGGCGACCAACGGCGTGGTCCAACTCAATCCGGCGGCCGACCGCTTTGCCCGTCGCGGCCCGTTCGTCGCCTCCGCGGCGCACCTCGCGCTGCCCTACCTGCCCGGCGGTTACCCCTGCCAGCCGCAGCTCGTCACGCTCCGGCCGATGGCCGAGCACACCAAGATCGGCGACACGACGCCGTGGGTGCTCTGGTTTGAGCCGAAAAAGTGAGGCGGCCGTGGGTGGCCAGAGCCGGAGCGGATGATGGCTGTGGCGCTGCGGGCTCGTCGAGCTGGCCGCGCTCTTCCGGCAATACGGTCCCCGTTCCGAGGGGAGCGCGGCCGTGTTTACCTGGCTCTTTCAAACCAGCTGGGCGTTGCTCGCCGGCTGTTTTTTTGTGCGTCCTTTCTGGCCGGCGCGCCAGCCGCGCCTGTTCGCCCTACCCTGCGGGTTTGCCCTGCTCGCCATGGTCACCGCGGTGCTGCACCAACCCCTGCTGTGCGCCCCGACGCGGTCGTTCCCGTCCGTCATTCCGCAACCGGGCCTGGCCTATGCCGTGATCACGACTTTCACTCTGCTCGGCCCGCTCGTGCCGCCGCCGCCCTCCGCCGCGCCCGGTGACAAGACCTGACGGCCCGCCCACGATTTCGCTACCTGCCCGGCGGGGCTTGCGCTATGCTCCGCGCGCTTTTTTGAAAGGGATGTTTTATGGCGTTTGAAAGCGGCTCGATCAGTTTCCGTCTGTTTCACATGGCGCAGAAGATGAACGATGGGGCGGTGCAGCAGTTTGCCAAGCACGCGCTGCCGTCGCTCGAAGCGCTGGGTGCAGACAAGATGGCCGGCTGGGTCACCGGCCGCCATCTCCTCGACCGGCATGTGACGGAGGACACCGCGCACTTCGGCGGCTACCTGCGCCTGACGCTCGTCAGCGCGGAGCGCAAGATTCCGTCCGCGCTGTTCCGCGCCGAGTGCAAGATGGAGGAGCTCGCGCAGCTCGCCGCCAGCGGCTATGAGCGCCTGAGCGCCCGCGTCCGCAGCGAGATCCGCGAGAGCGTCACCGCGCGCCTGCTGCCGCAGATGCCGCCGCAGCTCAAGGCGCAGCCGTTCGTGGCCGAGGTCGCCGGCGACCGCCTCTGGGCCGGCGCGCTGTCCGACGCGCACGCCGAGGATTTTGCGCAGCAGTTCGGGCGGTCCGCCGGCAGCGCGCCGATCCCGCTGACACCGGAGACCGCCGCCGCGCGCCGCAAGATCGACGTGCGCCAGTGGGACGTGGCGGTCTTCTCGCCCGAGGCCGAGGGCGAGCCGGTCAGCGACCACGTGGGCCACGATTTTCTCATCTGGTACTGGTTCATCGCCGAGGCGCGGCGCGGGCTGGTGCAGCTCCCGGACCTCGGCGAATTCGGGCTGCTGCTCGAAGGCCCGCTGACGTTCGTGATGGAGGGCGGCGGCGCACACGAGATCGTCCTGCGCAAGGGCGAGCCGCGCGTCAGCGCCGAGGCCAAGGCCGCGCTGCTCGCGGGCAAGAAGCTCAAGCGCGCCAAGATCGCGCTCGCCCGCGGCGACGAGATGTGGACCTGCGCGCTCGATGGCGACAACTTCGCCTTCCGCGGCCTCAAGCTGCCGCAGACCGAACAGCTCGACGCCGTCAGCCGCTTCCAGGACCGCATGCGCCTGCTCGAAACCTTCACCGACGCCTTCTACGGCATCTTCGACCAGTTTGCGCAAGAGCGCAACGACACCGCCCGCTGGCGCGAAACGCTCAAGGACATCCGCAAGTGGATCGCCGGCCGCTATAGCCGCCACTGAGCGCCCAACCTTCCCGGTTCCCGCACCCCACACGTGCCGTGAGCGGCCAGGCTGTGCCGGCCGGCCACCCTCGTCGGCGTGGCGTCCCCAGGCAAGCCGGGGAGAGGCCGCGCGCGCGTTGCCCGCAGCGACAAACCCGAAATTTTTGTTTTTCATTTGGGCCTAGTGCGGCTATTTTAAAGGTGGTGAAGGTAGCTGCAAGGAGAGGCGCATATGGCCGGGCAGCCAAATCTGGTGGAGCAGTTCGAGCAAGCCCTGTTGGCGGTGGATCCGCTGGAAGCGGAGCGCCTGCTGACGGCGGCCAGCCGCGCGGTCCTGCCGATGCAGCTGGTGGACGAGGTCATCGCGCCCGCGCTGGAGCGCATCGGCGAAAAATGGGAGCACGGCGAGGCGGCGCTCTCGCAGGTCTATATGGGCGGCCGCATCTGCGAGTCGCTGGTGGACAAGCTGTTGCCGCCCGGCAGTCCCGCCCGGCTGCAGCGGCCGAAGCTCGCGATCGCGGTGCTGGAAGATTTCCATTTCCTCGGCAAGAACCTGGTGAAGTCCGCCTTGCGCGCCAGCGGCTTCGACCCGCTGGACTGGGGCCATGCCACGGTGGAGGAGCTGGTGCACCGCGTCCGCGCGGAAGGCATCGAGGTGCTGCTGATCTCGACGCTGATGCTGCCCTCGGCGCTCAAGATCAAGGAGCTGCGCGCGCAGCTGGGCGCGGCCGGGCTGCCGGTGAAGCTGGTGGTTGGCGGCGCGCCCTTCCGGTTTGATCCGCTGCTTTGGCGCGAGGTCGGCGCCGACGCCTGCGGCCAGAACGCGCTTGAGGCCATCGAGATCGTCCGCGGTCTGCTCAAGAGCGTGGAGCGTGGGAGGGCCAAGCCATGAGCGCCGTCGCCATGACCCCGCTCGAACGCCTGACGACGACGATGGGTCATCACGAGCCCGACCGCGTGCCGTTCGTCATCTCCGTGACGATGCAGGGCGCGCGCGAGCTGGGCCTTTCGATCGAGGACTACTACGCGAAGGCCGAAAACATCGTCGAAGCGCAATTCCGCATGTTCGCGAAATATCGCCACGATGCCCTGAATCCGACGTTCTACGGCGCGCTGGAGATGGAGGCGTGGGGCAGCGCAACGATCTTCCGCGACGATGGTCCCCCGAACGCCGGCCCTCCGCTGGTCGCCAAGTTGGACGACATCACCAAGCTGGTGCCGCCGAAGGTCGAGGAGTCGCCGCGCCTCCAAGAGGCGCTCAAGGCGATCCGCCTGATGAAGGCGCGGGCGGGCGCTGCGATCCCGCTGCTCGGCGTGGTGCTCTCGCCGTTCTCGGCGCCGGTGATGCAGCTGGGCTTTGACCGCTACCTGGAACTGATGTTCGAGCGGCCGGACCTGTTTGTGCGGCTGATGGCGATCAACGAGGAGTTCTGTGTGGCGTGGGCCAACGCGCAGCTGGCGGCGGGCGCGACGGCCATCGCCTATGCGGATCCCGTCTCGTCCACCACCATCGTCACGCGCGAGATGTATCTGAAGACCGGCTTCCTGGTGGCCCGGCGCGTGATCGCGCGCATCCGGGGCGGCGTGGCCACGCACTTCGCGTCGGGCAACTGCCTGCCGATCCTGGGCGATGTGGCGCAGACCGGCACGGTCGCGGTCGGCGTCAGCGCGCTGGAGGATCTGGCCGCGCTCAAAGCCGCGTGCCGCGGCAAGTTGACGGTGATGGGCAACCTCAACGCGATCATGATGCGGCACTGGACGCCGGCGCAGGCCGTGGCGGAGGTCAAGGCGGCCATCGCCAAGGCCGGGCCGGGCGGTGGCTATGTGCTCTCCGACAACCACGGCGAGATCCCGTGGCAGGTGCCGGACGAGATTCTGATGGTCATTGCGGACGCCGTGCACACCTGGGGCCGCTATCCGCTGGACTGGGTCCGGCAGGCAGGGGTCGCATGAGCAGCGTATCTGGAGCGAACGTCGGCGCGCCGGACCTGCAACGGCGCCTGGCGGACTTTGCGATGGTGCTCGACCTGTTGGGCACGCTGCCGGGCACGATGGACGAGGCCAAGGTCATCGGCGCCATCCGCGACCTGTTCACGATGCTCTGCGCGCCGTCGCACATCGTCTATGTGCCCTTCAACGGCAACCAGCCCGGCGCGCTGCAGTGCCATCCCGACGGCTGGACCATCAGCCCGGCGCTGAAGGGTTTTCTGGCCGACAACAGCCAGACTCACGCCTGGAGCGAGTCCGACAGCGGCTTCCTGCTGCGCCTTACCCAGGCCGGCGAGACGCTCGGCGTGATGGAGATCGAGGGCGTCGTGTTCCCGCAATTCAAGACGCACTATCTCAACCTCGCGCTGACCATCGTCCAGGTCTGCGGCCTCGCGGTGCACAATGCGCGCACCTACGAGAAGCTGCGCGCCACCATCACCGAGCGCGAGCGGGCGGAGCGCGAGATCGTCCAGCTCAACGCGGAGCTCAAGCGCCGCATCAACCAGGTCGAGGCCACGAACAAGGAACTGGAGGCCTTCAGCTATTCCGTCTCGCACGACCTGCGCTCGCCGCTGCACGGGATCGACGGGTGGAGCCATGTGCTGCTGGAGGAGTATGGCGGCCAGCTCGACGCGCAGGGGCAGGATTATCTCCGCCTGATCCGTTCCGAAACCGCGCGCATGAACGGGCTGATCAAGGCACTGCTGGACCTGGCGCGCGTCAGCCGGAACGAAATGCACACGGAGACGGTGGACCTCTCCGCGTTGTGCCGTGAGCTGGAGCAGGAGCTGCGCGTCGCCGAGCCGGAGCGGCCGGTCGAGCTGCTGATCGCGACCGGCCTCACGGTCCAGGGCGATGGCGTGCTGCTGCGCGCGGCGCTGCAAAACCTGCTGGGCAACGCCTGGAAGTTCACGCGCGACCGCACCCCCGGCGAGATCACCGTGGGGAAGCAGGCCCAGGCGGGCCAGACCGTGTATTTTGTCCGCGACAACGGCGCCGGGTTCGATATGGCCTATGCCGCCAAGCTCTTCGCCCCGTTCCAGCGGCTGCACTCGCAAAAGGAATTTGCCGGCACCGGCATCGGCCTCGCCACCGTCCAGCGGATCATCCACCGCCACGGCGGCACGGTCTGGGCGGAGGGCCTCGTGAACCAGGGGGCCACCTTTTATTTCACCCTCGGTGGGAGCTGAACCATGCTGCTGCCCCTGCGCATCCTGATCGTCGAAGACAGCGAGAGCGACGCGAAGCTCGCCGAGTACGAACTGCGGCGCGGCGGCTTCGATGTCCAAGCGCTGATCGTCAGCACCGCCGCGGAATTCGCCGCGGCGCTGGGCACGACCCTGTGGGACGTCATCCTCTGCGACCACAGCCTGCCCACGTTCGACTCCGCTGCCGCGCTGCGCATCGCCAAGGCGCGCCAGCCGGAAACGCCCTTCATCATCGTCTCCGGCAGCCTGCCGGAAGCCGCGGCCGCGCAGGCGATGCTGCTCGGCGCACAGGACTACCTGAGCAAGGACAACCTGGCGCGGCTCGTGCCAGCCGTGAAGCGCGAGCTGCAGGACGCCACCGAACGCCGCGCGCGGCGGCAGGCCGAGCAGGCGCTCTCCGCGCAGGCCGAGGAAATGCGCATCGGCCGCGAAATCCAGCAGCGGCTTTTCCCGGCGGCCGCGCCCGCCCTGCCGGGCTTCGACATTGCCGGCGCCTCGTTCCCCGCCGCCGCCACCGGGGGCGATTATTTCGACTACATCCCGATGCTCGAGAACCGCCTCGGCATTGTCGTCGGCGACGTCACCGGCCATGGCCTCGGCTCCGCGCTGATCATGGCCGATGCGCGCGCCATCCTGCGCACCCTCGCGCGCAGCATGGCCGACGTCCGCGAAATCCTCATCCACGCCAACGACCTGCTGCGCGAGGACATCGGCTGGGACCGTTTCCTGACCGTCTTCTTCGGCCGGCTCTGTCCGGTGCGGCGCGAGCTCACGTTTCTCAACGCCGGCCATCCGCACGGGGTCGTGCTCGACCGGGAGGGCGCGGTGCAGGCGGAACTGAAGGCCACGCTGCCCGCGCTCGGCCTGTTCCCGCTCGAGAACGTGCCCGAGCCGGCCACCGTCACGCTCGCGCCCGGCCAGCTCCTGTTGCTGCTGACCGACGGCGTCCTCGAAGCCACGGCGCCCTCCGGCGAAGAATTCGGCGGCGACCGGGCGCTCGCCGTCGTCCGCGAACAGCGCGCCCGGCCCGCGACCGAGATCGTCGCCGCGCTCATTGCCGCCGTGCGCGCCTTCATCCAAAACCAGCCGCAGAACGACGACATCACCATGGTCGTCGTCAAATCCAGCGATTGACCCCCAGGCCGCAGCAACAACGGAGGACGCCATGCATACCAGTCCGGCGGATTATCTCGAGGGCGCGACGCAGGGCGGCCAGATCTGGGTCCGCGTCATCGGCCGCGGCAGCTTCAAGCTCGGCCCGACGCTGAAGGCGTTCGTCATCTCCGCCATCCAGCGCGGCTACCGGCGCCTGCTGGTGGATTTGGAAAACTGTACCGCGCTCGACAGCACCTTCATGGGCGTGCTCGCGGGCCTGGCCCTGCACCTGAAGCCGCTGAACGGCTCGGTCCAGCTGCTGCGGCTGAACGCGCCGAACCGCGACGCGCTCACGACCCTCGGCTTGCAAATCCTGCTGGCGATGCCCACCGCCGATGCGCCCGCCACGCCGGCGCTGCAGCGGCTCGACCCGACGCCGGACCTGGCCAACTCCGCCGCCAGCATCCTGGCCGCGCATGAAAACCTGATCACCGCCGCCCCGGCCAACCGCCCGCGTTTCAACGAACTCGTCACGCAACTCAAGGACGAGATCCAGCACCCGCAGTAACTCGCTGCTGCTACGCTACCCGCAGCGGACGCAAATTTCCGATTGCAATCAGCGCCCGCACGGGCTAGGAGCGCGGGGCGCAAACGTCGTTTGCCGTTGAAAGGAACCGGATATGAGCAGAGTGCAAATGTCGCGCCGTCAGTTTCTCGCCACGGGCGGGGCCGTGGCCTGTGCCTGCTGTGCGTGCCGCGGCGTGTACGGCGCGGTCGTGGCCGCGCCCGCCACGGACCTGCAGCCCGCGCTGGTCGCGGCGTGCGGCATCTACTGCGGCGCCTGCCCGGCGCTGGTCGCCAGCCTCAAGGCCAAGACGCACAGCGACCTCAAATGCCTCGGCTGCTGGAGCCCCAAGAAACCCCCGTCCTACGCGCCCAAGTGCGCCGTCCGCAAATGCGCCAAGCTCAAGAAAGTCCAGTCGTGCGGCGAGTGCAAGAGCTACCCCTGCAAGCTGCTTCCGCCGCTGTTCAACGACAAACCCAAGTACGGCCTGCGCGAGAAATATCTCAACGCCGTCCGTGACCAGGGGCTCGAGCCCTGGCTGGCCGGCCAGAAGAAACGCTGGACGTGCGAGAAGTGCGGCAAGAGCTTCGGCTACGGCGACAAGCAGTGTCCGGCCTGCGGCGGCAAGGTCCTCACCGACGCCGAGGAATTCGCGGAGTTCAAACAGAAGAAAACCTGAATCGCTCCGCGCCCTAACGGCGTCGGCGCGCCAGCTTGAAGTTGGACAGGCGTGTGCCTGCGACACAGATTTTTCAACACAAAGGCGCAAAGTCCAACAGAAGGCGCAAAGCCGGAACGGTTGGCAAGAAAAGGTCCAATTCCGTCAGCGGGGCAGGCTGATCCATGCGGCGCTGATATCGTTTGCCTCTGCGCCTTCCGGCCTTGCTTTGCGCCTTTGCGTTAACCGCTTTTGCTCACGGGCCTTCGAGCGTCAGCGTGCCGAGCTCGGTGCGGGGGCCGCGGGTGTGGTGGCGCCAGTAGAGCCGGCCGGGCGGTTCGCCGGGGCGCGCGTAGTCGTTTGCCACCGGCGTGCAGGAGATCACGACCCCGGGTTTCGGCGTCACGCCGAGCGCCTCCCAGGGAATCACTGCTTTGATGCGGTAGCCGGTCGGCAGGGTCTGCACGCTGACCTCCTGCGCGCGGCGGCCGCCCAACCAGCCGGCATCCTGTCCGCCGGGGGCGAAGCCGAGATGCAGCGCGTTGGTCGCGCCGGTCACGAACCCGCTGCTGCCGGGCGCGACAAACAGCTCGATGCTGTCCTGCTCGGCGAGTTTTTCCGGCGGGCAGGCGTTGGTCGGCGCGGCCTCGAACACCTCACAGTGAAAGTGCAGTGCGTTGGTATCCCAGGCGAACGCGAAGCGGGTGGAGTAATTTTCGTCAACATCGCCGACGCGTTCGCAGGCCGTGGCGGCGCTGAGCATGTGCCACTCCCAGTCCTGCTCCAGGCTCGGCAGGTGGCGGGCGCGGGCCACGCGCGGCTGGTCGTGGGCCGGCGCGCGCTCGAGGCGCCCGCCGGGCAGGATCGCGGTCGTGCTCGGCCAGGCCGCGGCGAGCTGCGGCGTGGTGCGGCGGAAGCGCGCGCGCTGAAGCCCGAGCTGGATCTCCGGCGCGCTCATGAACGCCCGCCAGATCAGGCCGCTGCGCTGGTTCTCCGCCATCAGCAGCAGGATGCCCACGTCAATGCCGAGCACGTCGGGCGAATACCAGCCGGTCTGCGGATTGAAGGCGTCCACAAACCCGTACGGTTTCCAGGCGCGCGCGCCATAGTTGGAGACGATGTGCCGCAACACCGCGAGACATTCCGCCGGCGCGAACGGCAGCGCGCCGCCCGCCGCACAGGGCACGACGGTGCCGTCCACGTCCGGCGTGGGCGGCGGGCCGCCCCACGCGCGGTAGCCGGTCGGGCTGTCCGACGAGGTGATGCCCCAGCAGTCCGGGCCGTAGTGCGGAAATTTGGAGCGCAGGTCGAGGCAGAGCTGCCGCTGCGCGCGGGTCGCCAGCTCCGAGTTGCGCCAGTAATCCGCGTAGTCGTCGTGCCGGTCGCGGAAATCCACGAACGCGTGCGAGAACTGGTGGACGAACAGCGGCGCGTATTGCAGATAGGTCAGTCCCGCGTAGTGGCCCACCGGCCCGCGCCGCCAGGCGTCCCAGCATTCCGCCGGCAACGCCTGTTCCGGCGCGCCGAGGCCGAGCAGGTACATCGCCATGTGCTCGGCATAGGCGTCCCAGCGGTAGGGCAGGAAGCCGGTCTCCGGCCGCCAGCCCAGCCGCAGCGCCGTGCCGCCATCGAGCATCCAGCGCCAGTCCACGCGCGCATAGACCGCGGCGACGACCTGGTCCAGCACCGGATCCTTGAAATATTGCCGCGCGGTCAGCGCGCCGCAGAGGAAGAGCGCTGTGTCCATCGGCGAGACCTCGCAGGCCCAGACGCGGTCGCCCAGCTCGCGGTTGACGAAGTGGAAGAAGAAGCCGTGCTCCTGCGCCAGCCGGTCGCGGGCAAACTTCAGCGTCGTCACGGCGCGCGCGACGGCCTCGGCGCGCGGGATCCAGCCGCGCTCCGCGCCGATGCACAACGCCGCCAGCCCGAAGCCCGTCGCCGCCACGCTCGCGACGTTCTCGCGCCACGAGCCGTCGGCGCCGGCGCGGTCCGGCACCAGCCCGGTCGTCGGCTCGGTTTCCTTGAGGAAGAACTGGAAGGAGCGGCGCTGGAGCTCGTTCAGGAATTCATCGTCGCTGACCGCGTTGGTGCCCGCGCCCTGCGCCGCAAGGCCGAGCGCTGTACACACCCCATACACCATGAGCTGCCGCCAGAACATCGTGTCGCAGACTAATTCGCCGCGCCCGCCGCTGGCAAACAGAAAGCGCCGCGCCACAAAAATAAATCCCGCCCGCCTTTGTCATCGCCGCCGAGCAGCCGCAACCCGCCGCCGGCGACTGGGCCGCGTGGGAAGCCGACCCCTCCGCCTCCCTCAAAGCCGGCGCGAACAAAATCGCACTCGTCGTCCTCGGCAGCCTGCAGAACGCTCTACTTCCTGCTCTTGATTAGCAGTGTCAGTAGAGCCATAGCTGCCAACGCAGATCCCGATCCAATCATAAATACATTGCCCACCTTTGACATGAAGTCTTGAGGGTTGGGCGGAGGGTAGAGCACCTGCCACGCCCCGCAGAGAGCCCACCCTAGGCCGATGATCGCCACCAACAAGAGGAATATGCACCCGCCCGTGGTTATCTGCTTATTTTCATTCATACAGCCATCTCCCTCGCCGCACTTGCCCGCGATATGCCAGCGGCGGCGGGCCAAGTCAACCGCGAAACCGCGCGGCCTACTGGCTTGGATACGGCTCCACGGGTTGGTAGGCGCTGACGTTCTTGACGATCAGGTCCATCGGAAAGACGGCCTTGTCCTTCTCGCGGGGGTTCATGACCACGTCCAGCAGGAGGTAGAGCGGGGTCTTCCATTCCGGCATGGTCGGGAAGCGGCCCACTTCCTTACGATCGAAGTACATCACGACCCACTCCGGGGTGACCTCGCCGCCGTAGGTGTGGAAGCCCTGCACTTTGCGATCCACTATCAGCCCCTTGAAAAGTTCCTTGGCCAGCTTGTGTTGGTGGCCCGAGGCGAAGAGGTGCTTGAGGATGGTTTCGCCGGACTGGGGTTTGGCGGCCGGCCACAGGTGTACGGTGGCATGGTAGCTGTTGTCGCCATAGAACTCGTTGAAGTCGATCTCTGTGTGCGTCGTCGTGCCGGTGGTGGCGTAATCCTTCTGCGACTTCGCCCAGAACGCGCCCCAGATGCCCGTCCCCGCGCCAGCATAGTCATAGCGGATCGCCGCCTCGAAATAGCCGTATAGCTGGGCGAAGCCTTCGCCGCGGGTGTTTACCGTGGCCATGCAGGCGCCCTTCCAGTTTTTGCCCACCTTCTCGACGCGCAGGCGCAGCCCTTCCTCCACCAGTTTGAAGGGACCATCCTTGCGCAGTGGGGCGTCGTGGCGGAACGCGCCGTGGCCCGGTGCAAACCAGACGGCATTGGAACCGGGAGCGGCATCCTCCTTGACGATGTTCATCGTCTTGAAATCGTCGTGGAAAGTCCGCTTGTACTGCGTCAGGGCCAGCGGCCGGCCCTGTCGGCTGTTGTCCCACTTGATCTGCGCGAAGGCTTCGGGGTCGGTCGTGCGGGATGAGGTGGCTTCCGCCGACCCAGCGTGGAGGCCACACAGGATACCTACCAAGCTCCCAACGAATGCGATTTTCATGTCATGCCATGTTCCGGATTGACGATGCTATCCAAATCCCGCCCGCAGAAGGCTGGCCGCGATATGCCAGCGCAGCCGGGGCAAGTCAGCGGCGAACCGGAATGGCTGCACCGGAAACGATCCACCCGTCCGCGCCGGGGAACGGCGGGGCGGGTGAAAACTCGCACCGGGGTTTTCCGGTCAGCCGTTGAGCGTCCAGCCGTCGCGATACTTGCGGCCCAGGAGCGCGTTGGCTTCGGGGCAGTTGGTCACCTTGCCTGCGGCGCCGTCGTAGGCGAGCTTCTTGCCGACGCGGTAAGCGACCAGGCCGAGCAGCATCTGCTCGATCATGTCGGCGCTGTACTCGAAGTCGCACGCGGTCTTGAGGCTGGGGTTCTTGCAGGCGTTGAGCCACTGCTCCTGGAAGTGGCCGACCGGCGGCAGGAGTTGGTCCTTTGCCCGCGGCTTGTAATAGCTCATGTCCGCTTCCTTGCCGTAGGGCAGGACGATGTGGTTGTCGAAGCTGGCGACGAGGAAGCCCTGCGAGCCCTTGAACAGCACGCCGTGATCGATCTTGTTGAGGTCGATGAACTCCTTCGGCGACTTGGGCATCGCGCCGCCCTGATACCAGCTGGTCCTGAGCGGGCCGCGCCAGCTGTTGGCGGGATGCTCGAAGTGGCTCTCGCACTCGACCGGCGTGACGGCGGGATTGAACTTCTCGCCTTTCGCCTCCGCGCTCGTCGGCAGCTTGGCGTCTACGGCGTTCCAGAGCAGGTCCATCGTGTGGCTGCCCATGTCGCCGACCTGGCCGACGCCGAAGTCCCAGAACATGTTCCACTGCGTGCAATTTCCGCGGGCCGTGCCGGTGTTGGCAAAATAGTTGGGGCTATACGGATGATCGGGCGCCGGGCCAAGCCAGAGGTCCCAGTGGAAGCCTGTGGGCGGCTCGCCTTCCTTGGGCCAGTAACCCTCGCGGGGGATCTTGCGGTTGCCCCACGCGGCGGCGGACTTCAGCTCGCCGATCGCGCCATCGAGGATCATTTCGCGGACGCGGTTGAAGTTCGAGAGCGCATGCCGCTGCATGCCGACCTGCGTGGCGAGCTTGGCCTTTTTCGTCAACCAGTTCGCGCGGACGCTGCGCGCCTCCTCGACCGTGATCGCGAGGGGCTTTTCCATGTAGCAGTGCAGGTCGCGGTTGACACATCCGTTGGCGATCAGTGCGTGGTGGTGGTCGGCGGTGCAGCAGACGACCGCATCCAGGCCGAGCTTCTTGTGGTCGTCGAGCAGCTTGCGCCAGTCGATGTAGGTCTTGGCCTTCGGGAATTTCTTGGCGCCGGCCGCGAGGTTGCCTTCGTGGAGATCGCAGAGGGCGACGAGGTTCTGGGTGGCGAGGGTGTCGTAGTGCGCCTTGCCGCGGCCGCCGACGCCGAGCAGGGCAATGTTGAGCTTGTTGCTGGGCGCGTCGGCGCCGAAGAGGCCGCGCGGCGCGACGAGCAGCCCCGCCCCGGCCAGCGCTGCGTTCCTGATGAATTCCCGTCGTTGCATGTCTTCTCCCTTTTGCTGCCGCAATGATTTCCCGGCCTTCCGCCGCGCACCCGTGGCCCAACCGGAGCCGTGCGCAGTTTTAAAACGCAACAGACGCTGGAAAATTTTCCAAGGTCTGGAAAATAAAGCACAGCCGTTTCCAAGGTCTGGAAAAATTGGCACCCGCCGCGCTGCGGTGCAGCGGGCGGGTGCAGACACGGACCGGACTTTTCCGGCTCAGCCGTTGAGCGTCCAGCCGTCGCGATACGTGCGGCTCAGGAACGCGTTGGCTTCGGGGCAGTTGGTGACCTTGCCCGTGGCGCCGTCATAGGCGAGCTTCTTGCCGACGCGGTAGGCGACCAGGCCGAGCAGCAGCTGCTCGATCATGTCGCCGCTGTATTCGAAGTCGCACGCGGTCTTGAGGCTGGGGTTCTTGCAGGCGTTGAGCCACTGCTCCTGGAAATGGCCCAGCGGCGGCAGCAGCTTGTCCTGGGTGCGCGGCTTGTAATAGGCCATGTCCGCTTCCTTGCCGTAGGGCAGCACAATCCGGTTGTCGAAGCTGGCGACGAGGAAGCCCTGCGACCCCTTGAACAGCACGCCGTGATCGATCTTGTTGAGATCGATGAATTCCTTCGGCGACTTGGGCATCGCGCCGCCCTGGTACCAGCTCACGCGGAGCGGGCCGCGCCAGCTGTTGGCAGGATGCTCGAAGTGGCTCTCGCACTCGACTGGCGTGACGTCGGGATTGAACTTGTCGCCCTTTGCCTCCACGGTGGTGGGCAGCTTGGCGTCCACGGCGTTCCAGAGCAGGTCCATGGTGTGGCTGCCCATGTCGCCGATCTGGCCGGCGCCGAAATCCCAGAACATGTTCCACTTCAGGCAGCCGCCGGCGACATACTCCGGGTTGAAGGGGTGCGCGGGGGCCGGGCCGAGCCAGAGGTTGAAGTTCAGGGTCTTGGGCGGCTCGCCCTGGGCGGGCAGGTAGCCGTCGCGGCGGATCTGGCGGTTGCCCCACGCGGAAGCGCTCTTCAGCTCGCCGATGGCGCCGTCGAGGATCAGCTCGCGCACGCGGTTGAAGTTCGTGTTCGCGTGGCGTTGCATGCCCACCTGCGTGGCGAGTTTGCCCTTCTTCGTCAGCCAGTTCGCGCGGACGCTCCGCGCCTCCGCGACCGTGATCGCGAGCGGCTTCTCCATGTAGCAGTGCAGGTTGCGGTTGAGGCACCAGTTGGCGATGAACGCGTGGTGGTGGTCGGGGGTGCAGCAGACGACGGCGTCGAGGCCGAGCTTCTGGTGGTCGTCGAGCAGCTTGCGCCAATCGCTGTAGGTCTTGGCCTGCGGGAAGCGCTTCACGCCGAGGGCGAGGCGCTCTTCGTTCACGTCGCACAGGGCGGCGACATTTTGGGTGGCGATGGAATCGTAGTGGGCCCGCCCGCGGCCGCCGACGCCGATGAGCGCGATGTTCAACTTGTTGCTCGGCGCGCCGGCGCCGAAGAGGCCGCTGGGCGCGATGAGCAACCCCGCGCCGGCCAACGTTGCGTTCCTGATGAATTCCCGTCGTTGCATGGTTCGTTGTTCCCTTCGTTTTCCCGCTGTGTCTTGCACTCGCACCGCATGTGCCGAGGATTTGCAGAACGGCGGCAGAAGTCAAACAAAACTAAAGCCAGGGAGTGCCGGGAAGCGAACCGCAGAACGTCGCACATCGGAGGTGAAGCCCGGAGCGCGGCAGGTTTTCTGCGCCGCACGCGCCAAAGACGCCGGCCGGCTTTACTTGCCGATGGGCCCTCACGGAGGCGTCCGTCCCTCGCCGATACCTCGGATACTTAGGTATCAGGTGCGTGGCGCCGGTAAAGCGGGGCCGTTCGGCTGCCCCTTCAAGGGCCGGCACCGGGGCCCGCCCGCGGCGCGCGCGGCACCGACGGATCTGTCAACGGTGGCCTGCCTGCGCGGTCCACCGCGGAAAAAAGTTCACCCGCCGCGCTGCGGTGCAGCGGGCGGGTGAAACCACGGACCGGATTTTTCCGGCTCAGCCGTTGAGCGCCCAGCCGTCGCGATACTTGCGGCCCAGGAGCGCGTTGGCTTCGGGGCAGTTGGTGACCTTGCCCGTGGCGCCGTCATAGGCGAGCTTCTTGCCGACGCGGTAGGCGACGAGGCCGAGCAGCAGCTGCTCGATCATGTTGCCGCTGTACTCGAAGTCGCACGCCGTCTTGAGGCTCGGGTTCTTGCACGCGTCGATCCACTGCTGCTGGAAGTGGCCCAGCGGCGGCAGCAATTTGTCCTTGGCGCGCGGCTTGTAATAGCTCATGTCCGCTTCCTTGCCGTAGGGGAACAGGAGCCGGTTGTCGAAGTCGGCGATGATGAAGCCTTGCGAGCCCTTGAACATCGCGCCGTGGCCGATCTTCTTGAGGTCGATGAACTCCTTCGGGGCGCTCGGCATCGCGCCGCCCTGATACCAGGCCACGCTGATCGGGCCGCGCCAGTCGTTGGCGGGATGCTCGAAGTGCGACTCGCACTTGATGGGCGTGAGGGCGGCATTGAAGGGGTCGCCCTTGGCTTCCGCGCTCGTCGGGAGCTTGGCGTCCACGCAGTTCCAGAGCAGATCCATCGTGTGGCTGCCCATGTCGCCGATCTGGCCCGCGCCGAAATCCCAGAACATGTTCCACGAGAGGCAATTGGCGCCAGGGCCCCGCGAAAAATAGCCGGGGTTGTAGGCATGGGCCGGCGACGGACCCAGCCACAGGTCGTAGTGCAGGTTGCTCGGCGGTGCACCGGCGTCTGGCAGATAACCGGCGACGGCTTTGTTGTCCTTGAAATAAACGATGCCTTTCTCCTGGTCGTAGTCGCAGAGATCAGGCCGGCACTGGCGGTTGCCCCAGGCGGAGGCGCTCTTCAGCTCGCCGATGGCGCCGTCGAGGATCAGCTCGCGCAGGCGGTTGAAGTTCGAGATCGCGTGGCGCTGCATGCCGACCTGCGTCGCGAGCTTGGTCTTCTTCGACAGCCAGTTCGCGCGGACGACGCGCGCTTCCTCGACGCTGACGGCAAGCGGCTTCTCGCAATAGACGTGCAGGTTGCGGTTCAAGGCCCAGTTGGCGATGAACGCGTGCGTGTGGTCGGCCGTGCAGATGACGACGGCGTCCAGGCTGAGCTTCTTGTGGTCCTCGAGCAGCTTGCGCCAGTCGATGTAGGTCTTGGCGTTCGGGAAGCGCTTCGCGCCGAACGCGAGATGGTCGTCGTTGATGTCGCAGAGCGCAACCACGTTCTCGGTGGCGATCGAGCTGAAATGCGCCTCGCCGCGGCCCCACGAGCCGATCAGCGCGATGTTCAGCTTGTTGTTCGATCCGGCGGCGCCGAAGGTGCCGCTGGGCGCGATGAACAGGCCCGCGCCGGCCAACGCTGCGTTCTTCATGAATTCCCGTCGCTGCATGTGTGCTCCTCTTCTCGGTTTGGTTACGATCGTAATTCCGCTTGCCGCTTACCCGGCCGCGCCCCGCGCGGTGGCCGTCTGGCAACAGCGGGCAGGATTTCCGCCCGCGCGCCGGATGTCAAACAAAAAGCTCCGCGCGTCCACCAAGAACGCAGCGCGCGGCAGGATATTTCCCGGATGGCGGCAAAATCTCCGCCAGGCCGGCGGGCGGGCCAAGGATTCGGCAAAGCAGGCCGGCCCGTTTCCCGCCAGTGGAAACGGATTGCCATGACGGCGGCGAAGGAATAAAAGGACGCATGCATGTGAACGCAACCCAGCAGGAGCCCGACCATGAATGAAGCCCCTTTGAACCAGCCGACCCGCCGCACGTTCCTCAAAACCTCGGCGCTGGCCGTCGGCGGCCTCGGCCTGGCCACCGGCTGCGCGACCGCGCCGCTCCATCCGCTGACCGCCGCCGAGCGCACGCGCTCGGTCGGCGCGAACGACCGCATCCGCATCGGCCAGCTCGGCTGCGGCAGCCGCGGCGTCGGCGCGCACATGGCGGGCATCCGCCCGCACGCGCAGGCGCAGAACGCCGAGTACGTCGCCGTCTGCGACCCATGGCGCGTGGCGCGCGAGAACGCCAACGCGAAGGTCAAGGAGTGGCACGGCCACGACGCGCAGCAGTTCGTCTCCTACCGCGACCTGCTCGCGATGAAGGACCTCGACGCGGTGATGATCGCCTCGTGCGACTTCCAGCACACGACGCACCTCGAGGCCGCGGCCCGGGCGGGCAAGCACATCTACGTGGAGAAGCCGATGGCGACGGATTTCCCGCGGCTCGTGCGCGCGGTGGACGCGGTCAAGGCCGCCGGCACGGTGGTGCAGGTGGGCACACAGCTGCGCAGCCTGCCGAGCGTCAACGGCGCGCGGGCGCTTTACAAAACCGGCATCTTCGGCCAGCTCTCGCGCGTCGAGGAATGCCGCAACAACGACCAGCCCTACTGGTATCACTACCTCAAGGACGTGAAGGAAGCGGACGTGGACTGGAAGGAGTTCCTGATGGACCGCCCGCTGCGGCCCTTCCGCGCCGACCTCTATTCCGGCTGGTACGGCTACTACGAATTCTCGCGCGGGCCGATCCCGGGCTTCGGCAGCCACTTCATCGACATGTTGCACTTCATCACCGGCGCGAAGTTCCCGGCGTCGTGCGTCTGCCTCGGCGGCACGTTCACGTGGAAGGACGAGCACCAGTTTACCGCGCCCGACTGCATCCAGGCGACATGGCTCTATCCCGAGGGCTTCCTCGTCAGCAGCTCGAACAACCTCGGCAACCAGCACGGCAGCGTGCGCCGCTTCTACGGCGACAAGGGCGTGCTCAAGCTCGACAACTGGAGCGCGCCGACCTTCAGCGCCGAGGGTGGCCCGCGCCGCGACGGCGCGATCCGCGGCCTCAAGCCCGTCCCGGAAGTCGCGTGCCCCGACCACTTCCTGAACTGGCTGCAGTGCATGCGCAGCGGCGCGACGCCCAACGCCTCGATCGACGCCGGCTTCCAGCACGCCACCGCCGTCATCATGGCGATGATGTCCTTCGAGAGCGGCCGCAAGACGATCTTTGACCCCGCCAAGCGCGAGATAAGGATGGCCTGACATGCCAACCCGGCGACACTTCATCGGCACGACGCTGGCCGCGGCGGGCGCGCTGGCGACGCGGAGCTTTGCGGCTGATGCGCCGCGCTGGCAGATCGGCTGCTACACGCGGCCGTGGGACCAGCACGACTGGCGCGTCGCGTTCGACGCCATCGCCGGCGCGGGCTTCAAGCACGTCGGCCTCATGACCACCAAGAGCAAGAACCACCTGATCCTCAGCAGCGACTCCACGCCCGAGGAAGCCGCGGCGGTCGGCGCCGAGGCGAAGCAGCGCGGGCTGCAGATCATCTCGATGTGGGGCGGCCAGTTCACCGACGCCGCCGGGCTCAAGCGCCTGATCGAGTGCTCCGCCGCGTGCGGCTGCCCGAACCTGCTGCTCGGCGGTACCGACGAGAAACGCGCCGCCGCCTATTACAAGGCCGTCGCCGACTGCTGCGGCTTGGCGGCGGAGAAGCAGGTCGGCCTGAGCATCAAGCCGCACGGCGGCAACAACGCGAACAGCGCGCAGTGCCGCAAGCTGATCGAGCAGGTCGCGCACAAAACCTTCCGGCTCTGGTACGACCCGGGCAACATCTTCTACTACTCCGAAGGCAAGCTCGATCCCGTGGACGATGCTGCCGCTGCGACCGGCATGGTCGTGGGCATGAGCGTGAAAGATTTCAAGCCGCCGAAAGAAGTGGCCCTGACGCCGGGCACGGGCAAGGTGGACTTCGCCAAGGTCATGGCGCGGCTCAAGCAGGGCGGCTTCACCGGCGGCCCGCTGGTGGTCGAATGCCTCGACCGCGGCGAACTCCCCGCCCTCGCCGCCGCGGCCAGGCAGGCGCGCCTGTTCGTCGAGCAACTCGTCTGACGTCGCGTCCACGCCTTGGAAATAGCTGTTGCCGCAGACGCGCGGCTGTTAGACTCCAGAAAAATTCGGAGCAATATCATGCAAAAAGAACATGGATGGGGCGGTCCGCCGCCGGTGCCGGGAACGACGCCTTTGCGCATGACGCGCGGGCTGGGCTGCGCGGCGCTGATCGCGCTGTTCGCTGTCGTGGTGGTCTTGGGGTTGCCGGTCTGGGTCTGGCTCTGGTGGCGCATCGAGCCGGACGCCGACGAAATCGCCGTCCTGATCCGCAAGACGGGCGACAATCTGCCGTCGGGCGAGATCCTCGCCTTGCAGCCGAACCAGAAGGGTGTGCAACTCGACGTGCTCACGCCGGGCGGGCGCTATTTCCAGAATCCATACACCTGGGGCTGGGAACTGGTGCCGGTGACCGACATCACAGCCGGCAAGCTGGGCGTGCAGACGCGGCTTTTTGGCAAGGATCTGCCGCCAGGTCAGATCATTGCCCAGAAGGACACCAAGGGCATCGTGCCGGAGGTGCTGGGCCCGGGCAAACATTTCATCAATCCCTATGCCTACCGCGTGCAGGTGGTGGATGCGATCAACATCCGGCCGGGCTGCGTGGGCGTGGTGACGCGGCTGGTCGGCAAGGACCCGCTGAGCGACGGGTTGCCGGCGGAGCAGCGCAACACCTTCATTGCGGTGCCGGGGTTGAAGGGCGTGCAGGCGGAGGTGCTCGATCCGGGCACGCACTACCTGAACCCCTATCTTGTCAGCGTGAACGAGGTCAACCTCCAGAGCCAGCGCTTCGAAATGAGCGGCGAGGACGCGATCAACTTCCTGACGATGGATGGCTTCACGGTACACGTCGAGGGCACGCTGGAGTTCGCGCTGATCCGCGAACAGGCGGCGCTGTTGCTGCACCAGGTGGGCGATATTGACGACATCCTCAAGAAAATCATCCTGCCGCGCGCCCGCGGCTTCAGCCGCATCGAGGGCAGCAAGAACCCGGCGCTGAACTACATCGTCGGCGAGATGCGCCAGCAATTCCAGGACAACCTGGAGAAACACCTGCGCTCCACGTGCCTTTCCGCCGGCGTGGCGATCAAGTCGGTGCTGGTGCGCAACATCACCGTGCCGGAGGACATCGCCAGCGTCATCCGCGAGCGCGAGGTCGCCAAGCAGACGGCGAAGATGTACGACCAGCAGATCGAGCAGGCCAAGTCCAAGGCCGAGCTGACCGCGCAGGAGATGCTCGCCAAGCAGAGCGAGGAGAAGGTCAAGGCCGACACGCTGGCGCTGCAGGCGACGATCCTCGCCAAGCAGGAGCAAAAGGTGAAGCTGACCGTGGCCGACCAGGGCCTCGCGGTGGCGAAACTCGAACTCGAGGCCGCCGACGCGCAGGCCAAGGCGATACTCGCCGAGGCTGGTGGCGAGCAGGCGGTGATCCAGTTCAACAACGATGCCGAGGCCAAGGTGTTCCAGAGCCAGGCCGCGGCGTTCGGCGGCGGTCTGAATTACGCAAAATATCTTTTCTACCAGAAGGTCGGCCCGCGCATCGAAACGATCCTGACCTCCGACAAGGGTGAGGGGCTCGGTGGGTTGTTCCTGCCCTATCTGCCGGGCGCGACGCAGAAGGAGGTGGCCAAGTGAAAAAATCACTGCTGGGTATCATACCGCTGATGGTGCTCGTCATCTTTGGCCTCTGGCTGGTCTGGGAGTGGGGCTTCTGCCGCTTCTATGTGCCGGTGGACCACATGGCCGTAATCATCTCGAAGGCCGGCAAGGCGCTGGAGCCGGGCCAGATTCTGGCGCGCAAGGACCAGCAGGGCGTACAGGAAGAAGTGCTTGGCGAAGGCCGGCATTTCCTGAACCCCTATTTCTATGAGCACAAGATCGAGCCGGTGATGAGCATCCCGTTCGGCAAGGTTGGCCTTGTCACGGCGAAGGTCGGGCGCGATCTGCCGCAAGGTGAATTCTTGGCCAATCCCGGCCAGAAGGGTATCTGGCGCGGCGTGCTGGGGCCGGGCAAGTACCGCCTGAATCCGGTCGGCTACCAGATTGATGTGGTGGATGCGCTCTCAATCCCGATCGGCTACGTCGGCGTGGTCACCTCGCTCGCCGGCGAGAAGGCGCCGGAAGGCCAGTTCGCCGGCCCGAACCAGAAGGGCATTCGCGCTGACGTATTGCCGCCCGGCATCTACTACGTCAACCCGAAGGAATTCAAGGTGGACATCCTCGAGGTGGGCCTGAACCAGGTGTCCATGCTCGGCCGGACCGGCAGCGCCGTCATCACCAAGGGCGCGATCATCAGCCAGAACGAGGCGGTGAACACGCTGAACTTCAAGGTGCTGGAAAACCAGTATTCGAACCGCGCGAAGGAAATTGCCGAGCAGGGTGTGCAGGTGCAGATGGCCCAGCAGGGGGACGTCCAGCAGGAGCGCAGCAGCTTGGATGCGCTGGGCGTGTCGCGTGTGCGTTCGGCCGGCGTGGCAGCGCAGAAACAGCAGCGGGCAGCCAATGCGCCCGCCCAGCTGGCGCCGCAACAGGCGCCCGCCCAGCAGGCCGGTCGGCGGCCGGGCCAGCGGGCGGACATGCAGAATCCGACGTTCGTGCTCAACCAGTTCGTCGGCTTTCCCTCGCGCGATGGTTTCGAGATCAGCCTCGATATGACCGTGGAGTTCGAGCTGCAGCCCGACAAGATCCCCACCATCTACCGCGACTACGGCGACCTGCCGGCGGTGGTGGACAAGATCATCATGCCGAAGATCCTCTCCATCTCGCGCCTCAAGGGTTCGGCCTACAAGGCCACCGACTTCATCATCGGCGAGGGCCGCGAGAAGTTCCAGACCGACCTGACCGACAGCCTGAAGAAGGCGCTGGCCGAGAAGAACATTGTGATCCACAACGCGCTCATCCGGCACGTCAACGCGCCCGAGCCCATCCTGCTGCCGATCCAGAAGGCCAGCGTCGCGGTGGAACAGGACCTGACGAACCGCGAGAAGCAGAACACAGCCAAGAAGGAAGCGTTGCTGAACACGGAGACCAGCATGATCGAGCAGCGCGGCGCCGAGGTCGCGCAGCAGACCGCCGCCCTCAAGGCCACCATCAGGGCCGATCAGGAAAAGGCTGTCGCCGAGATTCAGGCCACAACGATCAAGCAGACCGCGCTCATTGAAGCGCAAACGGCACAGCTGAAGGCCGACAAAGTGAAGAAGCTCGGCGAGGCCAAGGCCACGACCGTCACCATGGTGGATGGCGAAAAAGCCAACGGCTTCCAGCTCAAGGCGAAGGCGCTCGGCGACCCGCAGGCCTACACGCTGGTCGAGCTGGCCAGGAACCTGAACCCGGACGTGCGCATCAACATCCTGCACACCGGCGAAGGCACGCTCTGGACCGACCTGCAGGGCGCGCGCCTCGGCGACCTCGGCGGCGCGAAGCTGCTGGGCAAGCCCGCCGCGAAAAAATAAGCGGCAGGTGTGGCCGGCGGCGCCGTGCGCGGCGACCGCCGGCTGCCTTTTGCAGCGGGAAGGAGTGCACACGGCATGACAGGACAAACAGCAGCCTTGGTTTTCGGCGGTGGCGCGGTGGCGCTGGTCGGCAGCCTCGCGGCCTACTACCTCGCGCGTTATCTGCGCGGCAGCCTCACGCTCGTCCTGCCGCAAGCTTCCTTCGCCGCCGGCGAGGCCATCAGCGGCAGCTGCGCCGTGATCACGCGCAAGCAGATCCAGGGCAACCGGCTCTATGCCGCGCTCATCGGCGTCGAGGTCACCGAGGAACGCCGCGACGGCAAGACCCACACCCACACGCGCGAAATCCACCGCCACGAGGTGAACCTCGAAAAGGCGCTGACCTGGCCCGCCGGGCAGACGAAGCACTACACCTTCACGCTGCCCGCGCCCTCCGCGCCCGCGCCGGAAAGCCTCAACCCGACCATCGTCCGCGCCGCGCGCATCGGCTTGGAACTGCTCGGCGCCAACCGGCGGCGGCTGCGCTGGACCGTGGAGGTCCGCCTCGACGCCAAGGGCGTGGACCTCGCCGCCAGCCGGCGCGTGCACATCAACGACGCCTGACGGCCGGCGCGCGCGTCTTTTTCCTTCCCTTCGGATTGCGTTCCGTGTTTCATCCCACGCGATGCTGAGCCTGTTTGTCAAAGCCCTTGCGCGCCGGCTGGCGCGGCTCTCGCGCCCGGCGCTGTTGCGCTGGGGCGCAGGGCTCGGCTGGTTTTTTGGACGCGTGATCCGCTTCCGCCGCGCCGAGGCGCTCGCCGCCCTGCGCCGCAGCCTGCCGGAGCTGTCTGCGGCCGAGGCCACGGCCACGCTCGACCGCATGTACTGCCATCTCGCGCTGAATCTCCTGGAGATTCTACGGATGTACGGCGGCGCCACCGAGGAGCTGGATGCGCTCATGACCATCGAGGGCGAGGAGGTGGTGCGAGCCGCGCTGCAGCGCGGGCGCGGCGCCATGATCCTCACGGCGCACCTAGGGAACTTCGACATGCTCGCAATGTTCGCCGCGCACCGCCGCTATCCCCTGACCATCATTTCCAAGAAGCTCAAGAACGCCGCCGTGAACCACATCTGGAGTTCGCTGCGCGAGCGCTTCGGCGTCAACATCCTCTTCTCGCATAACGCGGCGCGCGGCTGCCTCAAGGCGCTGCGCGCGAACGGCCTCGTCGGCTTCCTGCTGGACCAGAACCGGCCGCTGTACCAGGGGGTCTTCGTCCAGTTTTTCGGGCAGACCGCCAGCACGTCGCCAGGGCTGGCGTTGCTGTCCGCGCAAACCCAGGCGCCGGTGATCCCGGTGTTCATGTCGCGCCGCCCGGATGGCACGCACCACCTGCAGATCCTGCCGCTGATCGAGCCGCCGCCCGACCGCGAGCCGGCGACCGTTCTTCGCTACACCCAGCTCTATACCACGGTCACCGAGCGCGCGGTCCGCCGGCACCCCGACCAGTGGACGTGGATCCACCGCCGCTGGAAGAACCAGCCGCTGCCCGGCGACGCCATCGCCACGCCGGAAACCGGCCCCGGCCCGGCCTGAAAGTCCTCCGCGGGCCGTGTTCTTCTGGCCCTGCACGCATTATTTTCTTCCCTTCGGCGCGGGTCCCATGTTTCATCCGCGGGGATGCTTGGTCTTTTTGTCAACGTAATCGCGCGTGGCTTGGCGCGGCTGTCGCGCCCGGCTTCGCTGCGTTTGGGCGCGCGGATCGGTTGGTGCTACAGCCACCTCGTTCGCCACCGCCGTGCCGAGGCGCTCGCCGCCCTGCGCCGCAGCCTGCCGGAACTCTCCGCCGCCGAGGCCACCGCCGCGCTCGACGGCATGTACCGCAATCTCGCCACCAACCTGGTCGAGATTCTGCGCGCCGATGGCGGTGCGGAAGACCCCGGCCCCGGCCTCTTCAGTATCGAGGGCGAGGAGCACGTCACCGCGGCACTCGCGCGAGGCCACGGCGCGTTGTTTCTGCTGGCGCACTACGGCAGCTGGGAACTGTTCGCGATGTTCGCCGCCCAGCGCGGCTACGCGCTCCACATTGTCGCCAAGAAGTTTAAGAACGATGCGGTGGACCGGTTGTGGAACCGGCTGCGCGCGCGCTACGGCATCAAGGTGATTTATGCGCACAACGCCGCGCGTCCGGTCCTGCGGGCGTTGCGCGAGAACGCCCTCATTGGCTTCATGCTCGACCAGCACCGGCCGCGCGCACTGGGTGTGTTTGTCCAATTCTTTGGGCAGCCCGCCTGCACCTCGCCGGGCCTCGCGATCCTGTCCTCGCAGGCGCAGGCCCCCGTGCTGCCGGCCTTTATCCGTCGCCGCGCTGATGGCGGCCACCACATCCGCGTGTTGCCGGAGCTCGCCCCGCCGCCCGACCGCGCGCCGGCGACCGTTCTGCGTTATACCCAGCGCTACACCGCCATCCTCGAAAGCGAAATTCGCGCGCATCCCGCCGAGTGGATCTGGATCCATCGCCGCTGGAAGACCCGGCCGTTGCCCGGCGATATCGTCGCCACGCCGGAACCCGCCGCCCCTTGAGCCGCGCGCCCCGGTCTGGTGCAGCTTTAAGCCCCCCTTGCCCTGTGTTGAACGGGGCTCGCGGGGCTGCCGGCCCCGTCCCAGCCTTGGGGGAAAGGCCGGCTACCGTTCCAAGGTTGGGAAGCCGCGCCGGGCCGGCGTCAGAAAACCCATTGCACAATGGCCATGGCGCTGTTCTCGTCGCGGCGGGCGACCGCGCAGATGCGCGCGCTTTGGTCGCCGAGCAGGGCCACGGCCTCGACCCGGAAGAAGAGGCTGCGCACATCCAGGAAACGCTCGACGGCGTCTTGCAGCCGCGGCGCCACGGCGCGGCGGATGGGCTGGAGCGTGCGCAGCGGGCCGGCCTCGCGCAGCGCGAGCAGTTGCTGGATGGCGGAGGCCTGGTCCACGCCGGCGAGTGCGAGCAGGACTTCGCGGCTGGCGGTGTTGACGTTTACCCGGGTGGGTCGGTCGCGCGGGAAGGGCACGACCGTGAAGCTGGCGGGCAGATTGGTGACGGCGCGCGAGAACACCGTCTCGCCCTCGTGCGGGCGGAAGAAGTCGCGGCTGAAGCCGTGGATGTACAACAGCTCGCCCCACGCGAAGAGCGGGCGGTTGGCGGCCGACGCAGGCGGCGCCTGCTGTTGATAGAAGGGCGTCTCCCACAGCCCGCTGGAATCGGCGTCCACCCAATCGCCGAGCGCGGCCAGCCGGTCCACCGGCGCATAGTCGCCGCAGAGGTTCAGCAGGTCCAGAGCGATATCGTTGGCGCTGCGGGCTTGCGGGCCGAGCGGCGGGATGGCGAGGTTGTTCCAGTCGAAGAACCGGTTTTCGTCGATGACCCGGACCCTGACGACGATGCCGGCCGGATTGGTCACCAGCTGGGGTAGGGCCCAAGACTTCCGCAAATGGTCCACGCCAGGCTCGTCATCGGCCGCGAGGCGCGCCAGCGCGGTCCGGATGCCCTCGGCGGCCGCCTGGTGCAGCACGAGCTGCGTCAGCGCGCGCTGCGTGGCCGCGAGATCGAGGCGCGCCCGCAGCTGCGCAAACAGCACAATACCCGTGAGGACCGCCGCGAGGATAATGACGAGGACGAGCGCCGAGCCGCGCTGGTCAGCTGGTGGGCAGGTCCGTGGCACGTGGTGCCCCTTTTCCCCGGTCGTGGCCCTGACCTTCAGGCGGGCGCCGCCGTTGGCCGCGCCCATAGAAGCGGTACTTCCACCAGTTGAGGCCCACGCCGATGAGCAGCAAGGTGGGCGCAGCGGCGATAAACACCGCGCTGACCTTGAGCTGCCGGAGCGCCACTTTTTTGGCCTGCATCCCGCCGGTGGCGAAAAGGCTCGAGACAAAGAGGGCGATGGCGGCCACCACGCAGAGCGCACCCAGAATACGGCACACCACCGCCAGCTTGCGGATGTGGCGGCGCTGGCGCCCGAACCGGCTGGACCGGCCGGCGCGGGAACTCTGGCTGGTGGGTGGCAGCAGCATGGTGTTTATTCTCCCCAGCGGGTGCGGTCGGTCAGGAACAGCTGATCCATGTTGTTGAGCGGCAGATACTGGGTCAGCGGGAAGTCGGGCGGCACGCGGCCTTCGTTGATCGGGAACCAGTTGCGATAGGGGCCGGTGAGCAGTTCACGGACGTAGGCGCGGTCGCGCGTGAGGGTGGTGAAGTAGAGGCCGCTGATGCGCCGCGTGTTGTCGTTGATCGCGTAGAATTCGTCCATGGAGAGCGGCAGCAGCAGCGAGTCGCGGTGGCCGTACCAGGCGGTGGCCCAGGGCATGTCGGTGCAGACCAGCTCGCTCGGGCGCACCATGGTGGCCACATGCTTGATGAAGGGCGGGTAGTAGGGCGGATAGGGCGGGCCGATGCGCGAAGGCACCATCAGCATGACCAAGGGCAGCGCCGTGAGCAGCACCATCAGGAGCGTCAGGCCCTGGTTGAGGATGCGCAGCTGGAACTGCATGCGGTGGAGCAGCACAAAGAAAAAGGCGAGCCCGTAGATGAGGGCCAGCGGCCAGAACATGGCGAGCGCGCGTTGCGTCGTGTCGCTGCCGAGGGGCGCGAGGCCCAGGAAGAGCAGCAGGCTGAGGCCGAAGCTCCAGCGGAACAGGTTGATGGTCGATTTGCTGAACCGGAAGAAGAACGAAGCCAGGAACAGGCACGTCAGCAGGCCCTCGCCCAGCCCGCGCAGCCCATCGTCATAAAGCTTGATGAAGTTGTGCGCCCACTTGCCTGCCAGCGTGTGCAGCACGCGGTCGTAGGTCAGGATCGGCGCCAGCATGCGCTCGAACGTGTCGCCCTCGAACACCTTCGAGCCGTTCAGCGTGAGGAAAGGCGCCAGCCCCAGCGGTCCGCCGCTGACGATGATGTTACGCGTGAACCACGGCACCAGCGCCAGCGCAAAGAGCAGCAGGAAACCCACCGCCAGCAGCACCCCGCCCTGCTTGCGCAGCGCCAGCCCGATGAACAAGGCCACGGCGGGCGCGATCACCACGCCGATGTAACGCGTATGGACCGCCGCGACCGCGCACAGCAGCGAGAGCAGCAGCAGGCCGATCCAGCCGGAGGACGCCTCCGGCGTCTGCCGCCGGTCCACCGCCGCCAGCGCGAAGTACCACGCGCCCACCGCCGCCAGCACCAGCAACGAAAGGTTCAGGCCCGAGACGCTCAACTCCCAGACCGTCGCGCTCAGGTAATACGCGGTCATCGCCCAGAACGCGTGCCGGGGATCGAAGAGGCGGCGGCCGAGCAGAAAGACGAACACCCCGGTGAGGATCGTACAGAGATGGCCGAACGGCACGATGATCCACTGCTCCGGCGAAAACACGCCCGCAATCGCTTCGCCGGCAAACGCGCCCCGCGTCGCCAGGAAACCCACGGAAAGCAACGCCGGGTACAGGGGCGGGTTCACGATGTCCGGATGCCGCTCCATCTGCGGCGCATGCTGGCGCGAGTTCTCGATCAGGTACCACATCGCGGCCGGCCGGATGTTCTGCGTCACCAGCTGGTGCTTCTCCATCAGGTTGCGCCCGAGCTGCGCCTGGTCCATCGCCTCGGCTTCCTTCAGCCCCGCGAACCGTTTCGCGGTGAAGCCCACCATCAAGATCCCGACCATCAAGGCATACAGCACGCCCTGCACAATCCGCAGGCCCATGCCGACCTCGACATTGTAGACCAGGTCTTGGACCTTCACGGCAAATGGTTTTTTCGCGTCCGCCATGCAACATCCTTAGAAAACGGCGCGCGATATTAGTGCGTCCGCCCGCCTACTGCAATGGAATTCCCCCCTCCGGCCATGGAAAGATCGCACCGCTGGCGGCCGGCCTTGGCCGCCTTGCATGGGGCCTCGGCACGCAGCGTTATGGCTCCTGTTGGCGCAACTGCCAGTGGACGCATTCCGCCATGAAGAAGAGGCAGGTATGGAGCGTTTCCCAGCGGTAATGGGTCAGCGCGCCGCGCATCTCCTCGCGGGCCTGGGCGCTGAGCCGGGCCTGGCCGGCGAGCGCCACGATCCACGCCGCGAAGAGCGGGTCGCGCATCTGGTCGGCTTCGGCCACGCGGCGGGGCGATTGTTTGTTCCAGGCGCGGTATTGCACCGTGGCGAGCTGGACGGCGGCGCCGATGTCCGGTTGCGGTTTCCAGGCCGCGTTGAGCGCGCGCCACTGGATGTCGAAAGCCAGCGGGTTGCCGTTGGCGTAGCTGCGGAAGTTCGCGATGAACCGCGCCGCGCTGGCCGCATTTGCGTCGAGCCCGCGCTGAAACTGCGCGCGCACGCCGGCCGCGTCCTCCATCTCCAGCAACGCCCGCAACGCGGCCTGCGAACTGGCGGACGTCCAGAGGGGCGGGCTTTCGGGATACCGCGGCGGCTCGCCGGGCGCGACGTAGTGGACGCCCGCGGCGCAGATTTGCAGGCGCGTCTGGTCCGTGCCGGGCGGTGTCGCGGCCAGCTGCGCGCGATACAACTCCAGCCAGCGCGCCTTGCCGGTCACCTGGTGCAGCGCGCGCAGGACAAAGAGGAAGCGCGTGGCGGCATCGAACTGCGGCTCCGCGCCGGACAGCGTGCCGTGCGCGCTGGCGAAGCCGCCGGCCCAGCGGCCGAAGTGCCCGAAGCCCGCGCGGTCGCAGGGCATTTGCCAGTGCTGGGCCTCGAGGCCGAGCGCCACCCGCTCCATCGTCGCCGCCACGCGTGCGCGCCCGGCGCGGTCCGGCAGGCCGCATTGGGCGTAGCGCCACAGGCCGTAGAACCATGGATAGGTCTGGTCGCTGGAGCTGGCGGCGTAATGGCTGCGGCCGTCGGCCGCGAAACCGCGGGCGATGAAGCCCGGCGTCGTGCCGGCTTCCGCGAGTTTGAGCAGACCCTGCGCCACGCGGTGCGCCTCGTCGGCCGCAGCGGCGGTCCGGGTTGCGCGCCAGCGGTTGCACAGCGCATCGAGATAGAGCCCGCCGAAAAACGCCCCGTTCTCGATCGGCGTCCACCAGCCCAACGCGTTCGGCTGGCTCGCGGCGCACTCCTCCGGGCTGGGCACCAGCACGGTGCCGTCGAGCGCGGTGTAGTCATAGAGCGTGCCGTGGGGCGACATGAAGCGCCGCCAGAGCTCGCGGTGGGCCTGTTCCACCGAGCGCTGCTCGTCGTCCGCCGCCGGCCCGGCCCCGGCCGCGCAGAGACTGCCGCATAAGACGCTTCCCAGCGCCCAGGCGATGGCGTGGCTTGGCATGGCGCTATGGCGCTCTCGTGGGCGTGCGCTGCAGATAGGCCAGGACGGCGTCGCGCACGCCGGCGTCGTAGTCGGCGCGGCCGATGTGGCCGGTGTCGAGGTGGTTCCAGATGCGCTTGGGCTCCGGGAGCTGGTTGAAGGCGGCGTAGACGCCGGTCGGCGGGCAGACGATGTCAAGGAAGCCGACGGTGACGAAGGACTGCGCGCGGGAACGCGCCGCAAAGTTGACGGCGTCGAAGTAGCGCACGGCCTCCACGGCCTTGGGGTCGGGCTTCTCGGAGTCGTTGGGGATCAGGCGCGGCCAGCCGTTGATGCGGCCCTGCGTGATGCCGGTGTGGTCGCAGAAGGCGGGGATCTCCGCGGCGACGAAGGTGACGCGCGGGTCGAGCCCGCCCGCGACGAGCGCCTGGCCGCCGCCCTGGCTGCGGCCGCAGACGACGAGGCGTTGGCCGTCCCACTCCGGCTGCGCGGTCACGACATCGAGCGCGCGCTGCAGGCGCAGATAGAGCTCGCGGAAGAAGCAGCCGTCGCGCGCAGCGCGGCCCTTCCAGAAATAATCTTTCAGCGCACCGCGGTAGAGCTGGGCGTAGAAATCCCGCGGCTTGCCGTTCGGCAGGCCGTGCGCGCCGAAGTCGAGCGCGAGCAGGCCGTCCTGCGCCCACTTGGCCGCCACCGCGAGCCGCGAGCTGGCCACGCCCGCGCCATGGGTCAGCACGATGGCGGGCAGCGCTTTCGCCGCCGCACCCTTGGGCCGCGCGAGGTAGGCGGACAGTTTGCCAAGCGCGCCATCGGCCTGCACGTCGAAGCATTCGACCTCCGCGGCCGGCGAGGTCACCGGCGTCAGGCGCACATGGGCCGGCACGGCGGCGAGCTGCTTTTTCTGTCCGGCCCAGAACGCATCGAAGTCGTCGGGCGCGGGGAGGCTGGGCTTGATCTCCAGCGGGTCTATTGCCGCTCCGGCGCGGCCGGTGGGGACCGACTCGCCCGGCAGGCTGAAATCCGCGCGGCATTGCAGGAAGCCGGGTTCGTCGAGTTTGCCGGCGAGGATGACACGGCCGGCTTTCGTGAGGGTGTCGCCTGCCTGCAGCGCCGGCTCCTTGCCGTCGCGCGAGATTTTCCATTTCACCTTCGCGCCGTCCAGCGGCTGGTTGCTGTGCGTCAGCAGGATCGTGAACGTGACGAGCTCGCCGCGGTGATAGATGGGCTCGGCGCGGTCGGCGGTGACGTGCAGCGCATACGCGGTCGGCTTGAGCTGCTTGGCCTGCGCTGCGCCGACCAGCACCAGCAGGGCGAGGCCGGCCTGGCGCGCGATGAGGTGGTACATGCGTTTCATCTTTCGGTGGCGGGCCGGCTTTCGAGCTGCACGGGCCCGAGCAGGCCGGAGTCGAGCAGCGGAGAGTCCTTCTCGTAGAGGTGCCAGGTGGCGAAGGTGAGCCGCTGGCGCTGGCGCGTCAGCTCCGCATTGCCCAGCCACGGCGGGAGCTCGGCGAGCCGGCCGATGGTGAATTTCGAGCCGCTGAGCTCATAGCGCGCGTCGGGCGGCAGAGCCTCGTCGCCGATCAGCCGGTTGGCCCAGCGGTTGGCGACCGCGATTTCGAGCGTGTTCTCGCCGGACTGCACGAGGTCGGTGACGTCGAGCTCGAACGGCGCCGTCCAGGCGACGCCGGCGCTGCGTCCGTTGATCTTCACGGAGGCGATATCGCAGACCTTGCCGAGGCGGAGGAAGAGCCGGGGCGAGAGGTCAGAGGTCAGAGGTCGGAGGTCAGAACCCGGAGCGGTACCCTTGCTGACCGCTGACCTCTGATCTCTGACCTCTGGCGGAAGGTCGAAAACCTTCCGATACGCGGCAATCCCGGAGAAAAACTTCACGCCGGGGTCGGGGTGCTGCGTCCACGAGGCAAGCTGGTCGAGTTTGATTTCCGCCGGCGCGCCGCGGCCGGGCTGGAAGTGCACCTGCCACGGCCCGGTGATGGCGATGGGTGCGGGAAGTTCCGCCGCGGGTGGCATGGCGGCCGGTGCCGCGGCAGGCAGCGCGCGCCGGAAGACGACGAACGTCGAGCCCGCGACATCGAGCGCGAGGGGCAGGCTGACGCGCCCGGCGTCGGCCTTGAAGGTGCACACCGGGGAAATCTGGCTGGTGACCGGATCCCAGATTTCCGGCACGCGTTCGCCGGCGCGGAAGTCCGCAGTGAGCTGGAGCGGCTTGCCGCTCTGGTTCGAGACGAAGTAGAGGTCGCCCTCGTCGGTCGCGCGATGGATGCAATAAATTTCCGCTTCATCGCCGTGCGCCGCGAAAACGGCATCTGGCGCCAGCTTGATGGCGTCGAGCGCGGCCTGTACCGACTCGCAGGGTTTGATGCGCGCAAAAATTTCGGCGACGAGCGCGCGCCATTGGGTCAGTTGATCGCGCTGGTCGAGCAATCCGGCTGGTGCGGTCGGCGGCTGCCCGACGATGGCGGCGCCCTGCGCAAGAAACACCTTCAGTTGTTGCAATGTGGCGAGGTCGGCGCACCACTGCTTCGGCAGCACGAGCATTCGGTAGGACGAGCCGGACGGCGAGCGGAATGCGCCGTCGCGCCAGACCAGCGTGGTCAGATGCTGCGGATAGCAGAGATCGAAGTCGTAGCCGTTCGGAACCTTGAACGCCTTCCGGTCGGAAGTGAAGTAACCGGCTTCGGCATCGGTCAGCAGCAGCACGTCCGCCACCGTGTGGCCCTGCTGGAGCAGGAACTGGCAGCGCGCGAGGTAGCTCATCCACGCATCGGCCATCGGCCACCAGGTGTTCAGCCGGCCAAAGTGCGTACCGTAGCGGCCGAGCGTGAAACCGGGCGCGAGGTTGGCATACGGCTGGTGGACGTAGGTGTGGAAAATGAAACGGTTGATGCCCGCGGCGAAGGCGCCATCGCCGCAGGGCTTCAAGTTCGCGGGCGTCGCGAGCCAGCGGCCATCCTCGGGCTTCGCGGTGAACGCCTCCGCGCCGACGACGCGGCGACCGAGCAGGTTCGCGATCGAGGCGATCTGCTTCATGTTGCCGAAACGCGGCCGCGCGTCCGGCATCCAGAACTCGTTCATCGGGACATCGGTATAGGCGTTACACAGGAACGGATTCAGCGGCCCGCCCTGCGCCTCGGCATAGACCCGCAACCCGTGCGCGTGCGCCAGCCGCTGCATCGTGCCGAGATATTTTTCCGCCACCAACGCGGCGATGACGCCGCGGAAGTCACGCAGGAACGCCTCCGACTGCTCCGCCGAGCCGACGGTCCGGCCGGTCAGCACCGGCAGCCAGGGCACGAGGTCATAGCCCTTGCGCTGCTGGAAATCCTGCGGCAGCGACGCGCTCCAGTTTTGAAAACCGCCCTCGAAGCTATCGAACAAAACTCCGCGCAGGCCCTTGCCCGCCTGCGGCCCGGCCTCGCGGATGATGCGGCCGAGCGACTGCTCGAACTGGAACGCGACGATGTCCGCGTCCAGCTTGTCGCACTCCTGCCCGTGGCCTTCCGGCTGCGCGGGATGATTCATGCTGCCGGTGGTCGTGTAGCCGAACCGCAGCACCGTCCAGCGGCCCGCGGGCAACTCGCCGGCCAGCAGGCCCTCGGCGTTCATGGACTTGGTCAGCACCAGCACGCGGTCGGCCGCGATGGGCGCAGCCTTCGGGTCCAGTTTCACGGCCGCCACGGCCTTGAGCGACGGCTCCTCCTTGACCGTGGCCTTGGTGCCGGCCGGAAAGGCGAGCACGGCCACATCGCGGTAGAAATCGAGCTTCGCCGTCGGCCGCTTCAGCTTCGCGCTCACGGTCACGCCGCCCTCGACCTCGGTTTCGGTCCAGACGTAGCGCTTCATGCCGCGTTCCGGTGTGATCCACGGCCCGCCGCTGCCCGACCAGCCCGGCGAGTTCATCAGGTCGAGCTCGAGCCCGAGTTCGCCGGCGGTGCGGATGGCGTATTGCACGTGGTCGTGCCAGGCGTCGGTGCCGTAGCGGATGGGGCCGGGCGGGAGATAGATGCTCACGTCGAGCATTTGCGCGCCGCCGATGCCGACGCGCTTCATATCCTCGAGGTCGGCGCGGATGCCGGCCTTGGTGATGTTGCCGTTGATCCAGTGCCACCAGACCAGCGGCTTGGCCTCGGCCGGCGGCCGGGCGAACCCGTCCGACAACGCAAGTTGCTCCGCCCCGGCAGCCAGGCAACGTCCGGCGCAAAGCAGGCCCATCACGGACAGTGCGAATCTTTTTTGATTGTGCATCGGAAGTCATCCTAGCGCCCGGCTCCTAATACGCAACAGCGAATCTGAGACGCCCGGCCTGACTGTTCCAAGCCTTGGAAAAACAAACGGCCGGTTTTCCAAGGGTTGGAAAACCGGCCGCAGCGTGTCCGGCGCCCGCTTATTTCACCGTCAGCGTCGCGGTGTTGGAATAACCGGAGAGCAGGCCGGTCGTCGTGCTGAACGCCCGCACGCGGTAGGAATAGGTGCTGGCGGTGACGGTCTGGCTGAAGCTCCTGGCATTGGCGGCGAGCGTGGCGATGCGGGCGAAGGCGCCGGTC
>CAIWHP010000215.1 GCA_903912445.1 uncultured Lentisphaerota bacterium
GAAGTGAGTCGGGTATGAACAAGGTGGACTTGGAAGAGCGCACGCTGAATTTTGCGCTGCGGATCATCCGGTTCGTGGCCGCCTTTCCGCGCAATGCGGTTGCCGATGTTTTGGGTCGTCAATTGCTGAAGGCCGGCACTTCCGTTGGGGCCAACTATCGCGAGGCCAACTCGGCGGAATCCAGAAGTGATTTCATCCATAAGATTGCCATCTCGGCCAAGGAAGCTGCGGAAACCGTTTATTGGCTGGAGCTGTGTCGGCTGGCGCCTGTCGGCGATCCGACAGAGTGTGCTTGGTTGAAGGCCGAATCCAAAGAGCTGCTGGCGATCTTCACCCGTTCCGGGAAAACCGCCAAGGCGAATGCGGAGAGATTGTGAATTTTGAATTGTGAATTGTGAAGAGGGAAGAGATTGGGAAGCGTGAAGAGATTGTGAATTGCGAATTGTGAATTGTGAAATGGGGAAGGCGAAGAATTTTGAATTGTGAATTTTGCATTGTGAAATGCGAAGAGATTGGGAAGCGTGAAGAGATTGTGAATTGTGCATTGTGAATTGCGCAAGAAGAAGTGAGCCGGATATGAACAAAAAAAATCGTGAAAAAACTGGGCCTGCAATTGCGTCCACAATTCCAAAGTCAGGATCCTCAATTCACAATTCACAATGCGCAATTCCCAATGCTGCGTCTTCATTTCAAAATTCACAATCCACAATTCAAAATTCTTCGTCCTCAATTCCCAATTCCCAATTCAAAATTCAAAATCTCTTGGTTACCGGCGGCTGCGGCTTCATCGGCTCCAACTTCATCCGCCACCTGCTGGATGAGGCCGGGTTCGCCGGCCGCATCGTCAATGTGGACAAGCTGACCTACGCGGCGAATCCCTTGAGCCTCGCCGACGTGGCGGAGAAACATGGCGCGCGCTATGCCTTCGTCCGCGCCGACATTGCCGACCGCGCCGCCATGGCGCGGGTGTTCGACGAGTTCGCGGTGGATGCGGTCTGCCATTTCGCGGCCGAGTCGCACGTGGACCGCTCGATCGTCCGGCCCGACGACTTCATCCACACGAATATCCTCGGCACCTACACCTTGCTGCAGCTGGCGCGTGAGCGGATGCCGCGGATCCAGCGCTTCCACCACGTCAGCACCGACGAGGTGTTCGGCAGCCTAGGCGCGCAGGGCTATTTTACCGAGACCACCGCCTACAGCCCGAACAGCCCGTACTCGGCCAGCAAGGCCTCCTCCGACCATCTCGTGCGCGCCTTCCACGCCACCTACGGTCTGCCGGTGACGGTGTCCAATTGCTCGAACAACTATGGGCCGCTGCAATTTCCCGAGAAGCTCATCCCGCTGATCATCCTCAACGCCCTCGAGGGCAAGCCGCTGCCGGTCTACGGCGATGGCCGCCAGATCCGCGACTGGCTGTACGTCAGCGACCATTGCACCGCGGTCTGGCGCATCCTGCAGGCCGGGCAGGATGGCGCGACCTACAATGTCGGCGGACGCAACGAGCTGGAAAACCTGGCCGTCGTCAACGGCATCTGCGACCTGGTGGACGAACTGGCCGCACCGCTGCCGGGCCGTCAGGCCCGGCGCGAGCTGATCACCTTCGTCAAGGATCGGCCTGGCCACGACCGGCGCTATGCGATCGACTGCACGAAGATCGAGCGCGAGCTCGGCTGGCAGCCCGCGGAAACCTTTGCGACCGGCCTGCGCCGGACGGTGCAGTGGTACCTGACGAATACCACGTGGGTGGGGCAGGTCCGTTCCGGCGAGTACCAGCGCTGGATCGCGGCCCACTACGGCGCGTGAGCGCGCCGGGCTGCCAAGGCTTGACGGTGCGAAAACAGACGCCGCGTGAGGTCACGCGGCCTACAATCCCCTCAGGAACAGAGCGTTTTTTGTTGTAGGCCGGGTCACCGACCCGGCGAGACAACAGTGCGTGAGCGCGCCGGGTTTCAAGAGGTTGGCGGTACGAAAGCAGACGCCGCGTGAGGTCACGCGGCCTACAGCCCGCTCAGGAACCCAGCATTCGTTTTGTTGTAGGCCGGGTCACCGACCCGGCGAAACAACAGTGCGTGAGCGCGCCGGGCAGCCAAGGGTTGACGATACGACAAGCAGACGCCGCGTGAGGTCACGCGGCCTACAGCCCGCTCAGGAACCCAGTATTCGTTTTGTTGTAGGCCGGGTCACCGACCCGGCGAGATTGGCGTTCCAAGGCTTGGAAACGAAACTTCGATTTTTTCCTGACCTTGGAAATGACCGCAGATGCGGTTGAAGAATTTTGAAAAGCACGCAGGTCCGGGACAGCGATGAACATCTTGATCACAGGCGGGGCCGGCTATATCGGCAGCGTCGTGGCGGAATTGCTGGAGCAGCAGGGGCACCGCCTGGTGGTGGTGGACGATCTGCGCAACGGCCAGCGGGCCGCGGTGGCGCCCACGGCCGCCTTCCACCAGGTGGATTTGTGCGACCTGCCGGCCTTGCGCGCGGTCTTCGCGCGGCAGCCGCTGGAGGCCGTGATCCATCTGGCGGCCAGCGCGAACGTGCCCGACTCGGTGGTCAATCCGCTGGCCTATTATGCAAACAATGTCACCGGCACCTGCAACCTGCTGGAGTGCATGCGGGCCCACGCGGTCAAGCGGATCATTTTTTCGAGCACGGCGGCGTGCTATGGCGATCCGCAATCTCTGCCGATCGACGAACAGCATCCGCTCCGCCCCGTCAACCCCTATGGCCAGTCGAAGCTGATGGATGAGCAGATCCTGCGCGACTGCAGGGCGGCCTATGGCATCGAGTTTGTTGCGTTCCGCTATTTTTGCGCGGCGGGCGCGACCGCCACGCACGGCGAGTCGCGCGAGAGCGAGACTCACCTGATCCCGGTGGTGCTCGACCAGGTGCTGGGCAGGCGTGACCAGGTGCTGGTGTACGGGAAGGATTTCCCGACGGCGGATGGCACGGGCGTGCGCGACTACATTCACGTGGCGGATATCGCGCGGGCCCATGTGCTGGCGCTGGGCCGCCTGGAGACGCTGGCCGGCGAGGTGTTCAACCTGGGCACGGGCACGGGCTACTCGGTGCTGGAGATCCTGGCGGCGGCAGGCCGGCTGCTGCAGGCGCCGGTGAAGTTTGCCTATGCGCCGGCCCGGCCGGGCGATCCGCCGAACCTGACGGCGGCCTGCGCGAAGGCGCAGCGGCAACTGGGCTGGACGGCGCAGTTTGGGCTGGACGACATCATCCGTTCGGCGTACGCGTGGCGGAAACAACCGGGCTATTGAGCGGCAACCCATGATTATTTCACAGACGCCTTTGCGCATCAGCTTCGTCGGCGGCGGGACCGACCTGCGGGAGTTCTATGGCCAAGCGCCGGGCATGGTGCTCAGCAGCGCGATCGACAAGTATATCTATGTGATCATCAAGGAGCGCTTCGACGACCGCATCGTGCTGCACTACACCGGCAACGAGATCGTCGAGCGGGTGTATGCGATCCGGCACGACCTGATCCGGGAGGCGCTGCGGCTGACGGGCATCGAGCGCGGGGTCGAGATCATCACCCTGGCCGACATCCCCTCCACCGGTTCGGGGCTGGGCTCGTCCTCGACGGTGACCGTGGGCCTGCTCAACGCACTGCATGCCTTCAAGGGCGAGCAGGTCTCGGCGGAACAGCTCGCGCGCGAGGCGGTGCGCATCGAGGTGGAGACCCTGCATAAGCCCATCGGCAAGCAGGACCAGTACATCGCGGCGTATGGCGGCCTGCGGAAATTCATCTTCCACCCCGACGACACGGTGGAAACCGCGTCGATCCCGCTGCAGGAGGCGGACCGCCTGATGTTGGGGGCGCGGCTGTTCCTGCACTTCACCAACCTGACGCGGAATGCCGACGACATTCTCACGGAGCAAAAGCGGAACACCCCAGACAATCTCGCTTTTCTCCAGCGCATCGCCGGCCTGGTGCCGCGGTTGGAGGCTGGGCTGCGCGAGCGCCGGTTCGACCTGGTGGGCGAGCTGTTGCGGGAGAATTGGGAGCTCAAGGAACAGCTGGCGCAACGCATTTCCAATCCCGAAATTGCCGCGATGGTGGCGCAGGCCCGGCAGAGCGGGGCGACGGGTTGCAAGATCGCCGGCGCCGGCGGCGGCGGGTTCCTGATGAGCTATGTGCCCGCGGATCATCAGGAGCAGTTCCTCGCCGGGATGACGGCCTATCGCAACATGCCCTTCGCCCTGGAACCTTTTGGCAGCCGGCTGCTGCTGAACATCCGCCGCGAAACGCGTTTTTCCGTCTGATCATGAAAGCTTTCCTGCTGGCGGCGGGGGTGGGCGCGCGGCTCAGGCCGCTGACCGACCGCATCCCCAAGTGTCTGGTGCCGCTTTGCGGCCGGCCTCTGCTGGCGTGGTGGCTGGATTTGTTGCGGCAGCACGGCGTGGACGAGGTGCTGATCAATACGCACCACCTGTCCGGTGCCGTGCAGGATTTTGTGCGGCAGTGTCCCGCGGTGCCGCGCATCCGGCTGGTGCACGAGCCGGTGCTGCTGGGCAGCGCGGGGACCTTGCGCGCGAACGCGGCGTTCGTGCAGGGCGAACAGGATTTTTTCGTGCTCTATGCCGACAACCTCACGGATTACAACCTGGGGGCTTTCCGGTCGTTCCATCGCCGGTGCGGCGGGCCGCTGAGCATGGCGCTGTTCCGGACGGGCGTTCCCCAGCAGTGCGGCATCGCCGAGTTGGACGCCCAGGATCGGGTGGTGGCCTTCACGGAGAAACCGGCGTTGCCGCGGTCCAATCTGGCCAATGCGGGACTGTATGTGGCCAGCCCAGACATCCTGCCGCTGATCCCGGAGCTGCCGGTGGCGGACATCGGTTATCATCTGTTGCCGCGACTGGTCGGGCAGATGCACGGCTGGCATCCGGAGGGTTTCTTGATGGACATCGGCACGCCTGAGAACCTCCAGCAGGCCGGCCGGTTGTGGCAGGAACGGCTCAATGTTGTGCAGAAAACATAGGAAAGCTACGATGAACTACGCGGCCTATCTCGATTATGTCAGCCAGGCGCTCCGGTCGGTGAAACCGCAGGAGGTGGAAGGCACCATTGATTTGTTGCATCGCGCCTATCAGGCGGGCAGCACGGTGTTCGTCATCGGCAATGGCGGCTCCGCGGCTTCGGCCTCGCACCTGGCCCAGGACCTGGCCAAGGGCACGCGGCGGACGCTGGCGCAGAAGCAGCGGATGCGCGCGCTGGCGCTGACCGACAGCGCGCCGTTCCTGACCGCCTACGGCAACGACGACGGCTATGAATTTGTGTTCGA
>CAIWHP010000216.1 GCA_903912445.1 uncultured Lentisphaerota bacterium
CGCATCCGTTTACACCCGAAATGCAACCTGCATTAAAGTTTCCGGGCTCAGGCCTTAAAAAAAGCGACACTCCCTTGTCATTGCACCGCCGTTGCGGGTATTATGCGCAATGGCAATCGGGAGGATTTGTTCAGTGCGTCAGGCTGACAGCCTTCAGCCTGCAGCCTAACCCGCCGATGCGCGGCTTGGCAAGGAGCGTGACACATGAAGACGGAGATGCTGAGCGCGGAACAGATCCGCAAGATCCACGGGACGTCGCTGGCGATCCTTGAGCAGGTGGGTGTGCAGGTGCCGCATCCGGAGCTGCTGTCGCGGTTTGCCGATGCCGGTGCCAGCGTGGACCGGAAAGCGGAGCGTGTCCGCATCCCCGGCGACCTGGTGATGAAGTCGATCCTGCAGGCCGGCAAGCAGTTCACCCTTTATGGCCGCGACCTCTCCCGCAAGGCCTGTTTTGGCCAGGGGCAACGCAACTACAACAGCATCGCCGGCGAGGCGCTGTGGGTGGATGAGATTGGCGGCGACCGGCGTTATACCACGCTGGCCGATGTGGCCACCGCGGCCCGTTTCGCCGACGGGCTGGACCACATCACCATGCCGGGCGCCATGTCCGACCCGCATGAGCTGCCCGTGGGCCACCGCTGTGTGGATGTCATGGCCACGATGCTCAATAACACCACCAAGCCCATCCAGTTCTGGTTTCATGACCGGGCGTCGGCAAAGTATCTGATGGAGATGATGGTTGCGCTCCGGGGCACGCAGGAGCTTGCGGCGCGCTATCCGGTGTGCTATCCGTTTTTCGAGCCGATCAGCCCGCTGCGGTTCCCCTTCAACGGCATCGACCTGCTCTTCGAGACCGCGCGGCTCAACCTGCCGGTTCCGATCGGGCCCATGGCGCAGATGGGTGTCTCGGCCCCCTGCACGGTGGCTGGCACGCTGGCCCAGCAGAATGCGGAGATCCTGGCCGGCGTCTGCATCACCCAGCTCATCCAGCCCGGCATGCCGGTCTGCTATGGCGGCATCTGCCACGCCTTCGACATGCGGACCACGCAGATGATTTTCTGCGGGCCCGAGCAGGCCATCTTCGGCGTCGCCATGACCCAGATGGGCAAACATTACGGGCTGCCGGTCTATATCAACGTGGGGCTGACCGATTCCAAGCGGCCTGATGCGCAGGCCGGCCTGGAGGCCGGGATCACGCTGGCGCTGGGCGCTGCCGCCGGGGCGGACATCTTCGGGCACATGGGCATCTGCGGCGTGGACCAGGCATCATCGCTGGATGTGCTGGTGCTGCAGGATGAGATCATTGCCTATGTCGAAAGCATGATGCGGCAGGGCAATTTCAGCGATGAGGCCCTGGGTTTTGACGAGGTGGCGCAGGTCGGGCCCGGCGGTTCCTACATTGACCGGGACCATACGGCAAAACATTTCCGCAACGAACTGTTCTTCCCCAGGCTGCTGGACCGGGAGTACTACCAGGCCTGGCAGGATGCGGGTGCGGCGGATGCCGCAGGGCGGTGCCGGCAGAAGAAGGAAATGATTTTGAAAACACATGTGGTGGAGCCGCTGCCAAAGGATATTTGGGCCGCGTTTGAGAAGATTAAAGCGGCGGCCAGGA
>CAIWHP010000217.1 GCA_903912445.1 uncultured Lentisphaerota bacterium
GCCAGTGTTCATCTCGATGACCTGTAGCTTGATCTTGGGCCATCTCGTCAGAGTTTCGCGGACAAGCGGGACAGTCAAAATCTTGGCCATCGACTGCGGTAGACCCAGCGCCACCTTGCCAATCGGCTCGGATCCACCCGCCCTCACGTCCTCGCAAGCCGCTTCGAAGCGCCGCAGTATGTCGGTGGCATAGCCAAGAAACCGCTCCCCCTCGGCCGTTAGCATCGCCCCTTTGGATGTGCGGGCCAATAGTGCAACCCCCAACTCGTTCTCAATCTTCTTTACCTGCAGGCTTAGGGCAGGCTGTGCGATACGGAGCTGCTCTGCTGCGCGTGAGAATGAACGTGCTGAGGCCACGGCGGAAAAATAGCGCAGCGATCTCAAGTCGATTGCCATAACGAAATTATATAGCACTAATAATAATGCGGTCTTTGACTTATAGTGCGGTGGCGGAAATACTCCGACACGCTAAGAATCCGGGAGAAAGTCGGGTTCCGGATATTTCACGGGAGACAAATGAAATGGATAGACGATCTTTTCTCATCGCAAGCTCCGCAGCCGTACTCGCTCGCCCGGCATTCTCTCAGACCGACTGGCCGTCGCGCCCAATTCGCATCATTGTGCCCTTTGCCGCCGGCGGGCCCACGGATTTCATCGCACGATTGTTCTCCACCCCGCTAAGCACCGTGCTGGGGCAACCGGTGGTCGTGGAGAACCGGCCCGGAGCCAGTGGAAATATCGGGTCGCAAGCCGTTGCAGATGCGACACCAGACGGATACACACTGCTCCACAATACGGTTGGCATGCACGGGATCATTCCGTTGATGTACCCCGATCTTCGCCTTCAACCGCTGCGCGACTTCGTGCCAATTGCCACGACCGGCGCCATGCCAAATGTGCTGGTGACCCACCCAACCAAACTCCAGGTCAACTCCGTGCAGCAATTGGTGGAAAAAGGGCGCAGCCGTCCGGGGGCGCTTAACTTTGCTACGTTCGGTTCCGGGACCTCGCCGCATGTCTATGCAATGCTGCTACAAAAGGTGGCCGGATTCACCGGCACTCCGATTCCCTACCGCGGAAGCGCCCCCGCGATGACTGCCGTCCTGGCTGGGGAAGTAGATTTTCTCTTCGATAATATTTCAACCTGCATTGGACAGATCAAGGGAGGCGCCTTGCAAGCCTTGGGCATAACCTCGCCGTCGCGTTCGAGCGCGCTTCCCAATCTACCAACCATGAATGAGGCTGGTTATCCGGGGTTCAATCTGAACTTCTGGTTTTCGCTCGAAGCGCCGGTGAAGACACCCGCACCAATCGTCGAGAAACTGCAACTGGCCATGGCACAGGTGATCGCAGAAAAGAGCTACATCGACGGCCTGAAAGCTCGAGGTGCGGAGCCATTCGCCACGGAACGCTCGGAGCTCCGGGCATTCATAGTCCGCGAAACCGAGGGATGGCAAAAGACTGCGAAAGAACTGGGTGTCAAACCAGACTAAGGGCATCAGGAAAATAATGCCGAAACGCTTTGGAAGAACATGACACCCCTCAAAGGCATACGCGTCCTTGATTTGAGCAAAGTCCTGGCCGGTCCGCTGTGCGCTCAGTCGCTTGGCGAACTCGGCGCGGAAGTGATCAAGGTCGAACCGGTCGGAACCGGCGATGACACACGTTCGTGGCTGCCTCAGGACAAGGGACAGTCAGCAACCTTTCTTGCGGTCAACCACAACAAGCGCAGTCTGGCTCTTGATTTAAAGACCGCAGAAGGTCAAGCCATCGTTCATGCGCTTGCGGCCAAGGCCGATGTGATTTTGCAGGGATTCGGCAGCGGCACTGCGAAGAAGCTCAAGGTCGACTACGAGACCTTGTCCACGCTAAATCCGATGCTGATCTATTGCGAGATCTCCGGCTACGGGCGCACCGGGCCTCTGGGCGGCCAACCCGGTTACGACGTCATGCTGCAGGGCTTTAGCGGCATGATCAGCACTATGGGAGATCCGGACGGAAACTTCGCGCGCGCCAGCTTCTCGCCGGTCGACATAGGCACGGGCATGAACGCCTTGAGCGGCGTACTTGCAGCGCTTATCGAACGCGGTCGGACTGGAAAGGGCCTGTACCTGGAAGTGGCACTGCTGGATACCGCCGTCGGATTCATGACCTATCTCGCGCAGAATTACTGGAGGACCGGCATCGGTCCAAAGCGAATGGGGACGGGCCATCCTGCCCTCGCCCCCTATCAGGCCTTCGACGCATCGGACGGTCCGTTGATGATCGGGGTCGGCAACGACGCTCAATGGCGTCGCTTCTGCGAACTCACGGGATTGCAGAAATATGTCGACGACCCTGCGTTTGCAACCAATGCGTCACGCGTGCAAAATTTCTCGAGAACCGTCGCGCTCGTCCAAGCCCAAATCGTCCTGAACACGCGTCAGTATTGGCTTGAACTCCTGCGCAAGGCGGGAATTCCATGCTCCCCCATCAACAGCCTCCCCGAAGCGCTCGATCACCCGCAAATCAAGGAGCGTGAACTGATCGTCTCGACGGAACACCCCGTACTTGGATCTCTGCAAAACGTGGGCTTGCCGGTTCGCTTCAACGGAGAAAAGCGAGAAGCGCAGTGCCCGCCCCCGTTGCTTGGCCAGCACACCGGAGAGATCATGCACTCGCTTGGATACAGCGACGAAATCATTGCGGATTTCGCCAAGCGTGGAGTGATAGGGCTGGCCGCCTGAGTCTTCCCCCCCCGCCCAACCTTGGCAACTACGCCGGCAATAACAATCCTGAGAGGACGAGTGCGATGAAATCAGTCACCTATGAGGTGCGCGACGACGTGGCCGAAATCATGCTCGACCATGCGCCGGTGAACTCCCTTACCAAGTCAATGATAGCTGAGGTGCTTGATGCCCTGACGCGTGCCTCCAACGACGTGTCGGCTCGCGCCGTCATTCTAGGGAGCAGCATCCCCAAGATATTTTGCGCCGGGCTGAACTTGAACCAGCTCAACAGCGGAACAAATGCCGATGCGCGCGCCCTGCTCGAAATGCTCTATGTGCGGATGACGGACATCCAGTTCAGCCTCGGCAAGCCGTCGATCGCGGCGGTGACCGGCCCTGCCCGCGCCGGCGGAATGACCATGGCAATATCGTGTGACATGGTCGTCGCCGGAAAATCCGCGACATTCGGATACCCGGAAATCGACATAGGGATCATCCCTGCGATTCACTTTACTCATCTTCCCCGCATCGTCGGGAAGCACCGCGCATTCGACCTGCTCTTTACCGGCCGAATGTTCGGAGCGGATGAGGCCGCGACACTGGGTCTGGTTGCCCGGGTGGTCGACGACGATCTGGTACTCGAGGAGGCGCGAAAGCTCGCCCGGGTTTTTGCAGCCAAGCCAGCCAGCATCATGCGAATGGGGCGAAACAACTTCATGAACGCCATCGACAACGGCTACCGGCAGGGAGTGGCAGCTGCGGTTGAAAATCTCTGCAATGTAATGGCGACAGACGATGCTCGCGAGGGCATCGCGGCTTATGTTGAAAAGCGCCGCCCCGCCTGGGCGAAAAAGCCCGCGAAATAGATGCAGGTTGCAAACGCTTGATGTGCGCCTGACCCGATCGGGCCGCGCAAGAATTCTTAAAGGAGTAGTGGAATGTTGTGCAAAACGCTTAATCTCGTTGCCGGTATCGCACTTTCATTCGCTTCCGCATTAGCAATGGCGGCGGGTTATCCGGATCGGCCGATCAAACTCGTCGTGCCTTATGCCACAGGCGGCACGACCGATCTTATTGCGCGCATCGTCGCCTCGAAGCTGGGCGAAGTGATGGGGCAGCCAGTCGTAGTCATGAACAGGCCGGGTGCCGGAGGCGCATTGGGTAGCGCTTTCGCTGCAAAAGAGCCAGCCGACGGCTACACGCTGGTGATGGCGGTTGAAAGCTCGCACGCGGTAAACCCCAATGTTCGAAAAGACTCGATGTACCATCCGATCAAAGACTTTGCACCGATCAGCAATCTGGCCAACGTTCTGGGGGTGCTTGATGTCAGCAGCAGTTCCGATATCAGGTCATTCAAGGATCTCATCGAGAAATTAAAGGCTCGCCCAGACGCATACTCCTTCGGTTCATCCGGCGCGGGCGGGTAAAGCCATTTGTTTGGCGAACTCTTCATGAGCGTGACCAACACTAAGTTGCTGCACGTACCCTACAAGGGGCTTGGACCTGCAGTGGTGGATTTGTTGGCGGGCCAGATACAAGTCGTGTTCGACAACCTGCCTTCGTCCGCAGCTCTAATACAGGGCGGCAAGATACGGGCCTTGGCCGTTGCGGCGCCGTCGCGGGTAAAGAGCATGCCGGATGTCCCGACCTATGCAGAAGTGGGATTCCCGCAGTTGAATACGCCGTCCTGGTTCGGTCTGGCGGCCCCGGCAGGGGTTCCGGAGGATATTCTGGAAAAGCTCAATCAAGGAGTGAAGACCGTATTGTCCGATCCAAAAGTCATCGCATCTATCGACCAACAGGGTGCCGCTCCGGCCTACACGAGCCGAAAAGAATTTGCGGAGATCATCAAACGATCCAACGAGGTATGGAAGAAGGTTGTAGAAGACATCAAGTTCGAGAAACTCTAGGACCAATTCATGAACGCTACAGATTGGAGTAAGCATGCTTCTTTGACAATCGCCAAGAATGGCGTAGGCAATCTCGCGATTCAAGATGCCGGAAGTCTGAATATTTTGAGTACACCAGTGGTCACGGCGCTGGTGCGTGCTCTTGCACACATCGAAAAACGGCCAGATATCAGGGTGTTGGTTCTGCGCGGCGAAGGAGAAAAAGCCTTTGTCGCCGGAGCCGACATCAAGGAAATGGCAAGCTTGAATCAAGCCAGCGCCATTACCTTTATTGACAACTTGCGTCGACTTTGTGATGGAGTTCGTTTGTTGCCCATACCTGTCATCGCCAGAATCCCGGGATGGTGTCTGGGTGGTGGAATGGAGTTGGCGCTGGCATGCGATATTCGGATTGCTTCGGCTAATGCCAAAATGGGGATGCCCGAAGTAAAAGTGGGGATTCCGTCCATCATCCACGCGGCTTTGTTGCCGCGTCTGGTCGGACGGGCGCGTGCATCCTGGCTGCTGATGACTGGGGAGATAGCCGA
>CAIWHP010000218.1 GCA_903912445.1 uncultured Lentisphaerota bacterium
GCCCGCCACCAGCGCCAGCAGCAAAATCGTTCGTCACATCGCTGCATCCTTTATTCATGAGCACCAGTCCGGAAAGCGACCAGCCGTTGTGGCCAAAATCAGCACCGGACCGCAGCCGCCGCGGTCCACGCGGCGTAGAGCGAGGTCGGGCCGGCGCGCAGCGCGCGGCGATAGGCGGCGTCGAGCGCGGCCAGCACCGCGGCGCGCGCCTGCGCCACCGTGCAGTCCACGCCCGCCAGCGCACACGAGGTGGCCGTGGCGCGCAACTCCGGGGGAAAATCCGCCGCACTGTGCCGCACGTTGACGCCGATGCCGATGACGGCATACTCGATGCGCTCACCCCGGAGCGCCGGTTCGATCAGCACGCCGCAGATTTTCTTCCCGCCGGCAAGCACATCGTTGGGCCACTTGAGCGTCACGCCGGGCACGCCGAGCTGCTGCAGCGCCGTCGCGACCGCGATGCCCGCGAGCAGCGCCAGCGGGCCGCTCTCCGAGGCCGGCCACGGCGGGCGCAGCAGCACCGACAGATAGAGCCCCATTCCCGACGGCGAGTGCCATGGGCGATGCTGCCGGCCTCGGCCGTGCGTCTGGGTACGCGCCACGACCGCCGTGCCCTCCGCCGCACCCTGCCCCGCCAGCGCGCGGAGCACGTCGTTGGTCGAAGTCGCCTCGTCCAGTTCGGTCAGCGGCAGGCCGAGCGGCGCTTTTTCCAAGGGTTGGAACTCGGAGGTGTTCATTTTCCCAAGGGTTGGAATTTCTCACCCGCTCAGCTACCAAACCTTGGAGAACTTTTCCAAGGCTTGGAATGCGCAGCGTCCCTGTCCGTATCGTTTTCGACTGGCGCTGACGGGAAGCGGCGCTAACCGCTTCTGTCGCAGAACGGATTTCATCCGCCCTTCGATGCTTGCCCCGGCGGAGCCTCTTGGCGAAGCCGGGTTCGCTGTTCGTCAGTCCTGCAGCCCCTTCAGGTCGGCCTCGAGGCGGTCGCTGCTCGCGACGAACTTGGCCCATTCGATAGGCTGGCCCGTGTAGGCGGCGGTGCGGCCGAAGATCGTGATCAGGTTGCTTTGCACGCTCGGCTCGACCGTCGCGTTTTCGACGTTGCCCGCGAGGACGTCGCGGTAGAAGGCGGCGATGTTCACCTCGGTGCCCTCCTTATAGATGCCTTGCGTCTTGCCGCCCTTGAAGAAATTCTCGCCGCGGATCAGGATCTGTCCGCCGTATTCCGTCTCCAGCACGCCCTTGGCGCCAAAGGCGCGGACGCGGATGCCCGCCGGTATCGTGCCATGCCCCTCGATCTGCCGCGAGCTGAACGTGAAGCCCGTGCCGTTCCCGTAGTCGAAGTGGCCGGTAAAGTGGTCGAAGCACGTGCCGATGGTCTTCGGCCGCGCCGTAATCCCGCCCGTACCGGTCACGCGCAGCGGCGGCTGCTGCATCACCCAGCTCATCACGTCCAGCGTGTGAATGTTCTGCTCGGTGATGATGTCGCCGGAGAGCGCGCGATCGAGGCCCCACGCGCGCAGGCGCAGCTCGGGATCGTTGGGCTGCTTGGACAACTCGTCGAAGTAGCGCGAGAACGGGCACTCCGCGTGATAGGTGCTCTCGCCGAAGGCGATGGGGCCTATCGCGCCGGCGTGCACCCGCTTGATCGCCTCGATATAGAGGTCCGTCGAACGCGTCTGGAAGTCCACGAGGAAGCACTGCTTCTTGCTGGTCGCCAGCTTGCCGCTCGCGGCGATGCTCTGGCAGCCGGGCACGTCCACGGCGACCGGCTTGGCGCAATAGACGTGGACGCCCGCGGCGACGCCCGCCGCCGCCTGCTCGGGATGGAAATAGGGGGGCGAGATGATCGCCACGGCGTCGACGCCGCTGGCGAGCAGGCGCTTGTAGGAGGACAGGCCGGAGAAGCGGCGGTCGGCCGCGACGCCGTACTTGTCGCCGACGCGGTCCGCCTGGCTCTTGAAGTAGTCGGCCGTCGCGACCAGCTCGTAGCCGCCGTGTTTCTTGAACAGGTCGGCGATCCAGCCGCCGCGGCCGCCGCAGCCGACCAGGCCGAGTTTGAGCTTGCGGGTGATGACCGCCGCCGGCGCCGGGGTCTGCGCCTGGCCCGCCACCGCCACGGTCAGCGCCGCACCGCCGCTCAAGGCCAGAAAACCCCGTCGCGAATACTGCATCTGCTCGTTCATGCTAGGAACCCTTTCGTTGGACAAGTTGCCCGGTAGCGTCGTCACTCGCCGCCGCAATGTCAAGACGGTTTCCGCCCCCGCCGCATAGCAGGGCCGCACAGCATTTGACTCTCCCGCCCAAGTCAGGCACACTCCGCGCCCGAAGGATTGCAATACCGATGAAACGCGAACAACTGTGGCACGGGCTGACGACGTTTTGCACGGCGGCGCTTTGCGCGGCGGTGCTCACGGCCTGCACCGCGCCGACCGACCAGGAACAGCAGCCCACCGCGGGCGCCATGCCCGTGAAACCAGGAGAAACGAACATGATCACGATCAAGACCAGCCTCGGCGAGATGCAGGCGGAACTCTATGCGGACAAGGCCCCGGAGACGGTGAAGAACTTTCTCCAGTACGTCAAAGACGGCCACTACAACGGCACGATCTTCCACCGCGTCATCGCCAACTTCATGATCCAGGGCGGCGGCTTCACGCGCGACATGGAGCAGAAGCCGACGCGCGGGCCGGTCCGCAACGAGGCGGCCAACGGCCTCAAGAACACGAAGGGCACGCTGGCCATGGCGCGCACCTCCGACGTGGACAGCGCCACCAGCCAGTTCTTCATCAACGTGGCGGACAACGGCTTCCTCGACTTCCGCAGCGCCACGACGCAGGGCTTCGGCTACTGCGTCTTCGGCAAGGTCACCAAGGGCCTCGACGTGCTCGAGAAAATCAAGGCCGTGCCCACCGGCAACTTCGGCCCGCACGGCGACGTGCCGACCACCCCGGTGGACATCATCTCCATCACCGTGCAGTGAAGCAGCCACCGATTGCACGATTATTGGGGATCGTGCGATAGACCGGCGAGAAATAATCGTCCTCGTTCTCGTCGTCGTCCTCGTCCTCGATACACTTGGCCATGGGGTTTCGAGGACGAGAACGAAGGACGAGGACGATCACGGGTGGTTAGTTCGTTGACAAGACTCAACAAGCATTCCGAAACCTGCCATTTCAACCGAGCCACCCTGTGAAACCCGTGGATGAACCCGTCGCGCTGCCCGACTTCTCCGAGCTGACCCCGGACCGCGTCATTGAGCTGACCGAGGCGACGCTCGGGCGCCGCTGCACCAACCTCTGCCGCTCGCTGACGAGCTACATCAACCGCGTCTACGACCTGGAGATGGAGGACGGCGCGTGGGTCGTCGCCAAGTTCTACCGCCCGGGTCGCTGGAGCCGCGCCGCGCTGCAGGACGAGCAGGACTTCGTCCGCGAGCTCGCCGAGCAGGAGCTGCCCGTGGTCGCGCCGCTCGCGGGCCGCAGCGGCGCCACGCTGCAGGAGCACGCGGGGCTCTACTTCGCGCTCTTCCCCAAGCGCGGCGGCCGCCCGCTCGACGAACCCAATGACGCCCAGTGGCTCGAGCTCGGCCGCCTGCTCGCCCGCGTCCACGCCATCGGCGCGCTGCATCCGCCGCGCGACCGCATCGAGCTGGATCCCAAGGTTTCCACCGCGCAGCACCTCGACTACATCCTGCGCAGCGCCTTCCCCCGCCCCGCCCTGCGCGACCGCTATGCGGCCGTCGTGCAGAGCGTCGTCGAGCTGATCGCCCCGCTCTTCGCCGGCGTCGAGAAGCTCCGCATCCACGGCGACTGCCACCGCGCCAACATCCTCTGCCGCCCCGGCGAGCCGTTCCACCTGATCGACTTCGACGACATGGCGCGCGGTCCCGCCGTGCAGGACCTCTGGATGCTGCTGCCCGGCCATCTGCGCGACTCGCGCCGCGAGCTCAACCTGATCCTCGACGGCTACGAGACCTTCCGCACCTCCGATGCGCTCGACCTGCGCCTGATCGAGCCCCTGCGCGCGATGCGCTTCATCCACTTCACCGCCTGGTGCGCGCGGCAGAAGGCCGACGGCGGCTTCGCGCGCCTCCTGCCCGGGTGGGGCGACGAGGCCTTCTGGCAGCAGGAGATCGCCGACCTCGAGCGCCAGCGCCAGGAAATCCAGGACTCCCTCGGCGGGTGATTGAACCTTTCGCCGCGGTGTGGCACAAACAGGAAATGGACGAGGCAGACATCATCGCGGGGCTGCGCGCAGGCGAGACGGCGGCGGCGGCGGCGCTGATGGACGCCCACGGCAACCGGCTGCTGCGCTCCGCCTACCTGCTCTGCGGCAACGCCACCGACGCGCAGGATCTCGCGCAGGAGACGCTGCTGCAGGCCGTCAAGTCCGCGCGCCGCTTCCGCGGCGACTCTGCCCTCTACACCTGGCTCCATGGCATCCTGCTGAACCTCTCGCGCCATCACGCGCGCCATGCCGCGCGCGTCACCCTCACCGCTGCCGTCCCGGAGACCGCCGCCGAGACGGCGCCGCCGGGATTGGCGCTGGACCAGGCGAGCGATGCAGACACGCTCTGGGCCGCACTGGGCCAGCTTTCGGCGACGCATCGCGAGGTGCTGGTGCTGCGCTTCTATGAGGAACTGCGGCTCGACGAGATCGCCGCGCGGCTGGAGCTCAGCACCGGCACGGTCAAGTCGCGCCTGCACTATGCGCTCCGGGAACTGCGGGGAGTCTTGCCGGAGATTTGAACCTTTTCCGCCCCCGGGGCACTCACCTGATGAAGACCATGAACTGCACAAGTTGCCAGGAAAAGCTGCTGGAAGACGCCGATGGGACGCTCGGCGCAGCGGAACGCGCCGCGCTCGGACAGCATCTGGCGGAGTGCAGCGACTGCCGCACCTGCTTCGCCCGCGAGGCGGCGCTGGCTGCGCGCCTGCGCTCCACGTTCCGGCAGCGGGCGGAAAGTTTGCACCTGGCGCCGTCCGTCCGTGCGCAGTTTCTGGCGGAAGCCGCACCGCAGCACGCCCGGGCCTGGTGGCGCGCGCCGGCCTGCGCCGCGGCGGCCGCGGCGCTGATCCTCTGCGCCGCGCACTTCGCCTTGCGCTCCGCCTCCCCCGCCCTGCCGCACGTGGCCCAGGATTTCGTATGCATGAGCACGACACCGGACCACACGGTGCGTATCGAGTGGAAGAGTCCGTCGCACGTCGTCATCGAGCGCAGCGCGGGCTGGAAAGAGCGCCGGCTGGTGGTCATGCACCGCAACGGCACGGAAGCCTCCGGCCTGTTCGTCGCCCACCCTTTGAAGAGTTTGTGGAAATAATACAACCAAGGAAATGACCATGAAAAAGATCCTGTACATGCTGATGATCAGCGGACTGGTCTCGGCACAAGCGGGCAGCGCAACGGCGAGCAAGGCGACGGCCGTCAGCGGCGCGGCCGGCGCCGCGAAAACCGTGGATGCAAACATGGCCGCCAAGCTGAAAAAGAACATCACGGTGGAGTTCAAGGACTGCGCCTTCACCGATGTGCTTGATTTCCTGCGCAAAGCATCCGATGTGAATTTCATCGTGACCGGTAAACCGGAGGCCACCATTACGCTTTGCCTCAAGGATTTGCCGTTGGAGCTGGTTATCCGCTACCTCGGCGAACTGACCGGGATGGACGCGGTGGTGGAACAAAACGCCGTGGTTTTCCGTGCCAAAGCTGCTGAAGCGGCGCTGGTCGGCACGGGCGCAGGCAACTACAAGATGGAAACCTCGGTGGAGGCGGCCCAGGAACCGCATCAGTACACGGTGGCCATCAAGATCCATCAGTCGCCCGACGGCAAAAAATGGGACGTGCTCTCCGCGCCGCGCGTCACGACCCGCGCCGGACAGGAAGCCAAGATCGAGATCAAGGACGAGAAAACCGGCGACGGCATCGAGTGCACCATATTGGTCAACGAAGTCGCCGCCGGCACGGTGGAAATGTCCGTCGTGTGTAAAGTCAAGGAACCCGGCAAGCCGCAATGGCAGAGCGAGCTGAAGACGCGCATCAAGCTGCCGTAACCGCCCCACCCTTTTCCAAGGCTTGGAAAGTTCCCGTGTCGTTTTTCCAAGCCTTGGAAGTGTGGATGAGTATGAAGGATCAGCGGTGCCAACGGCCGGTCTTCTGGCGGATACGACGGCGTGCGTAGACCGCCACACCTGCCACCATCAGCATCAGCACATTGGTTGGCTCTGGGATAGCCGTCAGAATCACGTCATTGCCATCGTTACCGACGTAGCTGACGCGGAATTGCTCAAGGGAGTCGACTCCGTTGGGCACGGTGAAGACCTCGCCTTCCAGCAGCTGGTTCATCCCACCCAGCGTCAGCCAGCCGCTGGTCTCGCCGCCGAGGTAATCGCCGATGGCAAACATCGTGAAGACGGTGTCCGGGAGGACGGGCGCGGTGTCCGACAGCGAGAGGTTCCACGTCACCGCACCATCCACGGTAAGGTTGGTGGCGATGACCCGGTCGAAGAGAGCCGGGCTGGCGATCTCGGCGGTGACGAGTGCGCCGTCGTTGAGCGTGAGGTCCTTGAAGGTGAGCGTGCCGGGGCTGAAGCCGGGCGCGAGGTTGCCGCCGTCTGCGATGGTCGCATTGTTGACGTAGCCGGAACCGACGAGCGCACCTTGGCTGGCGATGGTCAGTCCACTGGAGAAGATGTGTTCACCGCCGAGCGCGGCATAGGTGGCGGACTGGACGCCATCGCCGACCGTGAAGGCCACGCCGTTGTTGACGAGCGCACCTTTGGTCGTGAGCGTACCGGCGTTGAAGTTCACGACGCTGCTCGCGCCGTTGTCGGCGAGTAGTTGGTCCGTTTGGATGGTGCCGCCGTTGAAGACCAGCGTACCACGGCGCACTTCGAGCGTCCCGGTCCCAGCCGCGTTGGTCGCGCAGAGGTTGCCACCAGAAATTACAAGCTGGTTGCCGGTGGAGTTGGCCTCCTTCCCCACGAATACATGGCTGGCAAATACGGTGCCACTGTTACTGATCGTCAGTTGATTGCCCGCGCCGGAGTTGCCAATGATCAGGTCGTTACTGTTGCTCCAGATGGAGCCCGCGCCGGTGACCAGCACCGTGTTGTTGACGCCGCTGGCGGTGACCCCGATGCGGCCGTTGCTGTTGTACAAGGCGCCGCCGTCGGCGATGGTCAGCTGGTTGCCCGCGCCGTAATAGCCCATGAAGAAATCACCGCTGTTTTTCCAGGCGCTGCCTACGCCCGTGACCAGTGCGGAATTATTATTGTTGTTGGCGCCGACATAGCCCTCGGTACTGTAGACGGTGCCGCGGTTGGAGATCGTCAGCGTGTTGCCGGTGCCGAATGCGCCCGCACTCACAAAGTGGCTATTAGACCAGACACTGCCTGCACCGGTGACGGTGACGGCGTTGTTGTTGGCGCCGTCGTTGTAGCCGATATACGCAGCTTTGGCGTTATATACTGTGCCGCTATTGGCTATGGTCAGTTGATTGCCCGTGCCGGAGTGGCCCACAAAGATCCAGTCGCTCATAGACCAGACGCTGCCCGCGCCCGTGACCAACACCGTATTATTGCTACTGTCGCCGGTGAATCCCAGATGACCGGCCGCACTAGCAGCCAACACGCCTGCATTTTGGATGAGCAGGACATCGTCATGGAGGAGGTTGGTTCCAACTAGGTAGTTGCCCGGCCAATTGCTGACCACGTTGTCAATGATGTTGGTCTGGTAACTGGCCGTGTACTGCGCCTGTGCACTCGACGTCATGACCCATATCAACGCTGCGATACTGACTATTTTTCTCATGGATGAACCTGCTTGCCTTTCTTGTCTCATTACCTTGTTGTTGTCCGCCTTTAACACGCATCCCTGTGCTCTCACACCACCAATATCGCTATTCAGACATCTCTACAATATATTGGCAAGGAAATATTTATTGGTTTTTCTTGGCGTATTTCCGCAAATCAAACCACGCTAAAACTGGGGTCAACAACCCTTGCTGTTGTGCATCAACTCTGCGGGGAGGATTGAGGCAGGTTCTGCTTGAGACTTCTTATGTGGGTGGGGCTTCCCAGCCCCGCGAACCCCACCACTGTCTGAACAATTGGCGCGGCCATGGAGGCGGCAACCCGCCACATTTCCGAAGTTAATCGGCCGGCCTGTCCCGTGAAGCGCTTGGACGAAACGGGGAGGCTGCTTCCACAAACATAGCAAGCCGCACCCCACGCCAACCAGCATGCTTGGCTCTTCGTAGAAGTAGCGTCCCACCGCTTATTCTGTTTGTTGGTGTTACGCGGCGGGATGCCGCGCCCAAGGTCTTCTGTGTCAGTGCGTCAGCTGTTCAGACCGTGTGGTAAATTGGGCTCGCGTGACTGGAAAGTACCGCCCACAAAACCGAAAATGAGCGGCCGGAGGCCGCCTCTACGATGCGCGCTGATCCGAGACACAGACCGTTGCGTGAATGCGTGAATGCAGCACGCGTCCGGACTCCTGGAGGGCGCGATACCCACCTCGTAAGCAGCCTGCGCCCCAGCCCGCTCAGTCCGCCGGGCCGTTGAGCTTCAGGTTGGTCGCCTTGAGGCGGTCGGCCATTTCTTTGAGGAGCGCGCGGACGATCTGCGGGTTCTCGCGCAGGATCAGGTCGAAGTTGCCCCGCTCGATGCGCGCGACGCGCGCGCCCCCCGGACCGGCCTGCGCCGTGGCCGTGCGGGCCGCCTCCAGCAGCATCGCCATCTCGCCGAAGTATTCGCCGGCCTGCAGCACACGCAGCTTTTGCGAACCGGCCACCAGTTCGATCGCGCCCTCAAGCACGTAGAACATCGCCGCCCCGGGGTCGCCCTGCCGGAACAGCAGCGCGCCGGGCGCCAGCGCGTGGGCGAAGGGCTCGAGCAGGACGGCGGCGGGCGGCCGCTTGCCGTGGCCTGCAAACAGGCGGCGCAGCACCAGCGTCTCGCGCCGCCACGCGGCCGCCATCATCTCGGCGCCGAAGAGCAGCACGGCGAACGTGTAATAGACCCAGATGATCAGCAGGAAGATCGTCTTGAGCGAGCCGAAGGCGTAGCCATAGTTCGGGTTGAAGCGCAGCAGCAGGTCGAACAGCGGGCGGATCGCGGCCAGCAGCACGGCGACGGTAAACGCCCCCAGCAGCAGGACGGGCCAGGGCATGCGCACCGGGACAAAGACCTTCTCGAACAGGATCAGGATGGCAAACGTCAACAGGAGCAGGCTGGCGCCCTTGAGCACCGCCACCAAGCCGGGGCTGCCCGGCAGCAGGAATTCGCTGCGCACGAAGTACAGCGCGTTGACCGCCACCAGCAAGACGAAGATCGCGAGCAGCAGCAGCACCGCGCCCAGGTCGCGCAGTTTATAGACCAGAAAGCTGCGGGTGCGCTCGAGCTTGAAGGTGCGCAGGTAGGCGCTGCGCAGCGCGCCGGCAAACGGCGTCAGGGACCAGATCAGCAGCACAACGCTGATGAGGCCCCACGTGCCCTGCTGGGCGAAATTCAGCAACTCGGCGAGCAGTTCCTGGCTGAACTTGGGAAACACGTGCGCCGTGAAAGCGCGCATGCTTTCCAGGACCGTGTCCGAGGACGAGAGGATGACGCCGAGGAAGTAGACCACGAGCAGCAGCAGCGGCGCCAGCGCGAGAAAGCCGTAGTAGGCGAGGGTCGCGGCGGTTTCCAGGCCGCTGTTGGCCAGGAAGGCGCGCACCGCCTCGCGCATCACGAGCCAGCTCATGGCGATGTGGCCGAGCGCGGTTTTTCCGTTCGTTATGGCGGTCCCGGGCTGCATGGCAATCACTGCGGCGTGGCCGTCGGCAGCCGCGCCAGCGCTTTCCTGATGGCAGCATACAACTCCGGCGACCAGGCGGGAAGCGTCTTGATATCCGGCGGCAGCTCGCGGACCCGGAAATCCACCGGCGCCAGGATGACGGAGATGTTCCGCAACCCGGTTTCCGCGGCGAGCACGAACAGGTCCTCCGCCGCGGCATCGCCCAGCGCGAGGCAGCCGATGGAGACATCGCTGCCGTGGATCATGATGTCGCCCCCGAGCCGCGTGCGGCCCTCCGCCGCGGCCTGCTGACGGTCGAAGTCGTTGGGATAGTTCACGCGCAGCGAGAGGTGATAGAGGCTGTTGGGATTCAGCGACTCGATGCGATACAGGCCCTCCGGCACCTGCCGGTCGCCCTCGCGCAGCTTGGGGCCCAGCACCCCGCTCGCGGCGCGGATCGGGTAGTTGGTCAGCCGCTGGAACTGCGCGCCAGCGCCGCTCACCCAGACTTCGACGCGACGTTCTGCCTTCAAGCCCACCAGCACCACGGCGCGCGGGGGATAGGCCACGCCGATGCGGACAAAGCCGGGCATCAGGCGGGCCCGCGCGGCGACACCATATTGCTTGATCCGCTCGGCCACCGAGGCCGGCGCGCGCAGGCGGTTCTGCGTCAGCGCACACGCGCGTTGCAGCGGCACCTGTAAAGCAACCGCCGCCACAACCAGCACCGCACACAACACCACATGCTTGAGCTTAGGCAGGGCCATGGAAGCTCCACACTTCCGCCGGCGGCTTGCGGATCTTCTCGCGCACGGTGGCGTCGGCGGCATAGCCGAGCGAGATGATGATGTCGATCTTCGTGCCGCGCGGCAGGCCGAGCTGTTTGCGTACGGCGCGCTCGTCGAACCAGCCGATCCAGCAGGTGCCAAGGCCTTCCTCCGCCGCCTGCAACACGAGATGTTCGCACGCGATGCCCAGATCAATCAGGCTGTATTCGAGGCCGCGCACCCAGCCGGCGGCGCGCGCGGCGAACCGGGAAAGCTCCCGGATCGCGACGATCAACACGGGTGCCTCGGCGGCGAACTTGTTGAAGTTGTGGACGCCGGTAAAGGCCACGGCGGCGAGCGCCGCTTTGCCGGCGGGATCAGCCACCACGATGAAACGCCAGGGCTGCGAGTTGCAGGCCGAGGGCGCAAGCCGCGCGGCCTCCAGACAGCGCTCGAGCGCCGCGCGGTCCACTCCGCGCGCAGGATCGTACCGGCGGACGCTCTCGCGGCGCCGGCAGAGTTCGAGGAAGTGGTCCATGGCGCCTCCCGCTCAATGCAGGTGCAGGCTGCGCAGGCAGCCGCGGAAATCCGGGGGCAGCGTTGCGATGCAGCGCACCGCCGCGCCGCTCGTGGGATGCGGGAAGGCCAGCACCGCCGAGTGCAACATCTGGCGCGGAATCTCCGCCTGATGGCCCGCCGGCTGGAACCGCGCGCCGTACTGCTTGTCGCCGAGCACGGGATGATGGATCGCAAGCAGATGCCGGCGGATCTGGTGCGTGCGGCCGGTTTCGATGTTCAGCTTGAGATGGCTCGCCTGCGGGTTGGCGTCGAGCCGCTCCAGGCGCGTCAGCGCCGGCTCGCCATCCACCGGCGTGCGGATCTCGCGGATGCCATCGGGCACGCGGCCGGCGGCGATCGCGTGATAGACCTTCGTCACCTCGCGCTGGCCGAAGAGCGCCACGAGCTTCTCGCGCATCTCAGGGTTTTTCGCGAGCAGGAGGCAGCCGGACGTGTCGCGGTCGAGGCGGTGCACCACCTCCAGCGCGGGCAGCTTGAGCTTTTCGCGCAGCAACTCCTCGATGCTGCCCGAGCCGTTGACGAGCAGGCCCGCGGTCTTGTCCACCACCAGGATATCGGGATCCTGATAGAGGATCTTCGGCATATGCTGCGCCACGGCCGTCGGCGTGGTGGCCAGCTGGACCTCGATCTTGTCGCGCGCCTTCAGCTCGTGCTTCGCCATCCAGACGCGGCGGCCATTGACGAACACGATCCGCAGGTCGAGCAGGTCCTTCGCCTTGCCTTTGGAGATGCCGAGGTGCGCCGCGAGAAACTCCTGGAGGGTCTTGCCGGCGTCGCCGGGGGTCGCCAGGATTTGTTGTAGTTGGGTGCTCATAGTTCAGCCTTGGGTTACCGGCCACGGGGTGTCGAGTGCGAATTCCAGCTTTTCATCGGGCCGGAGCGTGCCGCCAAAATACTCCGGGTCGTGATCGAACAGCAAGACCGCGCGCTCGGACGCGAGGCGCGGCAGCCACGCGCGCTTCCAGGCGCGCGTATCGAGCGGATAGGTGTCGTAGGCGAGTTGGAACACCAGGCGCAGATGGTGTCGCGTCGGGCAGACATCGCCGGCCAGCACGGCCTCGCGCGCCGCCGGGCCGGGCGCGCCCTGCTCGTCCACGAGTTCCAGGTGGTCGCTCCGCAGGACGAGGGCCGCATGGCCGCGCGTATGCCCGCCGGTGCGGACCAATTGCAGGCCGGGCAGGATCTCCGGCGCCGCATCGTCCACCAGCCGCAGCAATTCGGGATGCTCCCGCAGCGGCGCCAACACGGCCTGCGGATAGGCCTTATAGAAGAGCGGGTCGCCGGAGGTCGCATCGGTCCATTCCTGCCGCGACACAAAATGCTGCGCGTTCGGAAACGCCGGCGCGCGGCCGCCGCCGGGCAGGTACCGGCTGGCGCCGCCGATGTGGTCCCAGTGCAGGTGCGTCAGCGCCACGAACGCGATCTGTTCCGGCGCGACGCCCAGGCGCATGAGCGCTTCCAGCAGCGGCCACCCCGGCCCCACCCCGCTCAGCGCGCGCTCTTTCTCCGTCAGGAACACGGCCGGGCCGCAGCCGAGGTCGAGCAGCCCGTGCCGGCCGTCGTCGAGGGTGACGAGCCACGCGTGGACGTTGTGGGCGACGCGGTTGCCCGCGTCCGGCGGCGTGGCCTTCTGCCACAAGGCCTTCGGCACGACGCCGTAGGTGGCGCCGCCGTCGGAGAGCATCGTCGAGGCGATGATGGGTGTGATACGCATGGCAAGCGGACTCTAGCGCAGAACCACCGTGGCGGGCAAGCGCGGGGACCGCCCGCGCCGGGTACACACGGGTCGGCTGGTCCCATCCCTTGACCAATCGGCAATCAGCAATCGGCAATGCTTCTCAGTGCCGCTTGAGCCAGTCGCGGACCCCTGCGGCATTGGGATCGCTCGGCGCCAGCTCGAGAAACCGGGTGTAGGCCTGCTTGGCCTGCTGCGTGGCCAGCGGATCGTCGGCCAGCACATAGCCGAGCACATAGGAGGCGGCCGCATTGTCGGGCTGCAACCGGACAAGCTCGCGCAGCTGCACCAGCGCCTCGTCGCGCTTGCGCGCTCCGAGCAGCAGGAGCGCGAGGTTGTAGCGCGCGGCGGCCATGTCGGGCTGCGTACGGATGGCGTGCTCATAGGCATCGCGCGCGCCGACGTTGTCGCTCTTGGCGGCAAAGACCAGGCCGAGGTTGAACCATGCGTTGGCCATGGCCGGGTTGTTTTGGATGGCGCTCTTGTAGTAGCTGATCGCGCTCTCCCAGTCCTGCTGCGCCTGATATTGCCGCGCCCGGTTGTAGGCCTGCACCGCGGCCTGCGGATTGGCGGCGATCGGCGCGGGCGGCGTCTCCTCGGCGGCGGCCTGCGGCGGCTTCTTGCCGCGCGCCGGCTCCTTTGCGGGCGGCGTGGCGGGCGGCGTGGCAGGCTTGCGGACGCCCTCCAGGCCCAGCGCGCCCAGCCGCTCCTGGGCCTTGAGCACGCGGGGGTCGCCGGGGAACTGCTTGATGAATTGACGGTAGCTGGCGGCGGCGCGGTCGGCCGACTTGAGCGCCAGGTCGAACAGCTGCGCCAGCTGCCATTGCGCGTCGGCGTTCTGCGGGTCGATCTGCACGGCCGTCTTGAGCGCGACCAAGGCGGCGTCATATTCGCCCGTCCGCCCGGCGGCCGCAGCCAGCCCGAGGTGCGCCGGCACAAACTTCCCGTCGAGCACGAGCGCCTGCTTGAACGACTTGAGCGCCGCCTCGGTCCGGCCGTGGTCGAACTGGAACTGTCCGAGCGCCGCGTGGATCCGCGCCTGGTCGAAACACGCGCGGGCCGCCTGCGTCAGGACCTGCTCCTGGGCCGCCGCATTCTGCTCGCGCTCGGCGCGGCTCGCCGCCTCCAGGAACAGGATCGCCGCGCGCGGGGTGTGCCCGCGCTCCACCTCGGCGCCGGCCTCCTTCACGATCGCCTCCACGGTGCGCCCCGCGCCGGCTTCGCCGCGCGCCGGCGCCGGGAGCGGCGCCGGGCGGTTCAGCAGGCGGACGCCGGAGGTCGGCGCCACCGGCGTGACGGGCGGCACGGCGCCGCCGAAGTCGGCGAGCAACTGGCGCGCCTGGCCGGCATGCTCATCCTCCGGCGCGGCCGCGAGAAAGCGGCGCAGCAGGGCGCCGGCCTGGATCTTGTCGCCGTGGCGCTGGTGATAGAGCAGCGCGAGATTGAAGAGGGCGGGCGCGTACTGCCCGTCGCGGTCGAGGGCGCGGTTGAGGAGCGCGACGGCGCTGCGCTCGTCGCCCGCGCCGAGCTCGGCCAGCGCGAGCCGCGTCAGGACGCGCGGCGCCTGGGGGGCACGCTGGGCGGCCTCCAGCAGGACGCGCCGCGCCTCCGGCCAGGCCTGGCGGTCCAGATAGATCTGGCCGAGCAGCTCCAGCGGCTCGCTGCGCGCGGTCTCGCGCGCCGCCACCGGCAGCAGTTGCGCGATGGCCGCGCTGGCGTTGCCGCCGGCGGCCTGCAGCGCCGCAAGATTGTATTGCGCCGCGGAACAGGCCGGCGCGACGCGCAGGCACGTCTCGAAGGCGGTGCGCGCCGCGGGCAGCTGGCGCAGGTGCCACGCCGCGCAGCCGAGGTAGTTCCACGCCGCGGCCGGCGCCGCGCCGCTGGGCGCATGGACCGCTTTCTCGAAGTGCGACATGGCCCGGGTGTAGTTGCCGCGCTCGTATTCGCGGACGCCGGCCTGGTAGTCGCGCTCGCCGGGCGCGCCGCCGCAACCGGCCAGCAGCACCGCGCACGCACCGCCCGCCACCGCTAAAAATGTTTTACGCATGACCGCTTACTCCTGATGCCACAAAAAGCGGGCGCATGATAGCGCAGCCCCCGCCCTGCCGCACGGAAAAACAACGCTGGCCTACCAAGGCCGGGAAAGTCAGGGCCCGATCCAGACTTCGCGCTGACGCGGCCCATCGAACTCGCAGAAGAAAATGCCCTGCCAGGTGCCGAGTTGGAGGCGACCGCCTTCGAGGAGTACGCGGACGCTGCTCCCCATCAGGCTGGCCTTGAGGTGCGCGGCGCTGTTGCCCTCGCCGTGGTGATAGTCGCCGCGCCACGGCACGAGGCGCTCGAGCGCGGTCGTGAGGTCGCGCACCACGTCCGGGTCGGCGTTTTCGTTGATGGTGATGGATGATTCTTGGTTGCCAACCCAGCCGAACTACAAGCGGCGGTCATTCTCATTTCGTGGATGGAGGGGACTCTTCGTTCTGAATGGATTTTGATGGTGGGAACTTCGCGGATGAAAGGGGATTTCGGTTTCGCCCCAATAAAGACATGCAGGCATCCAGAATTGCAGCGAAAAGCCAACCCGATGCTAAGGCAATGAGTCCGCAGCAAATGGTTAGTATAGTTATAAGCCCTAATCCATTCACAAGCTCTTCCGCCCACCCATCCCCCTTGTCGGCCACAACGTACTTGAAAAAACAAGCCCAAAGGTCAAAGAGAGACAATTGCTCTCCTTTCAACTCAAGCCACTTGACACAGCTCAAAGCGACGAACACCACAGCAGCTAAAATCAATATTGCGTTTCGATGAGGATGAATCTTCAAATGTATTGCGCTTGAAAATTGCATATTCAACCCCACGCAACCATCATGAGCAAACCTTTGCAGCCCCCGCTTCCTTCAACACGCATGACATCATATGCAAGGTCGCGCCTGCCGTCATCACATCATCCGCCTTCCTGTCGAACGTATTCATTGGCGCAACGTAGGCTTGGCCAGCAGGTCGGTCAAGCACGGAACGGACAGATTTATTGGTTTGGCGCGGCCACTTCGTTTTTCGTTATCCCTGCCGTCGTATGTGGGATGAACACGGTCAGCGAGCCGTCCTGGAAACCCACCTCGCGTGCCGCCGCCTGGACCAACGGGGTGATGTTGATGAAGTCGGTCCGGCCACCGGTCTGGATAGATAAAACTTTCATTGCCACGGCGGCTAGTATAGGAAAACGGGTGCTGGACGCAACGCCAAGGTTGGAATCGTCCAGCTCAGAGAGCCGGAACATGCTGCTATTCTATATCGGACTGCTGGTGGTGCTGCTGCTGCTGAACGCCTTCTTCGTGCTGGCGGAGTTTGCCGCCGTGCGCCTGCGCGGCACGCAAATCACAGCCATGCATGAGCACCACCCGCGCGAAGCGCGCCTGCTGCGCCATATCCATGACCGGCTTGACGAGTATCTTTCCGTCTGCCAGCTGGGCATCACCTTTGCCAGCATCGGGCTGGGCTTCGTCGGCGAGCCGGCGATTGCCCGGCTGTTCGAGCCGCTGTTTGGCCACGCCGCTGCCGCGCACGCCGTCTCCATCGCGATCAGCTACATCCTGGTCTCCTGCCTGCACATTCTGCTGAGCGAGCAACTGCCCAAGTGCATCGCCATCCGCTTCTCGGAAAAATCCGCGCTGCTGACAGCCCTGCCGCTGATCTGGTCGCGGCGCATCCTCTACCTGCCGCATACCTTCCTCAACGGCTCCGCCCAGCTGCTCCTGCGGATGCTTGGCCTCTCCGCCGTCTCGCGCGACATGGCCCCCTCCGAGGCCGAGGTGCGCGTCATCCTCGACAAGTTCCAGCAGGAAGGCGTGATGTCGTTTCGCCGCCTGTTGCTCATGGAGAACGTCTTCGACTTCGGCACGGTCCTTGTGCGCGACGAAATGCGCAGCCTGAACCAGGTCGTAGCCTTGTATACCGACCATCCTTGGGAGGAAAATCGCAACAAGATCCTGACGACCACCTTCTCGCGCTATCCCTTGCTCGGGGGCGACCCGCCGCGCGCGCTCGGTGTCGTCCACCTGAAGGATCTGCTGTTCAAGGACACGCCTTGGCCCGAACCGGTGGACCTCAAGGCCATCGCCCGCAAGACCTATCTGGCCCCGCCCGACATGCCGCTGGAGCAACTTCTGACCGAACTGCGTCGCCGCCGTATCCACATGGCCCTGGTGCAGGACACGCAGGGGGCACTCTGTGGCCTGATCACCATGGAGGATATCCTCGAGCAACTGGTCGGGGCCATTGAGGATGAGTTTGAACGTGATGCGCCGCTGCGCCTCGGGGACGTGCTGCGCGAGGACCGCGTACTGCTCGATGTGCAGGCTGGCGATGCCGCGGGAGCGATTGCAGAAATCATCCGCCGCGTGCCCACCGATGACCTGCCAGCGGACAAGGCGGTGCTCACCGAAGCCGTGCTGGCGCGTGAGCGCAGCCTTTCCACCTATCTAGGCGAGGATCTTGCCGTTCCACATGCGCGCTTCGAAAACCTCAAAAATGCCGTGCTCTGTTTTGCCTGCGCACCCGCGGGCGTCGTCTTCGATCCCGCCAAGCCGGATGAAAAAGCCCATGTGCTTTTCCTGCTGCTAACGCCGGCTTCCGCACCACGCCTGCAAACCAAACTGCTCGCGCGGATTGCAAACCTGCGCGAAAGTTCCTACGTCTGGGACCGCTTGCTGGGTGCCACGACCCCCGCGGCCGCCCTCGAAGCCATCCGCAGCGGCGATGAACTGGGCACCTGACCGGCACGAGCTGCCAGCCCGGCCAAGCGTTGTCCAAGGCCTGGCATAACCATCCTGTCGCCTTTCCCGGCGCCGGGAAACTACTCGGCGACAAGGGCACGGATGCATTCGAGCTGAAGACGATGACCTGCCGCGTAGTCATGACGCCGCGCGAGCAGCTCCTCCATGTCAATGCGGAGACGCCGGTCGAGCAGATCCTCGAGCTCGCGCGCACCAAGAACGTCAGCCGCCTGCCCGTGCGCGACGAGGCGAAGCAGCCGTTCATCGGCCTGATCACCCTCACCGATGTGCTCGACGAAATCCTAGGCACGTGAGCTTTCCAGACCTTGGAAACTTTCGCCATCATTTTTTCCAAGGTCTGGAAAACCGGACGGGGTACGGGGATGATCTTTGCAAGCGCTGCCGGCGGTGCGCCCGCTACCACAGAGCCAGTCGCGCAACAGTCAGTCCGCTGTGGGCGGGGCTTTCCCAACCAAGCACACAACACACCCTGAGCACCATTTTTATCCTCAGAACTCACCCCGCCGCGGCCAGCCGCAGCTGGTTGCCGAGGATGTGCGCCGCGCGCGTCGGCTCCGGCAGGCGGTAGCGCGCGGCGCAGCGCAGGACCAGCTCCGCCGCGCCCGCCAGCTCGGCGCGGTGGCCGGTGCTGATGTACATCGGCTGCACGCCCGTGCGCGTGCGCACCGCGAGGCCGACCGTTTCGCCGCGATGGACCAGCGGCGCGGTCGCACCGCGCCGCGCCGGCAAGCTGGCATGCACGCCACACAGGATGCTTTTGGCGCAGCCGATCGTCGGCAGCTCGAGCAACCAGCCGAGATGGCACGCCAGGCCAAAGCGGCGCGGATGCGCCAGCCCTTGCCCATCCACCAGCACCACGTCGGGGGTCACGGGGAGTTTGCGGAAGCAGGCCAGCAGCGGCGGGATCTCGCGGAACGAGAGCAGGCCCGGCACGTAGGGGAACCGGGCGCGGTCTACCGCCGTCGCCTGCGCCACCAGCTCCAGGCCCGGCAACCGGAGCACGACCACGGCCGCGAAGAGGCGGTCGCTGTGCTTGTCATAGGAAACATCGGTGCCCGCGATCAGCGCACCGTCGCCCGGCGGGGGCAGCAAGGCCACGACGACCTTGCCGCGCAGCCGCTCCTGCAACGCGATGGCCGCGCGCGGCGTCAGGTCCCAGCGATGGCGATGGGCAATCTGCATGATGTGCTTTCACAGGGGCGCAGTCTTGCTGCACCCGTCTTCACGCAACCAGCGCACATTGGGCGCAGCAAGACTGCGCCCCTACATCAAAACTCCGGCGCCTGCACGCCGCGCAGCGCGGCGATGATGTGCAGGTCGGCGCGCGAGAACGGCTTGTCCCGCAGCCTGGCCAACGGCACCCAGTCGATGTCCAGGCATTGGAGGCGCTGCGGCTTGCCGCGGGCGATCCGGCACCAGTGCGCATGCAGCGCGATCGTGAAATGGCTGTAGGCATGGTGCACCACCGTCACGCACGGCCCGACGCGCACCGCGATGCCCAGCTCTTCCTTGAGCTCGCGGGCGATGCACTGCTCCATCGTCTCGCCCGGCTCCTGCTTGCCGCCGGGAAATTCCCAGAGCCCGCCCAGCATCTCGTGTTCGTGCCGCCGCGCAACCAGCAACTCGCCGCGCCGGTTGATGATGACGCCCGCGCCGACGATCTTGTGCGGCAGCTTCTTCTTCGCGGCTTTCGTCGGGAAATTTTCCGGCTGGCCATCGGCATAGCCCTGGCAGCTTTTCATCAGCGGGCAGTGCGGGCAATCCGGCTGGCGCGGCGTGCAGCAGAGCGCGCCGAGTTCCATCAGCGACTCGTTGAACTCCCCGGCCCGGCCGTGCGGCAGCAGCGCATCGACCCAGGCCTGCAGCCGCTTTTTCGCCGGCCCGCCGCGCGGATCACCGCCAAAGGCAAACACCCGGCAGAGCACGCGCGCCACGTTGCCATCCACGACGGCCACATCGAGGTTGAACGCCAGGCTGCCGACCGCCGCCGCGGTATAGGGGCCGACGCCCGGCAGCGCGAGCAGGCCCTCGAAGGTCTGTGGAAATTTCCCGCCGCATTGCGCGACGAGCCACTGCGCCGTCTGGTGCGCGCGCCGGGCGCGGGAGTAGTAGCCCAGCCCTTCCCAGAGCTTGAGCACGTCCTGCTGCCCCGCCGCCGCCAGCGCCTTCAGACTGGGAAAGCGCTTCATGAAGCGCAGGAAATAGTCGCGCGCCTGCTCGACGCGCGTCTGCTGGAGCATCAGCTCGGAAATCCAGACGCGATAGGGCGTGCGCTGCTCCCGCCACGGCATCTCCCGCTTGTGCTTCCGGAACCACCGAGGAAGCTCCTGCTGAAAACCGCGCCGCACGTCGGCGGTGATAAGTATGGCTCGCATGGTGCAAGTATATCGCTTTACCCCTGACCGCCAAGAACGCAGTCTCAACACAAGGCCGACAGGAGCCATTGCTCTCGCCTCCGACATTTGGCGCCATCAGGATCGCGCAGGAAATACAGCAAGCGCGAAAAGCCGGCCCGGGGTCAGGTGCTGTCCGCAACGGAAGGCCGCCAGCAGGGCGTCCCTGCGATCTTGTCACGGTGGGTTATCGAAGACGGCAGGGGCCTAAAAATGCACGCCCAGTTTCGCGCCGACAATGGTGGCCTTGGAATCCGGCTGATAGGCGTAGCTGGCCGCGCCTAACGCAACCCGGTCTGACTGGGGGTATTTCAAGGTTTCGACGAAGAGCGAGGCTGTCAGCCACTTATAATTGAGGCCGCCCTCGGCACAAAGCGAAACCGCTTTCCCGGGCTTGAGATCGATGTCAGATGGGCCGCCACTTTCCGACAAGTCAACGCGCTCTTGGTTGTAAACAGGAAGTTTCACGGAAAACTTACCGAAGATTTCACAGTCCTGATGGAACCGGACACCGGCACCCACGCCCAACAGCCCATAAACAGACGCCCATGTTTCCGTATAACCATGCTCGCCGACTTTATCATCCGACAACCGTTTGTCGAAATCGCGTCTCCAAACACGAACGCCCATGCCGGCATAGGGCTTTACATATAGGTTCGGTGTGAGAGGAATTTTCAAGGCCACATCGCCCGAGCCCGTGACCCCAACATATGAATTGTTCCCTTTATAGGGTGCAATGAGCGTACCCCGTTCATCTTGTAAAAACCCATCGTAATCAACATTGCCCAAGAAAAACTCGCCGTTGCCCTCGATCCAAAGAACCTGAGTTATGCCCAAGCCTACGTCTCCACCAAGGCCGAATAACGGGCCGGTTTCCTTGACAACCTCCCGCCCCGTCCCGTCCGTTTCCCGCCAGTCATAGTTCTCGACCAGTCCGTACAGACGGACATCGTAGCGTTTAGCTGCAGGTTGCCCTGCAGCACGAGACGGTTCTTGCGCTGGGGCTGGGCATAACGTGACGGTGGCCATACACAGCAGGAAAGGAAGAATTTTTTTCATAGTTAAAAGCTACTTACCTCTACTCGCGAAAACCACCCGCCTGATTCTACGCATTGTAGATCAAGGTGCGCTTCGTTTTGAGGCCACAGCGGGCGGACTGACAAGCACGCAACGCGGGCGCAGGGCCTGCGCACGAGAAAAGACCGCAGATGGGTATCCGCGTATACCGCGCTATCAGGTTGAGCAACTGCTCCGAGGGGAAGCGCCGGCCCGTTTCCCAATGTCCCCAGGTGGCTGTGGCAACTCCGAGTTGCCGGGCCACAGTTTTCAAGGGTAACCCCTGCTGCTTCCGCCAAGTCCGTAACCGGCCGGCGAGAATGCTGCGGGCCGTTTCCCCGCACAAATATTTGCGGGTTGTCGGGAGGGTCATGCCGCAACCCGCAACCGGGCGCCGGCAAGCGGCAACCTTATTTTTTCCGCGCTTCATCGTTCGACAGGCTCCGTTCACTGTCCTGCGGTTTGCCTTGTCCTTTTTCACATCATCTGCAGCGCATCCACATCCACGCTGCATTCGATGTCCTTGGGCCACTTGAATGCTCCGAGCGTCTGGCGCAGCGGGTCGGTGACCTGCTTGGTCAGCGGCGCGCGCAGCAGTATCTGGAAGCGGTAGAGGCCCTTGGCGCGGGCGAGCGGCGCGGGCATCGGGCCGTTCAGGATCACCTGCGGGCCGAGCCGCGGCTGGAGCTGCTTCACGAACTCCTCCCCGGCAAACTGGAGGCGCTGCTCCGACACGCCCTTCAGCGTCAGCACGACGAGGTGGGTGAACGGCGGATAGCTCAACTCGCGGCGCCCTTCGAACTCCTGGTCGATGAAGCCGGCGTAGTCGAGGCGGCGCGCGGCCTGGATCGCCGGGTGGTGCGGCGTGAACGTCTGCACAAAGACCTCGCCCTTCAGGTCGCCGCGGCCGGCGCGGCCGGCGACCTGCGTCAGCAGCTGGAAGGTGCGCTCGGAGGCGCGGAAGTCCGGCTTGTGCAGGCTCATGTCGGCGGAGATCACGCCGACCAGCGTGACGTTCGGGAAATCGAGGCCCTTGGCGATCATCTGCGTGCCGATCAGGATATCGATCTTGCCGCCGCGAAAATCGTGGAGGATGCGCCGGTGCGAACCCTTCTCCGTGGTCGTGTCGGAATCCATCCGGGTGACGCGCGCGATCGGGAAGAGCTTGTGCAGGATGACCTCGATGCGCTGCGTGCCCAGGCCGGCGTACTTGAACGCCGGGTCGCGGCAGTTGGGCTCGGGGCAGCGCTCCGGGACGCGCTGGCGCGCGCCGCAGATGTGGCAGAGCAGCTCGTCGGTGGTCTTGTGATAGGTGAGCGCGACGCTGCACGAGCGGCACTGCGCCACATAGCCGCACTTGGGGCAGATGAGCTGCGAGGCGTAGCCGCGCCGGTTGAGGAACAGCATCGTCTGCTCCGCGCGCTCGATGCGCAGGCGGATCGCGTCGATCAGATCCCGCGAGAAGATGTTGACGCGCCCCTCGCGCTCGGCCTCGATGCGCATATCCACAACGCGCACCGAGGGCATCTGGCGGTGGTCCACGCGCGCGGGCAGCTCCGCCAGCGCGTACTTGCCGCGCCGCACGTTCGCGAACGACTCCAGCGCCGGCGTGGCCGAGCCGAGCACCACGGCACATTTTTCCAGCTTGCCGCGCACCACCGCGACGTCGCGCGCGTTGTAGCGCGGCGCCTCCTCCTGCTTGTAGGAGGGCTCGTGCTCCTCGTCCACGACGATCAGCCCGAGGTTGTGCACCGGCGCGAACACGGCGGAGCGCGGGCCGACGACGATGCGCGCGACCCCGTCGTGGATGCGGTGCCACTCGTCGTGCCGCTCGCCCTGGGAGAGCCGGCTGTGCAGCACCGCGACATCCTCGCCGAACCGGCCGCGGAAGCGCTCGATCGTCTGCGGCGTCAGCGCGATCTCCGGCACCAGCACGATCGCGCCCTGACCGCGCTCCAGCGCCGTCTTGATCGCCTGCAGGTAGACCTCGGTCTTGCCGCTGCCGGTGACGCCGAACAGCAACACCACCGGGGGCGTCAGGGTCTCGAGGGACTGCCGGATGATCTTGAGGGCGGCTTCCTGCTGCGGCATCAGCGGCGGCGCCTCGGTCCGCAAAAAAGTCTGGTTGGCCAGCGGATCGCGCGTGAAGCGTTCCTTGCTGATCTGCACGAAGCCCTTCGCCTCCAGCCCGTGGATCGCCGCCGGCGTCGTGTGGGCCGAGTGGGCAAGGTGGTTGAGGAAGGCCGGCCCGCCGCCGAGCAGCACATCGAGCGCCGCCGCCTGTTTCGGCGCGTGCTTGCGCAGTGCGAGCAGCGCCGCGGGATCGCGGCTTTTTTCCGTCACCACCACCTGCAGCCGTTCGATGAATGCCGCGCCCTTTTTCCGGACCGCGCTCGGCAGGACCGTGCGCACGGCGATCTCGTACGGCGCGAGGTAATAGTCCGCCATCCAGCGCGCCAGCGTGAGCATCGTCTCGCTGACGACCGCCTTGCGCCCGGCCACGTCGCGGATTTCCTTCAGCCCCGGGCGCGTCACGGCATCCAGCAGCGCGACCACGTAGCCGCGCGCCTCGCTCTTGCCGAACGGGATGACCACCTGCGAGCCGACGTGGACGGCGTCGCGCAGCGCCTCCGGAATCCGATAATCAAACTCCCGGTTGCGCGCAACCTCCACGATGACCCTGGCAAACCCGGCCATGGCTCAATCCACTCCCAGGTCGCGGACAAAATGAGCGTCCTCGGAATATTTCGCTTCAGGAATCCCTAGTTGAGCGATGACGATTTGCTTGACCATTTGCCGGACCGACTCACGTGTGAACAGAACCTGCTTCGAGGTTAGAACCCAGTTGGTCAAATCGGCAACAGTCTTCAGGTTGGGCACCACTGAGCGCTTGAAACCGCGCGTCGCGCCCGCCACGCCCAAGAGAGACAAGGGCGCAATAATAAGGAAGGCCAAGGCAATACAGTCCGCCCATGACCATTGCGGACAGGCACTGTGCAACAGAAAGGGACTACCCAACAGAAACACGATGAAGGTCAGCCGCATGCAATTTCTTGCCCAACGTGGCCGCACCAGATGCGGCCAACTGCGCGCATCCACGGCGGCCTTGAGTTGCGGCCAGAGCACGCGGGCGTCGTTGGTATCGAACAAATCGCGCAGGGGTGTGGTCGGCGCGATGGCGCTGCGCGGCTTTTGGGTGAGGCTCATCAGGGCGCGGCGCAGCAGGTAAAAGGCGCGCTGCGTCTGGCAGGTGCGCGCGTCGGTCCTTTCGAGATGGCGACAGACGAGGTCCACGACCATGCCCGGCGTGACGGCCGCGGCGGCATCCGCATCGCTGATGCTGATCCCGAACGCCTCCTCGAACGCCATGACCAATTCGACGCCATCCAAGCCCATGGGCAAAATTTCTCCGGCGCGAGCATGATGAACTTGCTCCGCCGCGTCAATCCCGCGCGCGCCCGTGAACCGCACCACCGCTGAATCCCCGCAGACAGGCCAACCCCACGCCAGCATCCACAACACAAACGCTGGCTGGAAAACCCGCCCACGAAGAATTCGCCGCAGTTCTCTTTGTCGACAGGCACAACCGGCCTCAGGATGTTCAGGAAAACCGCCAACCTTGGCTTGACGCCTATGAGTCCGGCCCGCCGCAAGGGGACCTGGAACGACTGCCCAGCGCGCGAAAGGCAGCCGCAGCAACCGGAGCACAGCCCCGGCCGGCCGCGTCAACCGCCCGCCCCGCACGCGGCACAAGCCCGCGCCACCGTCACCGGCCCTGTGCTCCCCGGCAAACTGGGAAAGTGCCCCCCCCATTACTGCCTTGACACGCCAGCTACCTTGCCTTACTAGGTAGCGACGTTATGGACACCACCGAATATCATTTGAACTGGGCGGTGCAGCTGCGGCGGGGCTGGCTGGAGCTGTGCGTGCTCAACGCGCTGCAGGGCGGCGAGCGCTACGGCTACGACCTGGTGCGCGCGCTCGCGGCGCTGCCGGGGCTGGACGTCACCGAGGGCACGCTCTACCCCCTGCTCTCGCGCCTGCGCCTGACGGGGCTGGTGGCCACGCGGCTGGAGGAGTCGTCCGCCGGCCCGGCGCGCAAGTATTACGCGCTGACGCCGCAGGGCCGCCGCGAGCTGGCGCGGATGAACGAGCATGTCGAGACCATGGTCGCACAAAGCCGCCGGTTGAGCGGGAGCAAGGAGCGCACATGAAGAACTGGAGTCCGGCCGCACAGCGTTGCTTCGAGGACTACTGCGAGCGCCGCCGCGCCGCCCTGCTGGCGAGCGGCGCCGACCCCGACGAGGTGTTCGCCAACTGGCGTTCCCATGTCACCGAGGAAACCGCCCCGCGGCCCGGCGACACCGTCACCGCCGAGGAGGTCTTCGAGATCCTCACCAAGCTGGACGTGCCCACAGAGCCCTTGGCCGCGCCCCCGCCCGCCACGCCCGGCTGGGTCGCGCAGCGCGAAAAAAAGCCGTACCGCATCAACATCGCGGGGCTCATCATCGTGGGGCTGTTCGGCGTATTCCTGCCGGCGCTGACCCTGGTGGTCGAGGCGCTGACGGGGATGTGCGCGAGCATCGTCTTCGACCCGCTCCCGACGTGGCTGCACATCGTGTGCATCGGGCTGGTGCCGGCGAGCATCTTCCTGACGCTGCGCACCCTGCGCTCGCCGGAGCGCCCGCTGTGGCGCACGACCGGCTGGGTCAGCGGCCTGGCGATGGGCATCTCGCTGTTCTATATTTTCATGTTTTCCATCATCACACCCTTCGCGTTCATCGGCATTCTGTTCATGGGCCTGGGACTCCTCCCGCTCTCGCCCTTGTGCGCCCTGATCTGCAGCGTGTTCCTGCGCGTGCGGCTCGCGGGCGTGGCGCGCAAGGAAACGCGGCCGCGGCTCGCGCCGCTCTGGCTGACGATGCCGCTCGGCCTGGGCTTGCTCCTCGTGCTGGCCGCGCCGGAAGTCATGACGCAAGTCGGCTTGGGCATGGCGACGAACGGCGACCGCGAGGCGCGCATCCGCGGCCTCACGCTCCTTCGCAGCTACGGCAGCGAGAGCGAATTGCTGCGCGAGAGCTATATCCGGCGCAACACCGAGGCCAATCCGCTCGACCTGCTGCTCAAGCATTGCTACCCGCCGGCGCCGCTGGAAAAAGTGCGCGACGTTTATTACCGCGTCACCGGCCAGCCGTTCAACGCCGTGCGCCCGCCGACCCTCCGCAACCAGCGCGGCGGGCTGCTGTTCGACGTCAATGACTGGGATTTCGACCAGGCCGGCGACCGCGTTGCGGCCAAGCTGCGCGGCCTGACGCTGGAACAGGCGCGGCTCGACGGCAAGGTCGAGGCCCGCAGCGGCGCCGCCTACCAGGAATGGACCCTCGTCTTCCGCAACACGGCGCAGCGGGAGTGCGAGGCCCGCGCGCAGATCCTGCTGCCGCCCGGCGGCGTCGTCAGCCGCCTGACGCTCTGGATCAACGGCGAGGAGCGCGAGGCCGCGTTCGGCGGCAGCAGCGAAGTGCGCGCGGCTTACCAGAAGGTCGTCGCGCGCCGGCGCGACCCCGTGCTCGTCTCCTATGCCGGACCGGACCGCGTACTCATGCAGTGCTATCCCGTGCCGGCCCAGGGCGGCACGATGAAGGTGCGCCTCGGCATCACCCAGCCGCTGACCCCGCAGAGCGACGGCCGCTGCCCGCTGGCCCTGCCGCGCTTCCTCGAAACGAACTTCGGGTTGGCCGAAGGCTTGAAGCACGCCGTCTGGATCGAGGGCGACGCCGAACTGACCGCCGATGCCGCGCTGAAGCAGGAGGCGCTCGAAGGCGGGCGCTTCGGCGCACGCGGCGAATTGCCGGCCCTGTCCGTCGAAGAACCCTGCGCCCTCCAGCTCGCGGGCAGCGCCGTGCCGACCGCCGTCTGGCATAGCGACGAGCGCGCGCCGGACAAGCCCGCGATCGTACAGCGCCTGGTGCCCGCCCCGCCGCCCGCACTCAAGCGGCTCGCCGTGGTCGTGGATGGCTCGAAGTCCATGAAAAATCATGCCGCCGCCATCCGGGCGCTGCTCGCACGCCTGCCGCCCGGCGTGGCCACGCAACTCCTGCTCGCGTCCGATCGCGTCGAGACGCCGGAGCCGCAGGCCCTGCATTTCGCCGGGGGTTGCGACAACGTGCCGGCGCTGATCCGCGCCTGGGATTGGGCCGCCGAGCAGCCCGGCGGCGCAGTGCTCTGGCTGCACGCGCTGCAGCCGCTGGAATCCGAGGAGACCGAGGCGCTGCTCCAGCGCTGGCAGCGGCGGCCCAACGGACCCGGTGTGTTTGCCTACCAGCTCGGCACCGGCGCTGATCGGATCGGCGAAAAGCTCGGCACGGCCGAAATTTTCCACGCCCTGCCCGCCGTGCGTGGGGCCGAACAGGACCTCGGCGCGCTGCTGGACGCATGGGCCGGGCGGGGCACACCGCTAGCCTGGGAGCGTACCCGCATGGAAAACAACGCCACCCCCGCCGAGGCCATCCCGGGCTCATCGCAGATCGTCCGGCTGTGGGCGGCGGACGAGATCAAGCGCCTGTCGCGTTCTCGTGCGCAGGGCGACCGCGCCCGCGCCGTCGCGCTGGCCAAAACCTGGCAACTCGTCACCGTCGTCTCCGGGGCCGTCGTGCTGGAGACCGCGGAGCAATACCGTGCCGCCAACCTGCAGGCCGTGGACCCGGCGACCACGCCGGACATCGTGCCGGAGCCGGGCACGCTGCTGCTCGCGCTCTTCGGCGCCCTGCTGCTGCTCTTCTGGCGCAGCCTCGTGCGCCACGGCTGGCGGCTGCCGTTTGCGCGCTGAACGCCATGCCGCGCCGCCGCCAGATGACAGGCTCCGCGTGGGCCTGCCTGCTGTTGGGTTCATCGTTGTTGATCGGCCCATGGATCTGGCCCTTGTGCTGCCTGCGCGGGCGCGATTGGGGCGAAATCTTCACAACCGATGTGTGGATCACCATACCCTTGATGACGTGGATGGTGGCGCTGGCCCTCGCCGGGCTGGCGCTGATTGTACTGGCCTTTCGCCGGTCGATATAAGTCCACCCCTCGGCCGGGCGGTCAGGCCGTGACCGCCCGGGTCAAGCCAGTGCAGGCGGTAGGGCGACGCCTCTGGCGAAGCCGTAGACGCTAGCGACAGCCTATGGCCGCCGACAGGGCGCCCACAGGTCGCCGCTACAGGAGACGGCACGGCACGATGCCGCCCCCTACCCCGCTCAACCAAGCGCTACGACAAACCAGCGACAGCTTGCGCGTACCGCAACGCCCGCGCCCCAGCCGCAAGCCTTTCCCGACTAGAAAACGCGCTTGCCGCGCGGCGCGGTTTTACGCTATGGAAAACGGCCTCGACCACCGTGGGGGTGGACAAAGGGGACAGGGGCATGATGAAGAACACGATGCGCGCGGTGATGTTGGCTGGCCTGGCGTTGGCGTGCGGTGCGCTGGCGGCCGAGGACCAGTCCCTCGGGGTGACGGCCGACCTGACGCTGGCCTCGAAATATATGACCGACGGCTTCAACGTCGGCGACAACCACGCGGCGTATATGCCCTCGCTCGCGGTGGACACGAAGGTGCCGGGGTTTTACCTCCAGTTCTGGTCTGCGCTGCCGATGGAACGCAACCGCCAGCAGTACGACGAATACGACTTTATGGCGCGCTTCAGCCATAACTTCCTCGAGGGCACGCCGCTCAAGCTCAACCTGCATGGCTACTACGATTACTGGGTTTATCCGCATGATGCCTACACGACGGACAAGCACGGCCAGACCATCGCGGCGCAAAGCAAACGCGGCCAAAAAGTGCATGCCGGCGTTTCGCTGCTGGAAGCCTTGCCGTGCTTCGGCGCGCACCTCGTGCCGAGCTATAACTACTACTACTGGTTCCCCGACCAAAAGGATTTGTTCCAGGCCGGCGCGCATCACGAGCTCGCCTTGAGCTACACCCGCGCGCTGCCGAATTTCATCCCCGGCGCGACGCGGCAGGACGTGACGCTCGGCGGCAGCCTGAACTATCACGACGGCGCGTTCGGCGTGGAGAGCGGCTGGAGCCATACGACCGCGATGCTCGGCACCAGCGCCGACCTCGGGGGGCTCACCCTCGGCGCCAACCTCAACTACCAGTGGTCCTACCTCGCCAGCGTGGATCCCGAAAACGAATTCTGGGCCATGCTCTCGCTTACGAAGAAGTTCTGATGGCTTGGCAGGGGCGCAGGCGTGCGGCGTCCGCGGTGTCGTAGCGAGCGGCAGCTTGATGGCTCAGGGGCGTTTGCGTGGGGCCGGGGGTGGAGTTTCATGGCGGACATCGCGGCGCGATGTCCCTACCCCTTGATCACTCCGCCGCCGGTAGGGACGCCGCGCCGCGGCATCCGCCACACACATCAACAGCAATCCTGCATGCGCCACCACTGCGCGACCGCTTCGAGGGAAGCGGTCCCGCAAAAACCGCTCAGATCATGAAGTCCAGCGAGAGGTCGGCGGCTTGGGCGGAATGGGTCAGGCAGCCGATGGAGATCGCCTGCACGCCGGTGACGGCGTAGGCGGAGACGTTGCCCAGCGTGATGCCGCCGGAGGCCTCGAGCTTGCAGCGGTTGGCGTTGATCTCGACGCAGCGGCGGATGGTCGCCGGCGGCATGTTGTCGAGCATCACCCAGTCGGGCTTGGCCTCGAGCACCTGCGTGAGCTCGGCCTCGTTCTCGACCTCGATCTCGATCTCCAGGTTGGGAAATTTCTGGCGCGCGAGCCGGACGGCGTCGGCCGGGTTGCCGGTGCCGTGCCGCCGCCAGAACGCGAGGTGGTTGTCCTTGATCAGGATCCGGTCGTAGAGCGCGAGGCGGTGGTTGACGCCGCCGCCGCAGGCGACCGCATACTTCTGCAGGCGCCGCAGCGTCGGGACCGTCTTGCGCGTGTCGAGGATCTGCACGCCGTACTGCTGCACGCGCTCGACGAACTGGCGCGTCAGCGTCGCGACGCCCGTCATCTGCTGGATGAAGTTGAGCGCGGTGCGCTCCGCGGTCAGCAGGTCGCGCGCGCGGCCTTCGATCTGCATGATCGCCTCGCCGGGCGCGACCACGTGGCCGTCGGGGACCAGCAGGCGCGTCTTGACGTGCGGGTCCACGATCTGGAACACCAGCTCCGCGACCGGGCCGCCGGCGACGATGTACTGGCCGCGCGAGACGAGGGCCGCATGGGCGAGATCGTCCTCGCCGACGAGCGCCTCGCTCGTGTAGTCGCCCGGCCCGAGGTCCTCGATGAGCGCGCGCGAAATCAGCTCGCGCACCTCGCGTTGCTCCAGATATTGCGGCAGATTCACGTTGATCCTTTTCTGTAGCGGCGCTCTGCGAGCGCCGTCGGCGGCCACAGGCCGCCGCTACAGCATCTTTTTCGCGGACGGCTTGCGGCCGCGCTTGGCGGGCTTAGATACCGAAGTTTTTGCCGGCACACCAGTTGATTCCGCGGGCACGGGTGCGGCGGCCGCCGCGCCGCGTGGTTTGCGGCCGCGTTTGCCCTGCGCCGGTTTCGCCACCGCCCCACCCTTTTCGTCGGCCGACTTCTGCGCGGCCTTGAGCTCGTGGATCTGGTCGCGCAGCAGCGCGGCGCGCTCGAACTCCAGCGCCTCCGCGGCCTCGAGCATCTCCTTCTCCAGCTCGGCGATCAGCTCGACGGTGTTGTAGTCCGCGCCGGTCCCGGTGATGACGCTTTCCTCGATCTCCTGCGCTTCCTTCTTCTGCTGCGAGATGCTGGCCAGGATGTTCTTCTGGATCGTGCGCGGCGTGATGCCGTGCTCCTTGTTGTAGGCCGCCTGCTTCTCGCGGCGCAGCCGGCACTTCTCCATCATCTTGCGCATGGAGTCGGTGATCTTGTCGGCGTAGAGGATGACCAGGCCGTTGACGTTGCGCGCGGCGCGGCCGGCGGTCTGGATCAGCGCGGTCTCGGAGCGCAGGAAGCCTTCCTTGTCGGCATCGAGCACGGCGACGAGCGTCACCTCCGGCAGGTCGAGGCCCTCGCGCAGCAGGTTGATGCCGATCAGGCAGTCGAACTCCGCGGCGCGCAGGCCGCGCAGGATCTGGACGCGCTCCATGGTGTCGATGTCGGAATGCAGGTACTTCACCCGCAGGCCGATGTTCAGCAGGTAGGTCGAGAGGTCCTCGGCCGTCTTCTTCGTCAGCGTGGTGACCAGCGTGCGCTCGTTCTTCTCGGCGCGCGTGCGGATCTCCTCGGTCAGGTCGTCCACCTGGGTGCCCAGCGGGCGCACCTCGACCGGCGGATCGAGCAGGCCCGTCGGGCGCAGCACCTGCTGCACCGGCGCGCCGCCGACCTGGTACTCGAACGGGCCGGGCGTCGCCGAGGTGAAGAGGATCGGGCCGCTGACGGACAGGAACTCGTCGAAGTTCATCGGGCGGTTGTCCAGCGCCGAGGGCAGCCGGAAGCCGTGCTCAACCAGCACGGTCTTGCGCGCCTTGTCGCCGTTGTACATCGCGCGGATCTGCGGCACGGTCACATGGCTCTCGTCGAGCACGCACAGGGATTTGCCCGGGAAGAAGTCGAACAGCGTCGCGGGCCGCGCGCCCGCGGGCCGGCCGGTCAGGTGCCGCGAGTAGTTCTCGATGCCGCCGCAGTAGCCCATCTCCTTGAGCATCTCGAGGTCGTAGGTCGTGCGCATCCGCAGCCGCTGCGCCTCCAGCAGTTTGTTCTGCGCCGTGAACTCCTGGACGCGCGCCTCCATCTCGGCGCGGATGCCGCCGAGCGCGCGGTCGATCTTATCCGCCGGCATGACGAAGTGCGAGGCCGGCGAGATCACCACCCGCTCCAGGTTGCCGGTGTTCTTGGCCGTCGCGGCATCGATCGTGTGGATGGCCTCGACCTGCGACCCGAAGAAATCGATGCGCAGGCCGTCCTTGCGGTAGGCGGGGAAGATGTCGAGCGTGTCCCCGCGGACGCGGAACGTGCCGGCCGCCGGCTCGTAGTCGTTGCGCCCGTACTGGATCTCCACCAGCTTCACCATCACGCTGTCGCGGTCGATGTACTGGCCGCGCTCGACGCGCACGAGCATGTCGCGGTAGTCCTCCGGCGAGCCCAAGCCGTAGATGCACGAGACCGAGGCCACGATGATCACATCCTCGCGGTTCATCAGCGCGTCGGTCGCCGCCAGGCGCAGGCGCTCGATCTCCTCGTTGATCGCCGAATCCTTCTCGATGAAGGTGTCGGTCGAGGGGATGTAGGCCTCCGGCTGGTAGTAGTCGTAGTAGCTGACGAAGTACTCGACCGCGTTGTGCGGAAAGAAGCCCTTCAGTTCGGCATAGAGCTGCGCCGCGAGCGTCTTGTTGTGCGACATGACCAGCGTCGGCCGGCCCCAGCGCTGGATCACGTTCGCCACCGCGAAGGTCTTGCCGGAGCCCGTGACGCCTTCCAGCGTCTGGAAACGCCGCTCGTGTTCCAGCCCGTAGACGAGCGCGTCGATCGCCTCCGGTTGGTCGCCGGTCGGTTGGTAGTCGGCCACCAGTTGAAAATTAGCTGCCATTTCGGTTATCGCCTTTGTCGCGGCACACCATAGCATTCCTGCGCCGAAAGAAAAGCGCCCTCACATCAAAGTTCCGGCCAAGCGGGGCAGCCGGAGCCTGACTTTTCCAAGCTTTGGAAAAACTAAACCTTTCTTTTCCAAGGCTTGGAAAATCACTTGCCTGATTCGCGCGTCGCGCCGGTCGCGGGGTCGAAGCTCAGCGTCGGGCACTGGTAATAGCCCGAGGTCTGGCGGATGACGCAGCCGCGGTAGACCGGGTCCTGCAGCAGCCAGACGCGCCGGTCGCGCGCGGGGATCGTCGTGATGTAGATGCGCAGCTCCCCGGGGGCGCTGGCGAGGACTTCCTCGCGCCAGTCGCCGCAGACATCGGCGACGGCGAGGAATTTGGCGTTGACCGTGGCCAGCGCGGGGCCGTTGTACTTGGTAATCGCTTTATTGAGGAGCAGTTCGCGCTGCTGATCAGCGTCCCAGAAAACGCTATAGGGACCGAAGCTCCATTTGAGCGAGTCGGACAAGACCTGGCCGGTACAGCTCCAGAGTCGCGAGTACACGAAGGTGTGATTGGTGGACTCGGCGCCGTAGCATTCCCAGCCCGGCTGCGCGGGGTCGATGTCGGCGCACAGGCCGTGGCTGTGGACGTGCTTCGTCGGCTGGTCATAGCCCCACAGGATTTCCCCGGTGGCGGCATCCACCATGCACATGGTGTTGCTCTTTTGCCCGGTCTCGATATTGTAATAAAGCTGGAGCCCCTTGCGGGCGGGATCGAGCTTGCCGATATAATTACTGTCGGGATGCCCCAGCCCGGTCGTCCACAGCGCCTTGCCGTCGGACCCGAGCACGCAGGAGCCGACGATGACTTCGTCGCGGCCGTCGCCGTTGACGTCGGCGGCCTGCAGCATGTGCGACCCCTGCCCCTGATAGTTCCGCGGCAGGCCCTTGTTGTCCCAGCGCCACTGCCGCTCCAGCTTGCGGTCGCGGAATTTCCAGGCCTCTATGACGATGTGCTTATAGGTGCCACGGTCGATGATGATGCTCGGCGTCTTGCCGTCGAGATAGGCGACGCACAGATGGTTGCGCGAGGCGAGGTTATAGCCTTCCTCCTTGAACAGGTCGCGCGAGGGCCAGTCGGCATGGCAGATTTCCTTGCCGGATGAGCCATCGAGGACCGCGAGATACTCCGGCCCGCTCTGCACGCGGCCATCCTTGTCGCGCGGATCGCCTTCGCCACTCTTCACGATGACTTCCGCTTTGCCGTCGCCGTCGAGGTCGTGGACGATGTAGGGCGCATACCAGATGCCCTGCTCGATCGCCCAGCCGAGGTCATATTGCCAGAGCGGGTGGCCGTCGTGGCCATAGGCCTCCAGCTTGAAGGTGCCCTTGCTGGGATGCCAGTACTTCTCCCAGGGATCAATGTTGCCGTCGGGCTGCTTGATGACGTAATCCATTTTGCCATCGCCCGTGAGATCGGCCACGGCGACGGACTGGACCGTGTAGTTGCCGAGCAACGGGATCTTGACGTAGGCGGCCTCCGGCGCCACGGGCCGCTTGGCTTCCTTCTTGAGCAGCGGTACGTTCGTGCTCGCCGCCGCCACGCGCCCGCTGCTTGCCTCCAGCTCGCGCCCCGCCACCACCCCGCGCACGAAGTACTCGGAGGCGACGCCGACCGGCGCCGCGAAGTCGGTGAAATCGGTGGTCTGCGAAACCGGCTGCGCGTTCAGCTTCGTCACCTCGCCGCCCGCGGCGGCCCGGCGATAGACATTGAACGCGATGTCCGAGGCGTCCGCCCGTAACAGCCGCCAGCCCACGTAGACCTGCCCCGCCCCGGCCGGCACCGCCACCACGCCGCGGTCCACTTTTTCTGCCGCCATGGCCGCGACACATACCAACACGCCGCACAAAATCCGTTGACGTATTTTCATGGGACTCTTCCTAATGCACCGGCCCCGCAAATGCAACCGCGAAGTCCGCGCATCGCTGCTCAGGGAGCCGGCGCGTCAGCAGATCGTGGCCGTTGCGCGCCTTCCCGGCGAGATCCGGGGACACAAAGGAATAATGTATGGACGCCTCGAAGCCTAGGCGCGAGGCGCAGGACTGGAGGGCGCAACGCCGATGGGCCAAGGCGGATTCAGCCTTCAAGCTGCGTTCGAGCTCGGGCGGCAGAAACCATGGCAGGGAAAGCACACCAAGGCCGCTGCGCATCCGGCGAGCAGCCGACGGTCACTTCAGTTCGGTGATGAAAATATTCTTGAACAGGTGCTGGCCGCCGTTGGGCACTTCGGCCTGCAGTGCGATGTGGCTGTCGGCGACGCTGCCGAGACCATCGGCCTTCCACGCGAGCTTGCCGTTGACCTCCAGCTCGGCGTGCGTACCGTGCACCGTCAGCTTGAGCGTGTTCCAATCGTGCGCCTTGAAGAGGCCCTTGCTCGTGGCCCCATTGAGACCCGACACGTTCCCCTCATCGCCCTGCTTGAGGTTCGCCTGGTAGCGCTTGGGCCACGGCTTGCCGACGAGGTTCGGATCGTAGCGGAAATAGATGCCGCTGTCCCACTTGTCGGGCTTGAGCGCCTTCCACTCGCACTCGAAGACGAAGTCGCCGTAGGTCTTCTCCGACTGCACGAGGCCGTTGCCGTCCTTGATGAGGATCATGCCGTTGGTCACGGCCGCCTCGCAGCGGAGCACCTTCCAGCCCGTCAGCGACGTGCCATCGAACAGCGAGGTGCGCTCGCCCGCGGTCACCTGGCCGGTCACCGCCCACGCCGCGCCGCAGAGCCCCGCCGCCACACCCATTGCCAGCATCAGTTTTTTCATGAGACATTCCCTAGCGTGAAACCGCGCAGAATGCAACCGCGAAAGCGCGGCGGCGCAGGCTCCCCACCCCGCGTTCAGAGGTTAACGCCGTAGGGGCACAGTCTTGCTGCGCCCTTCTTCCCGAAATCCATACACAGAGGGCGCAGCAAGACTGCGCCCCTACCAAACAGCCCCTCCCCAAACCTTGGAAACATCATAAGTGCGTGTTACAAGTCTGTCAGCGATATGAAGGAAACAGCATGAAGGCGAGCAAGATAGCGGGCGCCGTGGCGGCCCTGCTCACGCTGGCGTTGAGCGCAGCCGCCGGCGAACCGGCCGGGCAGATGCTGGCGGCCGGCGCGGAGAGCACCATCGCGCTGCCGCTTTCGGGCGCGCAGATGAAGGTGTTCCTGCCGACCAATTACAAAGCGGACACCAAGTGGCCGGCGGTTTTCTTTTATCCCGGCCAGGGGGGCAAACCTTCAACCGGTTTCATCCGACACCATACCGACGACCGCGACTTCATCGTCGTCGGCCTGCCCTACGTCACGCCGGAGAGCGACCAGCCCCAGCCCAACTTCGCCAGCCGCGAGGCGCAGACGTTCCGCGCCGCCCGCCAATGGCTCGCGGCGCACGCGAGCCTGGACGAGGCACGCGTCTATCTCGGCGGCGTCAGCAAAGGCGGCTGGACCACGAGCCTGCTCGGCGAGCCGGAGCTGCCGCGCCTTGCCGGCCTGATCATCGTGCTCGCCGGCCGCAGTTTCCCCTGGTCCGCCGCGCCGGGCGGCGCCGCCTATCGCGGCAAGCCGATCTACATCGGCGACGGCGAGACGGACAACAACATGCGGCCGGCGCGGCAGGCGGCGACGTTCTTCCAGCGGCAGGGCGCGGCGCTGACCTTCGAGGAATACCTGGGCCTGGGCCACGCCACGCCGCCCGACGCCACGCGACTGCGCACCTGGCTGCAAATGCAAGCGCGCTACCCCGTGCGCTCCGTCGCCGCACAGGCGGAGCTGGGCCCGTGGTTCACCAAGGCCCTCGCCACCGCCCGGGCCACGACCGACGTCGGCGAGAAATTCCGCCTGACCCTCGACCTGATCCGTGACCCGCGGCTCTGGCTCTGCGGGCCGCCCGCCGGCGCCGCCGCGCAGGAATTGCTGAAGGAGGCCACGGCGCGTCCGCCGGCCAAGGAGGAGTGGGCCGCGGAAACCACCTATTGGAACTTGCTCTGGAAAGTCACCAGCGTGCACGAGCTTGAGGACCTGCGCAGCACGCGCGATGGCTTCAAGAACCTGATCGACACCTATCCCGCTTCCCGCTGGGGCCGGCTCGCCGCCGAGGATTACCGCGTCCTCGCCGACGCCTATGAGCGCACCGCGGCGGCCAAAGCAGCGAGCGCCACCAACATCACCACGCGCTCCGGCGTCAACAACCGCGGCATCCCCGTCCCCCGCCAGTCGGGCAACAAGATCATTTTCGAACGCTGAGGCCGGATGCGGTTGGGCGCGCGAGAAAATCAGTCGGATCAGACCTATCCGTCCTGTCCGGTTCCTTCGGTTTTCCAAGCCTTGGAAAGAACGGCGTTTCACGTTCCAACCCTTGGAAACCGCCGGCCTGCGTGCTAGAAGAGCCGCGCACGCGACGAGGAGCAAACACATGAAGATTCCGGGCATCGCAGTGGGCTTGGTGGCGCTGGCGGCAGCGGCGGGCGCGGCGGGCGCGGCGGAGGCGCCGCTGGTGTTGCGGTCGCAGGCCACGCACGGCGGCAGCGCGACGTGGCTCATGCAGCGCGCGGGTGACGCGCACGCCGAGGGCGCGACGATCAGCACGCCGGGCTTCCAGACCGCGGGCTGGCAGAACGCGGTCGTGCCGGGCACGGTGCTCAACAGCCTCGTCAAGAACGGCGTCTACCCGGAGCCCTACTTCGGCCTCAACAACGCGCACGACTTCAAGAAGGTCCCCGACCTCAAGGACGTAGGCCTGGATTTCTACACCTACTGGTTCCGCACCGAGTTCGCACTGACGCCGGAGTTCGCCGGCCGGCGCGCCCTGCTGGAGCTCGGCGGCATCAACTACCGCGCCGAGATCTGGCTCAACGGCCAGAAGCTCGGCGACCTCGCGGGCATGTTTCAGCGTGGCTACTTCGACATCACCGCCCTCGCCAAGCCCAGCGGGCCGAACGCGCTCGCGGTGCGCGTGCGGCCGCCGGATACGCCGGGCAACTTCCGTCCCAAGAAGGGTGGCGGCGGCGGCGCGGTCGGCGAGAACAGCAACGGCGGCGACCACACCTACGGCCAGAACGTGACGATGCTGATGAGCGTCGGCTGGGACTTCACCCTCCGCGACGGCGTGCGCGACCGCAACACCGGCGTCTGGAAAGATGTGAAGGTTTATCCCGTCGGCCCGGTGGCGCTGCGCGATCCGCAGGTGCGCTCCAAGCTGCCGCTGCCGCTGCTCGCGCCGGCGCGCGAGACCGTGGTGATCGAGGCGGTCAACCTGACCGGCGCGGAGCAAAAGGGCGTGCTGCGCGGAAAAATCCCCGGCGCGGGCGTGACGCTGGAGCAGCCCGTGACGCTCGCGGCCGGCGAGACGCGCACCCTCACCTTCACGCCGGAGCAGTTCCCGCAACTGGTCATCGCGCAGCCGCAGCTGTGGTGGCCGCTGAACAAGGGCGCGCAACACCTCTATAACCTCGAGTTGGAGTTCGTCGCTGCCGATGGCCGGGTGTCCGATCAATCCCGCTCGCGCTTCGGCATCCGCGAGATCACCAGCGACCAGCAGACGCCGGGCAGGGACCGCATCTTCTACGTCAACGGCCAGCGCCTGTTCATCCGCGGCAGCAACTGGACCCCGGAGGCGATGTGCCGCGGCTCCGACGCGCGCACCTATGCCGAGCTGCGCTGGACCGCGCAGGCCGGCGTCAACCTGCTGCGCCAATGGGGCGGCGGCATCACCGAGTCGGACTACTTCTACGACCTGTGCGACGAGCTCGGCATCCTCGTCTGGACGGAATTCTGGCTGACCGGCGACACCCTGCTGCCCGCCGAGCCGGAGCTCTATCGCGCGAACTTCGCCGACACGATCAAGCGCATCCGGCGCCATGCCTGCAATGCCTATTACGTCAGCGCCAACGAGCGCGACGCCAAGGGCGTCATCCCGGTCAAGGACCTGATCGACCAGCTCGACGGCACGACCGGCTGGCAGCCCGGCTCGGAGACCGACGGCATCCATGACGGCAGCCCCTACTGGACCTGCAACCCGATGTGGTACTACGAGGACAGCGCCTCGGAGCGCGGGAGCCGCATCTACGGTTTCAACCCGGAATACGGCTGCCCGTGCCTGCCGACGATCGACTGCCTGCGTGAGATGATGGACGAGAAGGACATCTGGCCGGTCAACAAAAACGTCTGGGACTACCTCGACGGCGGCGGCTTCCACCGCATGTCCAGCGACTACCTGCGCGCGGTGGAGCAGTACGGCCCGATCCACAGCGCCGAGGAGCTCGCGCTACGCGCCCAGGCCTTCGGCGGCCTGGCCAACCGCGCGATCTGGGAATGCTGGAGCCGGAACAAGTTCGAGTTCGGCGACCGCTTCGGCACCGGCTTCCTCTTCTGGTATCACAACAGCCCCGAACCGCAGGTCTGCGGGCGCCTGTGGGATCACTCGCTCGAGCCGACCGCCGCACTCTACTTCACCCAGAAGGCCAACGAGCCGCGCCACGCGCAGTTCGACTTCCTCAAGAACGGCGTCAGCGTGGTCAACGAGCTGAAGCAGCCGTTCGCCGGCCGCGTCACGCTCCGCGTGCTCGATGGCGCGCTGAAGGAGATCATGCGGCAGGAGGCGGCCTGCTCCGTCGCCGCCGATGCCGTCACCAACGATGTCATCAAGGTAACGTGGCCCGCGCAGCTGCCGCCGGTCCAGTTTCTCAAGCTGGAATTGCGCGATGCCGGCGGCGCGCTCGTCAGCGATAATTTCTACTGGCGATCCGACAAGGCCTACCGCGCCGGGCCGCCCACCGCGACCGCGAAGCCGAAGGCGCCGCCGAAGCCCGGCGCGCCGCTGCGCTCATGGACCGGGCCGCAGTACGAGGGCTTCGAGTCGCTCGCCGCCCTGCCGCGCGTCGCGGTGGCGGCGCAGTTCGCGAAGAAGCAGGAGAACGGCTGGGCGCGCTACACCGGCACCGTGCGCAACCCCTCGCAGGGCCTGGCGTTCTTCGTCTGGCTGCGGCTGCAGGACGCCGCCACCGGCAAGCCCGTGCGGCCGGCCTACTTCAACGACAACTTCCTGATCCTGCTCCCCGGCGAGAGCAAGGCGATCACGATCGAGCACGACGAAGGCGTCACCGGCTCCCAGCCCACCCGGCTGGTCGTGGATGGCTGGAACATCGAGAAGCAGACGCTGAAGTTCTGAGCAGTAGAAACATGAAATACCTGCTCGCCCCCCTCCTCCTGCTGCTGCTCGCCGGTTGCGCCACCGCGCCCAAGCCGGCATTGCCGGACAATTCCGCCGTCATGCCGGTTTCGAAACTGGAACAGGACCACTATGACTGGTTCGGACGGCACGAGGAAATTTTGCGCGTCAAGGACACGGTGCAGCCCGAGGTGGTGTTCATCGGCGACTCCATCACGCACCAGTGGGGCGGCACGCCCGCAGCCAAGCCCCATCCGTCACCCGGCGAGAAGGTGCTGAAGACCACGCTGGGAGGTTATCGGACGCTGAACCTCGGCTTCGGCTGGGACCGCACGCAGAACGTCCTCTGGCGCATCGAGCACGGCGAACTGGACGGCCTGCAGCCCAAGGCGGTGGTCATCCACATCGGCACCAACAACACCAGCCCCGGCCATGCCCGGCCGAACACCGCCGCTGAAATCGCGGAAGGGATCAGCGCGATCTGCGACCGCGTCCACAGCAAGGTGCCGCACGCCAAGATCATCATCATGGCCATCTTCCCGCGCGAGGCCCAGCCCGAGCATCCGCGCCGGCAAATGATCAACGCCACCAACCGCCTGCTCCCCGCGGTGGCCCGGGCCCAGCAGGCCGCGTTCGTGGACCTCACGCCGCTGATGCTCGCGCCCGATGGCCAGCTGCCGCGCGAGGTGGCGCGCGACCTCTGCCATCTGACCGAAAAAGGCTACCAGATCTGGGCCGACGCCTTGCTCCCGATCCTGGCCGGGAGCAAGACCCGCTGACCGGCCGGGGCTTGCGCTTGGTTCATCTGGCGGCAGCCCGACAAGCCAGCTCCCGCCTGCGCCGCAGGGACCGCTGCGCTCCACCGCTCTGACGGGCCGACCCCGGAAAGCCGCCCCCTGAGGCCCTAGAATTTCCCGTGATAACCCTTGTGAAAAACCATTTATTAAGTGCGTGACAGGCGGCGGCTTGTCGGCTGAGATAACCGCCCTGCGGAGCGGGTGTCCTGCGTGAAGGCCGCCCCGCGCGACAGACAATTTATGAGCGAAAAAGCAGACAGACTTTGCAAGGGCCTCAGCCTCGCCTTGGCGTGCGTAAATGGCGGGGTGCTGTTCGTAGCGTTCCGGCAATGGCATCAAGTCAGCATCCACAGCAGCGCCAACCACGAAGCGGTGCCGCTGCAAAGCCCGGCTTTCATCCAAGCGCTCCAGTCCATGCCCTCGCTGCTCCTCGTCCTGTTGCTGGTGACCCTGCTGGCACTCCTCGGCAGCAAAGAATGGCTCCGCCCGTCATGGATTCCCCTCGGCCTGAATGTGCTCTGGCTGGCCGGCGGCTGCTTCCTGCTGCAGAGCCAGCTTGCGCTCCTGCTGTAAGACGGGTCGCTGGCACCCCCGCCTGAGTCCCTCGATAGCCCGGGCCCAGCAGGCCGCGCGCGTGGACCTCGCGCCGCAGATGCTCATGCCCGACGGCCAACGGCCGCGCGCCGCGGCGACAGACCTCTGTCACCTGACCGGAAAAGACTACCAGTTCGCAACAGCGCCGTCTGGTTTCGTTGTTGCCGCAGGAGTTGAATCTTCTATAATCGTTTCCGTGATTAAAAAGAATACTGCTCGTGGGCGTCCGCCTAAGTTCAACGAGGCCTCCCGCCCTGTCACCGTAACCTTGCCAGAGCGTACGCTCCAACAACTGGCGGCTATTCATGGCGACCGGGCGCGCGCCATCGTCAAGGCGGCGGCAACCACAACACGCATACATTCGAGGAAGGCTTCGCCTGTCGCGGTCGTGGAAGCCTTTCACGGGCAGGAGCTGATTGTGGTCGGACCGAGCCAGAGTCTTCGGCAAATCAAATGGTTGCGCTTGGCTGAGGTCGCCCCGTCACGTTTCTTGCTGGTCATCCCCTCCGGGACCATGATTGAAACGCTGGAAGTCGCGGTCAGCGATCTCTTTGACCTCCTGCCGCCATCGGAAACCTACGAGCGCGGCTTGTTGGCGGAATTGCTACGCATCTTGCGTTTACGTCGCCGCCAGAAGAATGTGACCAAGGCGGAGATCCTGCTGCTACAGCTTTGAATCGGCCTCTACGGCTGTCCCGGGGCTCACCGCGCTGCCCGCTTCATCGGCGCAAAAGCAAACTTCAACGACTTGCTGCGCCTTATTTATCCCTTAAATAATCACCCCGAACGGCCTTTATTAAGTGCGTGAACGGAGGCCTTCTGTCTGCTCTAGTAACGATGTTGTACCTTACGTGTTGGAGTTGCGTGCCAGAGGCTGATTGAACTGCGATGCGATGAGCGAGTGAAACCAAACCAATGAATGAGAAGGCAGCCAGGCTTGGTAAACGCGGCAGCAACGCCCTGACGGTGGTGAACGGGGCTTTACTGCTTGCTGCTTTTGGGCCCTTCCAGCGGCTCCGCTTCCGTTCCGGCGATAGCCCTGCCGCCTTACCGTTGCAGAGCCCTCCGGTCTTCCACTCACGGCTGTCCAGGCACCCACTGCGCGGCGTCGTGCTGACGGCGATCTTGCGGGCGGTCTTGAGCGGTACAGCCTGGCTCCGACCGCTTTCGAGGCCCTTCGGCGGGCAGCTTCCCTGGCCGGGCGCCGGCAGGCTCCTGCTGCAGCGCGTGACGGTACTACCGAGGTGAGAATGGTCAGCGCGTCACCATCTTATTCGGCGGACGCTGCGCCGTGTCCCCCCGGCCAAGCGCGCAGGCCCTCTTCACGCCCGACACAACCCTTGGCGCGAGGGCACGCCTGGCTGCTCTACGGCTTACTGCCGCTGCTCGCCTTCGCGGCGACAGGGTGGCTCTACCGCCATGTCTTCCACTGCGCGCCGATTACCACCGACGAGAACAGCTATATCTTTCAGGCTTACAACTTCCTCGCCGGCGTGATCGCCCGGCCCTGCCCGCCGTCGCCCGAAAGTTTCTTTCACGCCATGATCATTTGTGACGACCGTGTCGGCTGGCTTTCCCGCTATCCACCCGGCCACGCGCTTTGGTTGTTGCCCGGCTGCCTGCTGCATCAGCCGCACCTCATGGTGGCGCTGGCAGCCGCCCTGTCCGTGGGGCTCATGGCTCGCGTCGGCGCATTATTCGGGGGCCAGGTCGCTTGGCTCGCCGCACTTTTGCTGCTGCTCTCCCCTTTCTTTCTCTTCACGCATGGCACCTTGTTGGGCCACACCAGCGGACTGCTGGCCACGCTGCTCTTGCTGTATGGTTTCATGCGGTGGCAAGGGACGGGCACCGTTCTTTTCGCAGCGCTGGCCGGCCTGGGCTGGAGCTGGCTCTATCTGAATCGCACCTATACGGCCGCACTGCTGGTCCCGCCGTTGGCCCTCTACAGCCTGATCACGCTCTTTCGCCAGCGGCACAACAAAACCGCATGGCTCGGCATGCTGCTGTTTGCCGGCACGGCCGCGACAGGTGTGGCGTTGGTTCTCTTCTACAACTATCTGGCCCTCGGTGATGCTTGGACCATGACCTATTCGTATTTCCGGCCTTCGGAGACACTGGGGTTTGGCGTCAAACAAATTGATCATGCCCGTGTCGTGCATACGCTATCCACAGGCTTGCGCATGATGTGGGGCAACCTGCGCCTCTACGATCAGTGGCTGTTTGGCTTCACGGGCTCGCTCGTGGTGGCCGCGGCAGGGGCCCTTATCGGTTGGCGCAAGCAATGGAGTCCCTTGTTGTTGATGGCGCCGGTCATGGTCTGGGCCGGGTATGTCCTCTTTTGGTATCACGGCCCGCACGAAGTCGGCCCGGCCTATTATACGGAAACGTTGCCGTTCGTGGTTTTGGCGACCGCTTTGGGGTTGGCGCGCATACTCGACTTTTTGCGCGCAAGGCACTGGGCCTGGCAGTGCGGCTTGCTTGTGCTCTGCGGCGGATGGCTCACCAGTGATGCGCGTTTCCTCAGGCAGCAATCCGCCACGGTCAGCACCTTGTGCCAGCCGCTCGGGACCTTGCGCGAGTTTGTGCAGCAGGCGCCATCGAATTCCGTCATTGTGACCACCGAGGCCACGCCCTTCACCAGCCGCCGCTATGGCCCTTTGGTCTTCAATCCACAGGGACTCGCGAGTCAGCCCCTGATCGTCCACGCCACAGGCGCTCAGGATGCCAGTGTGATCCCTAGGATGTTCCCCCACCACCAGGCCTTCACGCTGACCTCAACGGGCGGGCAACATCAACTGGTGCCGCTAATTCCGGCCGCTTTCAATCTTCCACTCTCCCTCGCAGCGCTGCGCCGCCATACCGGCCAGCGCCTCGGCGGGGACGGGCATCAGCCCGTGGTTCTCACGGCACAGCAAGCGCGAGACAAACCCGAGTTTCTCGCTTTTGGCCACACCGTGTTGCTGCCACCCGGACGCTTCGCTGCCGAGTTTGATTTTATCATCACCAATGCCAGCGCAAACGAGACGGTGCTGACCGTGGATATCGCCCGGACCGGCGGCCGTGAAAGCGTGGTGCGGCAAGCCTGCGCGGCCAACACCAGCGCCCCCCTTATCGTGACGTTTGCGGTGACCCATTTCACCACGGTAGAACCGCGTGTGTTTTACCAAGGGAGAGGCGATGTCACCCTGCGCGGCATACGTCTGTATGAGCTTTCGCCGTAGCGCCGAGGTAAACCCCAGACTCCATACCATGTGCTTTTCTTCTCCCAGCTTCAGCCTCCAACCCGGATGTCATACATGAACACACCCATGCAGCCCAGCCTCGAGGGACAGCCCGCACAGCGGGTGGACGTGGTCGTCCCCGTGCTGAACGAGCGGGAGATGCTCCCCCGTTTCCTCAGCCGTATTCAGGCCCTCGACTTGCCTCTAAACCTGATTTTCGTGGATAACGGTTCCACGGACGGGACCTTGGAGTTTCTGGCCTTGCAACAGGGCGCGAAGGCGGACATCCAGATCATTGCGCACGGGCGCAATATGGGCTACGGGCGCTCCTTGGCGGACGGGTTACGGGCCTCAACCGCCGCGCGGGTCATCATCATTGACGCCGACTGTGAATATCCTCCCGAGGCCCTTCCGGACCTATTGGCTGCGCTCGAGCTTTCCCCGATGGTGTATGCAAGCCGTTTCCGAGGCGCCAAGCGCATCGCCATGGCCCCCTTTCGCCGGTGGGGTAACCGCGGGCTGACAGGCTTTTTTAATTTGCTCTATGGTCAGCACCTTACCGACCTGTACACCGGCATGAAGGCGCTACGTCGAACCGCCTTCGAAGGTCTGACCTTTACCCGGAACGGTTTTGAACATGTGATGGAGTTGTCGGCCAAAGTGGCCCGGCGCGGGGTGCGGATCGGCGAGGTGCCGGTGGCCTATGCCCCACGCCAGACCGGCCGTTCCAAAATGCGGCATATCCCCGAATTCCTCAAGGCCGTGTACTGCCTGCTTTACTACCGGAGGAGCCGCCATGAATGAACGCGTCAGTTTGATTCCTGCCGCCGGTAAAGGTACCCGGGCTTACCCCTATACCAAGAACATCCCCAAAGGACTGCTCAAGATTGCCGGCAAACCGCTGCTGGAACATCTGGTGATATTGCAGAGGGACCAGTTGCGGATTCAGCACATCTATATGGTGGTGGGAACCACCGGGCAGCAGATCCGCGACTATTTCGGGGACGGGAGCCGCTGGGGCGTCCGAATTGATTATCTGCAAAACGATCGCGTCGATCTGGGCTTGGCCTATTCCGTCTACTTGGGCGCGGCGGTCATCCGGGAGCCGTTCCTCTTGATGCTCTCGGACGAATATTATCAGGACACGAACCTCGCCCTGCTGTCAGAGGTTACCCTGCAACAAGACGAATTGGGCTGCTGCAGCTTAATCGAAACGCAGGACTGGGATCGCATCCGCCGAAACTACACGGTGACCTTGGAGGATGGTCGCGTCACCCGCCTGCTGGAAAAACCCCGGGAACGTCAAGGCGACCTGCTGGGAACCGGGACGTTTCTGCTGTCCCCCAAGATTTTTGACTACCTCAAGCGGGCTTTCTCAGAGCCCTCTGCCCGGCCCGACTTTATCGGCATGGTGGACCAAGCCGTCCGCACCGGGGAGATCCTCCGCCCGCTGATGCTCACCGGCCAGTACCTCAACATCAACGACGTGGACAGCCTGAACTGGGCCAATTTTTTAGGCCGCAGCCGCGATTTACCCAAGGCCAGCCTCAGTGTCATCGTCCAATCCTTTGGGATTGAGGAAGGGCTTTCCCGCGTCGTGGCGGAGTTCCACGCCTTGCCCCGCGTCACGGAAATCCTGGTGGTGGTGCCGGCCGGAGCTGTCCGTCCCGCATGGATCGATGGCCTTGAAAAAGCACGCTGGGTGGAGGCCCCGGCAGGGGTTAAGGAATACGGGGGCTTGATTGCCTACGGTCTTGATCAGGCCCGGGGAGAGATTCTTACGGTGGCAGAAGGAGCCTATTCCTTTTTCCCCGGAGATCTTTCCAAGTTGCTGGCCTATTTGGCCGACGCCGACCTGGTCTTGGGCACACGGACCACGCGCCAGTTGATCCAGCAGGGCTCCCGCATGAACGGCGTGGTACGCTTGGCCCATATTTTTCTGGCTATACTGATCGAAATCCTCTGGCTCGACCACCGCATCCGTTTGACCGATGTGGGTTGTACTTTTCGCGCCATCTGGCGGCACAGCTACTTGGACATCCGGGACCGCTTGAAAAGCGCCGGCCCAGAATATGTCTTGGAAATGGATATCGAGACGTTGCGGGCAAGGAAACGCTTGATCGAAGTCCCGGTCAGTTTCCTGCATACGAACGAAGCTCTGGCCGAACGGCATCAGCATGCAAGTGTGTTTTTCAGGCTGTTGTGGACGATTATCTCTAAACGCTTGGGGCGTGACTAGCCCCGACCTAGTTTGCCCGTGTATATCATGAAAAATATTGGCAAGAAACAAGACGGGATGCGCAGGATGAATAAGCCCACAAGCGACAGGCGCGTTAAAGGCAGGTCAACTTTCGCAAGAAAGCCGGCCTCCAAAAGGCAAGGCGCGAACACGTTTGCCCTTCTCTATAACCGGCTGAAAAAAAATATCGTGGCTGTTGAACACGACCGGAGGAATTTTGGCGACAAGGTTTTTATTCTCCGTTTTTGGCGCAAACTCGCGGTGTTATTAAAAGATGTTCAGCAGCTTCGTACGCTGGCGAAGACAGCCGACGAAAGAAAACAGATAAAGACGATGAGGAATTCTATCGATCTTCGAATGACAGCTGCCCTCTTATCCATCACAGCTTTTTGAGGCCGGAGCGACAGGGCTGCATCCTTGCAGGCGCGCCCGCTCAACCGGGATGGCGTTGGACAATCACGACAAGGCAGGCGGCACAGGGCAGGAGCAGCACAAGCCCCCGCCGCCGCGACACTAGCCAGATGAAAACAGGCCCAGCATCACGCACCCGTCGAGGCGCGGGCTTTTCATGCGTATAAAAGTCAGGGTCGCTTGCGCAGGTAGGGTGCAGCCAACAGGCTGAACTCGGGAATGCCCCCGCCGCCCCACTGTATACACAGGGCAGCCGAGCGGCTGTGCCGGGCATAATGTTCCACCCGCAGCGGATGCATCCCCGCGGTCAGCGGGACCTTCACCGTCCGCAGACTGTTGGTCCACGGCTGATCATGCCAGTTGTCGAGCACGCAGCGCTCATCGAGATACAGCCGCAGGCCCTCCTGGCTCTGGCAGGTGAAGCTGTACTCGGCGGTCTGCGGCGCCTGCAGCCAGCCGGTCCAGCGGGAGGAGAAATCGCCCTTGCCAAACCACCACGGCAGCGGGTGCTCATCCGGTTCGGCCAGCAAAGCCATCGCGTAGCTATACCAAGCGACCTCGGTAAGGTTGGCCTCCCGATAATAGGTGATCAACAGACCTTCAGGCTGTGACCACCGCCGGAACTCGCCGACGGCCATGGTGACGAACAGCGCTCCGGCAATGGCCAGCAGATAGGAGGCCGCCCGCCAGCGTGCCCGCCGGCGCAGCGCAGGCGGACAGCGGGCGTAGAGTGCGGCCGCCAGCTGCTCGGCATATCGGCGCAGCGCCCGCCCCTGTATGTCCAAGGCATCCGGCGTCACCGCGGCCACGTGGGCGGGGGGCGGCGCGAGTTGCAGGCTGGCGGCCACCTGCACCAACCGTGTGTGCGCCTGCGCCAGCGCGCTCTGCCCGGCGGCCAGTCCGGTCGTCGTCAGTGCGCGGGACAGGTCACGGGCCGCGCCGTGAATTTTTCCCCGCAAATCCCGATAGAGTTCTGCATCCATGGTATCGGAGTGCCTATAAGAGTGAACGCAGCCAGGACCAGGCGTCCCAAGCATTCTGGCCCGGATGCACCACCTGCCCCAGCCATACATAGTAGGTGGGCGAAAACGAGGCGATGAGGGCGATGAGCATCAACACGCGCTCGAACTGCGCCCGCAGCCGCGGCCCCGCCTCGTCCGCCTTTTGCAGCGCGTGGACCAGGCCGTGCCACGCGGGGGCCCAGGCGAGCAGCGCAAACACGCGGGTGGTATCGAGACAGAAAAAAGTGATGCCGTAGAAGAGGGCCAGCAGGCCGAGCAGGCACCACGCATAACCGCGGTCGAGACGCAGCAGGATGGCCACGCTGCCGGCGAGCGCAAACCAGCCCATATTCTGCAGGGAAAAGAGGGCCACCGGCAGGTGCTCCAGGTTGTACTTGATCCAATAGAGTAAATTGCGCTCACCGACAAATTCGGCGCGCGAAACCACCTCGATGCTGTTGATGTGCAGGAACACCCGGACGGCGAGCCAGCCGGCGAGGACGCCGAGCGTGGCCAGCGCCACATGGAGCCAGGTCACGCCGCTGTCGCGCGCCCGCCAGCGCAGCAGCCACAGGCCGGGCACGGCAAACATGACGATGGGATGGTTATAGGAGCCCAAGGCGGCGAGCAGGAACACCACCCACCCCTGCCGGACGTACAGCATCAAGGCGAGCACCAGGAAGGTGATCGCGTCCGGCATCCCGATCCACGAGAGCAAGACCATGGTCAGCGGGCTGGCCAACAGGAGTGCCAGCAGGAGCAGGGCCCAGAGCGCCCCATAGCGCCGGCGGGCCGCGCGCACGAGGTAGAGAAAGCCGGCCAGGATGACGGAGAAACACAGGAGACCAAAGGGTGCCGGCGCCTGCCAGCCGGTCAGATGCGCCAGCACGGGCAGCAGCGGAGATTCTTGGAAATAATTTTCGCGGTGGATGTCGGTACGCTGCGCATAGGGATTCTTGGCCAGCTCGCGATAAAATTCCCGCGGCACCACGCCGAGACCACAGTAGAGGATGGTGGCCACCACCAGCAGCGCCAGCACCAGGTAAAAATGCTGCCGCACACAGCGGCGCACCCACGCCTCAAGTTGATCAAAGATGGTCATCGCCCGGTCACCAGCCGACACGCCCCGGCCCAACCATGCGCCGCGGAGCGGGAAGCATACGACGCATGGAGTTAAGCAGGATGCGTACCGGGCGTCACGCGCTTAATTATGCCGTCCCGGATGCCTTATTACGGAGAAACCGGCGGCGCGTGGGCCGGCGGGCGGCCTGCCGGCGCCGAGGCGCGCCGCGGCCTGTCAGTTTCATGGGCAGGCTTTCCTATTGACAACGCAATTTATTTATTTACAGTTGCCGCCCGTACTTGGATGACAATATGAAAAACTACATTAAAACTGCCGTGGTTATGTTGACCCTCATGTTGCAGGCCGGCGTCTGTGGTCGCGCGGCCGAACCGGCCGGCCAAAAGCCTGACTGGATCACGGGCCACTTGGAAATCGGCACCCGGACCACCTATTTCCAGCTTCAGGATCAGCATCGGGATTTCCTGGGTGGTGACCGGTTTTATGGCAGCATCAATGAACTCGATGTCCAGCAGATCTATCTGCCCCTGAAAGTATTCGTCGCCTATAAAGTTAACCCCTATTGGGGCGTTGAACTGACCGCGGAAAAATTGTCCGTTGAAACCTGGTCGCGTCCGAACCCGCAGGACGCCCCCCCCTGGACGGACGGGACGATCAATCTCATGGGCCCCGTCTTCAGCGTGTTCGCCCGCTATCCCAATTCCACCCGGCTCACGCCCTATGCGGGAGTTGGCGCGGCCTATTTCTTTGCCGACTTCGATGCTGACCCGGCGTGGCATCACCCGGCGGATAAAAGGGAGTATGATCCGACTTTTTATCAGGACTTCAAACTGGATAATTCGCTCGCGTGGCTTGGTTATGTCGGCCTGATGATCAACCTGAACGACAACTGGGCGCTTGATTTTATGGCCCGCTACATGGCCATGGATGTAGACGGCGTCACGCTTACCAAGCACGGTGGTAGTGACTACTATGAGAACGGAACTTTCACATTCCCCATGAAGAACATTTCCTATGGCGTGGGCCTCCGCTATATGTTTTGATCACCACCCCGCGCGCTGCACGGCGGCAGTTCCTCTTTATGTCGAACGTGGCCCATGCCTCCCAACGCTTGGAATTGCTGACCAGGTTCGCGGTCCCCGCTAGCACAAGGGCTGCAACGCCCACGCCTGTCATCAGCTCGCCCTAGCCGAAGCCGTCGCTCATGAGCGCCACCGTTGCTGAGCCACTCGCCCCGGCCTCCGATTCTGCCCCGGAAAAGCATTGCTATAGATGGCTGCTGCTCGGAGTGGGCCTGTGCGCCAGCGTGCTCGCCTGGGCCTCCTTGAAGCGGCACTGGAACCTGGCTTCGGCCGAGGATCTGGCGATGTTCGACCAGATGCTCTGGAGCGTGCGGCAAGGGCAGGGCCTGCTGTGTTCGGTCAGCGGCAATGGCAACCTTCAGTTTCTGCATCATTTTTTTGGCGAACATGTCTCGCCCATCCTCTATCTGCTGGCCTGGCCCGCTGCGCTGACGCAAGGCCCCGAGGCCTTGCTCGTCTTTCAAGCGCTGGTTTTCGCTTTGGCGGCCCTGCCACTTTATCGGTTGGTCTTGCTGCTGACGGCCTCCGGGCGCATCGCCCTCGGCGCAGCCGTGGGTTGGCTGTTCCAACCGGCCCTCTGGGGCGCGGTCCTATATGATTTCCACATGGAAGCCTTCGAGGCTTTGTTCCTCTTCAGCTTTGCCTTGGCGCTGTGGCGGAATCGTTGGACAGCGGTGCTCTGGGCCGTGCTCTACGCGAGTTGCAAGGAGGATGCGCCGCTCTACCTGGCGGCGGTCGCTGTGTTGCTCGGCTGGAAAGCCAACCGCTGGCGCATCGGCTTGGTTGTGGCCATCGGGGCGCTGCTCTATTTCCTGGCGGCCGTGCTGTGGATTGGGCCGGCCTGCTCGCCCTCGGGGCAACATCTGCTGATCGGCAGGATGCTCACCCCCAAGAACTGCGGCGGGCTGTGGGCCTGGTTGCAGGCCGTGCCGCTGCACCCCACCCGGTGGCTGGCGCTCACCGGGCACCTGCTCGCCTTGGGACTGCTGCCGGTGCTGGGCGGCCGGCTGCTCATTCCGGCGGCCATGGCAGTGGGCGTGATGTGGATTGCCCGCGGAGAAGCCCAGGCGCTGATCCTCATCCACTACCCCCTGACCGTCTACCCGTTGCTGGCCTTGGCGGCCGTGGCCGGGCTCGCGCGCATCGTTAACAGTGGCCCGCTGCGTCGGCATCCGGCCTGTCGCCGGCTGGCCCTGCCGGGCCTCTGCGGCGTCGTGCTCTTGGGCTGGGTGCTGGCGTGGGGCGGACAGCTCGAAAGCATCCGGTCCCTGGGGCTGGGCCGCGAGGACGGGGGGCTGGCCAGAAGTCGCGCCCTCACCGCCGTGGTGGCGCGCATCCCCGCAGAGCAGCCCGTGTTCGCCTTGCCGACCCTTGCGGCACATATGGCCCGCCGGCAAACGCTCAATTTGCTGGATGGCTTCCACGAGGCCGACTGGCTGGTCCTCCGGCTGGACGGCCAAGGCTATCCCTATGATCCGACGGCCTATCACGCCTGGCTGAATCGGCTGCTCGGCGCCAGTTCGCCCTATGGGGTCTACGCTATTGCCAGCGACCAGGTGGTGGTCTTGCGCCGCGGCCATTCCCGCGCGCTCAATGTAAAGGCCCAGTCGTATGATCGGTTCCTGGAGGCAGAAACACTCAACCACAAAATCGGCCATGGCGCCTTTGACTTCGCCGCGCGGACCGGCGTGGCCTGGGAGGCCAGTCGTTATGACCGCCAAGATTATATGCTGTTCGGTCCCTATCCCGACCTGGATTTTCCGCGGGGGCGCTATCTCGTCGGCTTTCGCATCAAAGCCGAAAAAATAAAGACGTCCAACCCGGTCACCCTGGAAGTGACCGGACAACACGGCCGCGTGTTACACGGCAAAATCATTTTGGACCGGCCTACCCGTGGCTATCAGTGGCTGGACATGGAGGTGGACAGCACGGGCGGCAGCTTCGAATTCCGCTGCTGGAAGTCTGGTTACGGCAACGTCCGGCTGGACGCGGTGCGCTGGCACCTGATGGACTCAAACCAAGCGCCCCATGCGCCGGGAGGCGGGGGCTGCCTGCCAGGCAACCCCGGCACCCTCTGATGGAGTCCCTCTCAGAGGGCGAAACGGGGAAGCCAGCCCTTGGGTTGCCAAGCGATGCGCTAATGGTGCATAATTTTGTCAGGGCCGATGGCCAAGGACGGGATTAGCGGCGATCAGGAGGTACTTGTGGATGTGAAGGACAACTTAGCGCAGCGGTGGCGCAGCAGGCTGTTTGCCGCCTGTTTCAGCCTGATCTCCGTGCTGCTGGCGATGTACGCGTCCGAGCTGCTGCTGCGCCGGATGGCCGCCAAGCAGGGCTGGGACAAATGGGTATACACGACCAACGAGCAAGGGAACCGCGGACCGGTGGCCGACGGACCCAAACGTCCGGGGATCAGCAGGATTCTGGTGCATGGCGACTCCATCACCTACGGGGTCGGCGTTAGCGATTACAGGGAGCTCTACCCCTTTCAACTCCTGGCCCGACTCAACAAGACTGGCGAGAAGTATGAAATGCACAGCAGCGGCGTGCCCGGGCGGGAATTGAACGGGCAGGCCCGCCTGCTGGAAGAAAGCGCCGCCAAGCTGAGCCCCGACCTGATCATCTACCAATGGTTTGTCAACGACGTTGAACTGACCCATGAGAACCGTCCGGAAAGCCGCTCCACGCTGTGGAGGCGGCTGCCCTGTCACGCCGACCTTAAACGCCGCTCCTACCTCTACTGCCTGTTAGATGAAAGGCTGGCCGGTTGGCTGCCCGCCTTCAATCGTTCCTATGAACAATACTTGCTGGAGGATTATGCCGAAAAAAGCCGGACCGGCTATTGGTATCCGGTCCGCTACGAGTTCCATCGGTGGGCCACGCGGGCGACCCTGACCGCCAAACGAAACATCCTGATGCTCTATCCGCTGCTCCCGTTTAAAGGTGAATATCCCCTGCGCTCGTTGCATCAGCGCATGGCGGAGATGGCCGGCCGCAGCATTTTCTCCATGCCGGCTTACGAGATGCATATGAAAGACGGGGACAATGTCGAGGATAAAGACTCCACCTATGGCGTGACGCGCAAAGCCAGCGCCGGCCTGACCCAGACCAACTGCTTTCTCGTGCATGGCCCCTATCTGCCTCTGGGGCCGGGCAACTACGCGGCCACCTTCCGCCTGAAGGCCGACACGTTTCAGGCTGGTCCCGTGGCCAAGCTGGACGTGGTCTGCGACGAGACGGCCACGACCCTGGCCCAGACGGTTAAAGGCAGCGAGGACTTTGCCGCCACCAACAGCTGGCAGGACTTCACCATACCCTTTTCCGTGTCGAAGGCTTGGATCGGCGACATTGAATTCCGTGTCACGTACTTGGGGAATGGCAATCTGTCCGTTGATTCGATCCGGTTGCCCACGCAGTACAATGTCGAAGTGCTGGATTTAACGCCCCACCTCAAGGACATGGACACGTGGGCCAGCCCCACCGACGGCCATCCCAACGCCAAAACACACAAAGCAATGGCCGAGCTCCTTTATCGTCACATCTCGCGGGAGCCGTGACGCCCGCCTCCCTCCAAGGGGCAGGCAGGACACCCTGCGCTGGCGGAGGCGTGTATGAGCGGCGCCTGCAGGCCCGGTGTCTTGACGAAAGGATTTCAATATAGTAGTAAAATGGCGTGTTAAAGCATCTGCGCCAACAGCAAAAACAACAGAAGGCTTTCGCCTGTTGAGCTGTAACCAGCTGCGGCGCAGGGCACCTGGGCGGGGCAGGCTCTTCCGGCTCCCAGAGGAGTTGGCGGCGGCCGGCGCGGTGGTGAGGGTGTGGTGCAGAAGCTGTTCGGGTCTTTTTCGGGCAAGTTAAAGCTGGAATTCGCGGGAGGCTGCACATGAGATTCTTGAGAAATTTGGGACGGCTGCTGAAGGAGTTCCTGGCTTTTGCCTGGCATAAAAAAGCCTGGTGGATCGTGCCCATGATCTTGGTGCTGCTGCTGCTGATGCTGTTGATTTTTACAGGTCAATCTGCGGCGCCCTTCATCTACACCTTGTTCTGAGAGCGCTTGCTGCGTGGGTGGCGAGGAAGGCGCAAGGTGCAGGGACCAGCGCGGGCGAGGTGCGCCGGGCGCCTGAAGGATGTTTCGCGTGATGGCTATGCCTACATTGAACCGCCTGCAAAAACTGGCGCTGCTGTTGATTGTCGCGCTCGGCTTCGGCCTGCGTTTTGGCGGGCTGGACCATGACCTGCACGAGGAAATCCAGTACCACCCCGACACGCCCAAGCAAGTGCGGGCGGTGCAGCGTTTTCTGGACGGACAATATTACGCCCACTTCGGGATCCTCGATTACGACGCCTACCCCTACCTCCATTCGCATATCGTGGAATATATCAGCCGGGCGGGCTCGGCACTCCACGGGGGCATGCAGGCGCTGACCGGTGTGCCGGGGACGGAGTGGCGGCCGGATTACTATCAAATTTTTTGGCTGGCGTTGGGTTGGAATGCGCTGTTGTCCACGCTTTTGATCCTGCTGGTCTTCCAACTGGCGCGCGAGAACTGGGACCTGCGCGCGGCCTTCGCCGCCGCGTTCTTTCTTGCGGTCTCGCCGATGGATGTCATCGCCTGTCATTTTGCCGGCGCCGATACCACGGCCGGTTTTTTTGCCACCGTGACGGTCTTCTTTGCCTTGCGCATCTACCGCCTGGGGCGTATCCGGGACTATGCCTTGGCCGCGCTGTTTGCCGCCTGCGCTTTTTCCTCGAAATATCATGCGGGCATGGCCCTGCTGCCGGTGCTCGCGGCCCATGGTCTGCGCATGGGTTCGTGGCGCGCGCAGTGTACCCGCACGGCCGTGGGGCGGCTGGGCCTGCTGGGGCTGATCGGCCTCACGGCGCTGGTTCTGACCACGCCGGTTTTCTTGACGCACTTCACGGAGACGGTCCGCAATATCATTGGTTTCTTCAACCAGGTCACCAGTTTCCGTGGGGCCGATGAAACCATTCGCGCCAGTGGCTGGAGCACAAAGCTGGTCTTTGGCCTGCAGCACAACGTGCCGCTGCTCGTCCAGATTCTCGGGCCGCTGGCCTTTGTGGCCGCGCTGCTCGGCCTCAAGGAGGTGTTCCGGCGCCAGCCCGAACCGCGTGCCCTGATTCTGTATGTTCTGCCGCTCTGCTATTTTCTCGCTGGCGGCGGGCTCCGGCCGATGGCGCACCCCATCGTCCAAACGCTGACGACCCCGCTGGTCTTTGTGGCGGCGGGGTTGGTGTTCACGCGCCCCTGGCTCCGGTCCGTGCCGGAGCACCCGCTCCTGGCCGGCCTGCGCAAGGGCCTCATGGCGCTCGCGCTCGGGTTGTTGGCCCTGCACGCGGCCCGCGAGTCGTTCCTGTTCTGGCATCAGGACACCCGGCGGCTGGCTTTGGCTTGGACGGAGGAAAACGTTCCACCTGCCTGCGCCGTGCACACCGACAACTATTCGTTCTCCTCCGATAAATTCGCGTCGCCAACCAACGCGACAGGCTGGTTTCAGGCGGTGGCCGCCCAGCCGCCGGCCGCACCCTATGGCCACCTGAAGAGCTTTTCGGTGGAAACTGACGGGTTGCCGATTCATCGCAACATCCCTGTGCACCTCTTCCTACAGCCTTCCGCCTGGCTGCAACCGGGCTTCCAGCTGCCCATCGGCCAGCGCTCCGCCTCGGAAGACGGCAACCGCATCATCTGCGACAACGGGCCGGAATTCGTGCGGAGCGAAAAGCTGCTCAACCTGCAAGCGGCCGACAAGCCTGTGGTGCGCTGCCTGGTCAGTGCCACGCCGTTGCGTGAAGCATGGATTGGCGTGCAAAACGGCGCTGCGCCCAATTTCGTGGAAGTCCACTTTGGCGGCTCCTCACGCCGCTCCAGCATGAAGCCCGGCGAGGTCAGCTGGTGGCGCATCCCCGCGCCTCGCGCCAGCTGGCCCATCGACCCCAACCATGCCTGGTACCGCCTGCGTGTCCAAGCCCACTACGGCCGCGCCCGCGTCTTGTTGGCGACACGGCCGGAGGAACTCGGCGTCTTCTTGTTCAACGCGGGCCGCTACGCTGACGCCTTGCCCTGTCTTTTGAAGACCACGGCCGCGCACCCAGCCCTGTTGGCCACCTTGGCGTTGATCTGCGCACAGCAGACCGGTCACGACCTGGCGCCGGCCACACGCGCCCAACTAGAGCGACGTGCCCAGCCGCTGGCCGACATGCGCGACAGCGCCAGCTGCCGCCAGGTGGCCGGCATTGCTCCGGCCTATCTGGAGGCGCTCGATTTCATCAAGCTGGAGTGCGCCGGGTTTGTACACTCCCCCGGGTGCCGCCGGATCGACGACTTGGCGGCTGCGGGCCGGCTGGCACTTGAAAAGGTGCCTTTGACGGGGGCCGCAGCGACTAACTATCCGCCGTTTTCCATCTGCTCGCCGATGCTCCAACTCGACCCCGGCGTCTATACCCTGCAGCTGCGGGTCCGGGGCAGCGACCGGACCACCGCGCCACTCCGTTGGCGCATGGAAGCACAGGATATGTTTGGCGCCAGCCTCGCGGAGACCGACGTGGAACTGCCGCCGCTGGACAACCGTAATTACACCAACGTCACCGCCACCTTTCACATGCCGCTGGCGCCGCCCGAAGTCCGCCTGGTGTTCAAGCCGCAGACGTTGGACGGCGTGGTGCTCGACGAAGTGGCCATCAAGCCGGACGTGCTGGCAACCATCCGCTGGTTGCAGCAGACGCGACAGCAGGCCAGCCCGTTGCGCGGGGCGCTGCCAGCGCCAGCGTTGTTCCACCATAACGTGGATACGATTTTTCAGGGCGGTTTACGGTTGGAGCAAATAACGTGCGACCGGACGACGCTCCAACCCGGACAAGCGCTCCACGTTGGCGTCCAGTTCCGCCTGGAAGCACCCGGTTTGAACACCGCCGGCCTGGCCTTTTTTATTCACGTTGTGGATCCGACAGGGCAGATAGCGTTTCAGGGTGACTTTGGGCTGGCTGATCTGCTGCAGGTCTACGCACCACGCATTGCCGCACCGGCGCAAGCGTACAAGACCCTCGCGGTCCCGGCCACCCTGAAGGCCGGGGCCTACGCCCTCCGCGTAGGCGTCTGCCGGGTGGAAGACGGCAAGCGGTTGCGGGTGCAAAGCAGCCCCTTGCCCTATAAATCCAACGCCGTCCAGCTCCCGACCCCGCTGGTCATCGCTCCCCCTTGATTGCCCATGGAGAGGAAACCGGCCACCCGCGTTTCCGATACCGGGAACAGCCCTCAACCCGCAGCAAGGCCGGGGACGAGCGGATGCTGCTCACAGGGCACACCCGGCGTGCTTTCGAGTTGCCGCAGGCAGGGAAGCGCCTATACTCACGCGCAGGAGACCAAGACCCTATGAAAAGAAACTTGCGCGCTTTCCTCTGCTTGGGACTGCTGGGTGTGGCCATGCCTTGGCTGGCGGGCTGTGGCGGCGACTCGTCCGATAGCACCGGCGCCGCTGCTGCCGCCGCCACCAACTCCTCCGACAGTGCTTCGGGCGATACCAACAGCGTGACGGACGCCTCGGGTACGCTGCCCCATTTCCCCGATGGACTGCATCCGGACGCCACCGCCAGCGCATCCATTGCGGCGGCGTTCAACGACCGTATTTCCAGCAGCCCCTCCGGGATTGGCGACAACGATCCGAACGTCATCGTCTGCCTGGGCGACAGCATCACGCTCTCCGGTTATCCTGGCATTCTCGCCGGCATGACCGGCAAGACCTGCGTCAATGAAGGGAAGCCTGGCGAGGAAAGCGGCGGCGGCGCGAGCCGGGTCGCCGGTGTTTTGGAAGCCAACAAACCGGCCTACCTCTGCATTATGTATGGATCGAACGACGTCCACTCACACCTCTCGTTCGACTCCGTCATCAGCCATCTGGCCACCATCATTGCTTCAGCGCGCGCGCACAACACGATTCCGATTCTGGCCACCATTCCCCCGATGTCCGGCCCCCGCTTCGGCGGCTTAGCCGGTGATGTACGCGATCTCAACAACATGATCCGCTCCCTGGCCTCCAGTTCCGGGACGGCGCTGGCGGATGTGGAACGCGAGTTCTGAACGACCCTCCTTGGGGTCGCCGGTACGCCGCAGTGGGGCGGGAGTCACGGCCCGGCGGACGCGGGAAAAGATCACGGACGCTTGCGCAGATAAGGCGCGGCGAGCAGGGTGTTCTCGGGAATGCCGCCGCCGCACCAACGGACACGCAGGGCGCCAGACTGGTCGTGCGAGAAGTGCTCCACCTTCAACGGATGCAGGCCGGCCGTGAGATGGACCTTGGCGGCGGTGCCGCTGGTGCTGAACCGCTGCCGGCGCCAGTTATCCAATACGCACTGGCCGTCGAGATAGAAGCGGATACCGTCTGAGCTTTGGCTGTAGAAGATGTAGTCCGCCTCGCGCGGCACGTCCAGGTAGCCGGTCCAGCACGACGAGAAGCCGCCGGGCAGGATCCACCAGATCGGCGGATCCTCTTCAAAATCGCGGACCAGATCGTGCTCGACACCGCGCCAGGCCGGGAATTTCAGGCTGACATCCTGATAGTACGTCACGCTCAAGCCCTCCGGCCGGATCCAGCGGTTCACCTCGCCCGCCTCCAACAGAGACCAAAACAGGATGCCAACCACGAGGGCCCAGCGGACCGTGCGGCGCCGGTCGGCGAGCGTGACGGCGACCGACGGCGTTTCCAGGAACAGCTGGAGTGGCGCGGGCGTGGCAGCCCGCCGCCGCAGCCGCCGCCAGAGCAGCAGCCCCACCAGCGTCACCAGGACCAGCAGCGAGAACAGCAGGGTGACGTGGACGGAGCGCAGATAGGCGGGATCGTCCAGCGTGAGGATGTTGGGGAGGAGCAGATCCGGCGCACCGCAGATAAAGTTGCGCTCAATGGACTCCATCCGCCATAAAGCCCAGTGATAGCGGAGTTGGAGCAACAGCGCGGCCACGGCGGCCAACATACCGAAGCCAAGCCAGCGGATCTGAATGAAGCACTGATGCAGCCGCTGAAAACGCGCACAGGCCATCACCACCAGAAACACCAGCGGCAGGACCAGGAACCGCGAGGGCACGCGCTCGGTGTTCGGGACGGCGGCCGGCAGGAACGCAATGAATTGCTGATAGAAGTCGCCCAAGGAGAGGGCCAGCAGGATCAACAAGGGCAGATAAAGGCCGCGAAAACGGGCGGCCGCGAGTTCCGGCCGCGCACTGAAGGCGAACCAGATGCCGAAGATGAAAAGGAACGCGACACCGACCAGGCCTATGTACAGGTCGTATTCCCAGGGGAACAGCGCCTTCTTGAACAAGGCGGTCGAGTCCAGGCGGGCAAGGATGTCGGCGAGCGAGCCGAAGCCGCTCTCGAACTCCGCCGCCGAAAGTTTGCCGAGCGTCAGCGCGGCCGGCGCGAGGCGGAAGACCGACAACAGGCCGGTCAACGCCGCCGCCAGCAAGGCCGTCCAGCGGGCGCGGCTGCTGCAGAGGAACAGCAGGCCCAGAAAAATCATGCACAGCGCATAGAGATGAATCGAGCCCTGCAGCAGCACGAACAGGTTGACCAGGGCGATCCGGACCCCGGTCTCGAAAACCGGCGCGCGGCGGTCGAGCGCGTCGAGGACGAAAGCGGCCAGCATGGCCAGGTAAAAATAGCCGTTCCATTTGTGGCCCGCGGCGACGTGCGCAATGATGTGCCCGTTGAGATTGAACAGCAGGACCAAAACAAGGAACGCGACCGGCGACAGGTCGAGCCGGCGCCGCAACATCAAACACCCCCAGAAACCGATGGCAAAATGCAGCAGGACATTGACGACCACGAACTGCTTCAGGGTCAGGAAGGCGAGCAGCGGGGCCTGCGGCGCGAGCCAGTAGAGCGCTTCCGGCACGGCCATGAACCGCTGTGTCGGCCGCAGCGGCTGCACCGGGGTCGACACATGATAGGGCGCCTGCTGGGTCTGCCAAGCCTGCTGGATGATGTGGTAGTACTGCTGCTCGACCTTCCAATCAATCGCATGGAAGAACGGCTCCGCCTCCTGGCACTTGAAGAACGAACACCAGAAGCCGCCGCCCAGCAACAGGACGAGCGCCAGGAAGAGCATCTGCATCCGCTTAAAGCGGCTGGCGGAAGGCGGACCAAACGCAAAGGTTAGAAAGTTGTCCACCCAGGCGGGCATGGCCTTACTTTTTTCCGGTGCGGATGAGCAGAATTTCCGCCTTGGAGACGTCCTGCTGCCGGCGGCGCTGGCGCAGCAAGCGGTGCAGGGCGCCCAATAATTCACGCTCGTATTTCTCGTCCGGCATCAACCGGTCCAAGAGGTCGGAAACGGCCACCTCCAACTGCTCGATCGCCGTGCCCGTCGGGATCACCAGCAGATGCCGCGCCGGCGCGACCTCACCGAGCCGCAGCCACGGGATTTCCTGCAGCCGCCGGCTGGGCCCGACGATGATCACCGCTTCGTTGGGCCGCACCTCGACCACATCCACCAGGGGCCGTTCTTCCGCCTTAAAGCCGATGGCCAAGGTGGTCGCCTTGACGATGGCGCGTGCACGGTCGCCATGCAGGGCCGCGAGCTGCTGCAGGATGCGTTCCGGCAGCGTCACCGTGATGGGGCGGCGCGCCTCTTCGAATTTGGGTGGCCGCCCGCTGAGTTTACGTCGTTCCATAGTTTGTTCCTGCGGGGAAAACACCTTTGCGAAGTATTTTTACGTCATAATGCGCCATGTGACAACACCTTTTTCGCGCCACAGGCACCGGTGAATAGGACCGCCCGCCCAGAGGCGCGCGCCCTTGGAAACACTCCCGTCGGCTGGCCACAGTTCGGGACAGGCCAGCCTGTGTTGGACGGAGCAGCCGTGTGCGTCAATGCGCGATGTTTTGCATCCGACCGATCATCGCAAAAATCACGACGCCATAGACAATCATGAAGATGACCGTGAAGATGAACATCATGATGTAGCTCCAGCCCAGGGCCTTGAAGGCGCTACGCTGCTTCTCCAGCGCCGGCAGCATCGCCGGATCGATGCTGGGCAGCGTGTTGAACAGGTTCTTCGCGCCGATCAGACCGACGCCACCGATGATCATCGGAATGCCATAGATCAGTCCGATGCAGGACAGGCAGGCGAACGCGCCACCGACGATGTGCATGACGCCGACAAAGGTCATCCAGCCACCCAGCCCCTGCGGCACCGGCACGCCGCCTGTGACGGTGGCCGCTGCGACCGACACGCCCGCCGCGGAAGCCACGGGAGCGGCGGCGGACGGGGGTTGCAGCGCGGCTACGCTGCTCGCCGGCGCCCAGTTCGCCATGCCTTCGCTCCACACCAGCGTGGCCGCCGAAATGTGTCCGCTGGCGAGCAGTTGCTGCAGTTCGCTTTCCGGCACCGGCCCTTTTTTCTCCTGGCCATCTGCCGAGTAGAACCAATTCTTTTCCATATGCCTGACTCCCGTGGTTGAAGGTTGCGCGGAGCATAAGAAGTCGCCGCCCGAGAAGCAAGCAGGCACCGCGCAAAAAAGAGCCGGAGCGGCAACCGCGCCCCAGAAAGCTTCCGGCAGGCCCCCGCGAGGAACTGCCTATTTGGCTGCGACACCTGCGGCGGGGGGCGCCGCCTCAGCCGGGCGGGCGGCCACACAGCCGGCACCGCGGGTTACGGCGGACCGGCACGACGCGGAACTGCATCTGCAGCGCGTCGAACGTCAGCAACCGGTCGGTCAGCAGCGTGCCACAGCCCGTGATGAATTTGATCGCCTCCAAGGCCTGCAGGGAACCGATCACACCAGGCACCGCGCCCAGCGGGCCCTGCGGCGGTCCGGCCGGGGTGGCCGGCGGCTCGTCGAACAGGCAGCGATAGCAAGCGGTCCGGCCGGGGATGACCGTCATCGTCTGCCCGAGGCAGGCGAGAATGCCGGCGTGGGAATAGGGTTTGCCGGCGGCATGGCAGGCATCGGCGATCAGGAACTTGCTGTCGAAGTTATCCGTCGCATCCACGACGAAGTCAAATTCTGCAAGGATCCGCGGCGCATTGGCGGCGGTCAGGCGTCCGGAAAGTTTCCGCACGCGACAATCCGGATTGAGTGCCTCAAATGTGCGCTGCGCGGAATCCACTTTCGGCCGGCCGAGATCGGCGGTGGTGTGCGCGATCTGCCGTTGCAGGTTGCTCGCCTCCAGCACGTCGCCATCCATGATGCCGAGTGTGCCGATGCCCGCGGCGGCGAGATAGAGCCCCGTCGGCGAGCCCAGTCCGCCGACGCCGACCAGCAGCACGCGCGCGGCCAGCAGGCGCTCCTGCCCGGCCGCGCCGATCTCCGGCAGCGTCAGGTGCCGCGCATACCGCTGTTGTTGGAAGGCTGATAGCGACATGGGAGAAGATGGTGAACGGTGGATGGTTGAGGGCGTCGGCAGTATAGCGCGGCTCCCCGTGGGAGCAACCACGATCATCTGCCCTGCACCCTGTCCCAGCCACCATCCTCCATGTTTTTCAGCCGATGCCCTCGAAGAGCGCCGTCGAGAGATAGCGCTCGGAGGCATCGGGCAGAATCGCGACGATGGTCTTGCCCGCGAACTCCGGCAACTGGGCCAGCCGCACCGCGACGGCGGCGGCCGCGCCGCTGGAGATGCCGGCGAGGATACCCTCCTCCTTCGCCAGCCGCTTCGCGAACTCGATGGCGGCCGGGCCATCAATCAGCTCGACGCGATCCACGAGGGCAAGGTCGAGGGTGTCCGGGATGAAGCCCGCGCCGATCCCCTGGATCTTGTGCGGCCCGGGTTTGAGCTCCTGCCCGGCCAGCTTCTGCGTAATGACCGGGCTCTCTTTCGGCTCGACCGCGACGGAAAGCACCTTCGCGCCCTTGGTCTTCTTGAGGAAGCGCGAGATGCCGGTGATCGTGCCGCCGGTGCCGACGCCGCTGACGAGCACATCCACCATGCCATCGGTGTCGTTCCAAATTTCCGGGCCGGTGGTCTTCTCGTGGATCGCCGGGTTCGCCGGGTTCTTGAACTGCTGCGGCAGGAAATACCGCTGCGGATCGCTCGCCGCGAGCTCTTCCGCGCGCCGCACCGCGCCCTTCATGCCTTCCGGGCCGGGGGTGAGCACAAGGTTCGCGCCGAGCGCCGCGAGCACGCGCCGCCGCTCGATGCTCATCGTCTCCGGCATCAGCAGCGTCAGCTTGTAGCCGCGCGCCGCGGCCACATAGGCGAGCGCGATGCCCGTGTTGCCGCTGGTCGGCTCGACGATCTCGATGCCGGGCTTGAGCACGCCGCGCTGCTCGGCATCCCAGATCAGGTTGGCGCCGATGCGGCACTTGACCGAATAGGAAGGATTGCGGCCTTCGATCTTGACCAGCACCACGGCCTTGGCGCCCTCGACCACCCGGTTGAGGCGCACCAGCGGCGTGTTGCCGATGGAACGCGAGTTGTCATCATAGATACGGCTCATGGTTTTTCTCCTGTTGGTTAAATTTCGTACTCAAGGTGTCCGCCGTAGACCTTGAACGCGATCAGATCCGCCGCCGTGAGGATGCCCACCGGCGCGCCGGCCTGCGTGACGAGCACGCCGGGCGCACCGCCGCGCAGCAGGCCCAGCGCCTCGTCCAGCGTGGCCGCTTCGTCGAGCGCCGGCAGCGGCGGCTGCATGAATTGCTCCACCGCCCCGCGCAGGTGCGCATCCGTCGTCACCAGCCGCTCCAGCAGCGCGCGCTCATCGAGGCTGCCCACGACGCGCGCACCGTCCAGCACCGGCAGCTGCGAGATGCCGTAGATCTGCATCTGGTTGATCGCCGCGCCGATGTCGCTGCCCGCCTGCACGGCGATCAGCCGCATGTGCCCCTGCAACCGGCGGTTGTAGTCGCGCACGACGTGCAGCGACACTTTTTTATGGAGCGGTTCCGTCATCGGCCATCGCCTCGATCTCCAGCCGCGCGCCCTTGGGCAGCGCCGCCACCTGGAAGCACGACCGCGCCGGCGGCTGCGCGCCGAAGTAACGCGCATAGACCTCGTTCATGGCGGCAAAATCCTTGATGTCCGCGAGCAACACGGTCACCTTCACCACGTGCTGGAGGTCCAGCCCTGAGGCGCGCAAGACATTACGAACGTTCTCCAGCGTCTGCGCCGTCGCCGCGCCGATCTCCGTCGCCAGCTCGCCATCCCACTTCACCGGCAACTGGCCGGAGACGAAGACCAGATGGCCCGCGCGGCGGAAATGCGAGTAGGGCCCTGCGGGCGCCGGCAGTTTTGGTTTTTCCGTGCTCATCGTTCTTCCAAGGGTTGGAACTTTATTTCGCGTTTTTTCCAAGGCTTGGAAAAGCCCACAGAGCACCTTTCCAAGCCCTGGAAAGCGCGCTCATCCCGCCGTCTTCTGCAGGGCCTGATCGATGTCGGCCTTGAGGTCCTCGATGTTTTCGAGGCCGACGGAGAGGCGGATGTAGTCCGCCGTCACGCCGGTCGCCGCCTGCTCCGCCGCGGTGAGCTGCTGGTGCGTGGTCGAGGCCGGGTGGATGACGAGGCTCTTCGCGTCGCCGATGTTGGCCAGGTGCGAAAGCAGCTGGACCGAGTTGATGAACTTCTTGCCGGCTTCGAGGCCGCCCTTGACGCCGAACCCGAGGATGCCGCCGAAACCTTTCTTCAGGTACTTCGCGGCGTTCTTGTGGTCGGGGTTGTCCTCGAGGCCGGGGTAGACGACCCAGCTGACGAGCGGGTGCTGCTTGAGCCAGCGCGCGACCGCGAGCGCGTTCTCGGAATGGCGCGCGACGCGGAGCGGCAGCGTCTCGAGGCCGAGCAGGAACTCGCGGGCGTTGAACGGGCTCAGCGCGGCGCCGAGGTCGCGCAGCAGCGTCAAGCGCACCTTGAGAATGAAGGCCACGTTGCCCATGCCGGGCACGTTGGAGAGCGCGTCCCAGTATTGGATGCCGTGATAGCTCGGGTCGGGTTCGGTGAATTCCGGGAACTTGCCGTTGTTCCACTGGAACTTGCCGGAGTCCACGATCACGCCGCCGATCGAGGTGCCGTGGCCGCCGATGTACTTGGTGGCCGAGCTGGCGATGATGTCCGCACCATGGTCGAACGGACGGACCAGGCCAATGCCGACGGTGTTATCCACGACCAGCGGCACGCCGGCCTCGTGGGCGATCTTGGCGAGCGCCTCGAAATCCGGCACGTCGAGCTTCGGGTTGCCGATGGTCTCGGCGTAGATCGCGCGCGTCTTCGGCGTGATCGCCGCCTTGAAGGCCGCCGGATCGCGCGAGTTCACGAACTTCACGGTGCGGCCCAGCTTGGGGAACGTGTAGTGGAACAGCTGGTAGGTGCCGCCGTAGAGATTGTTCGCCGCGACGATTTCATCGCCGAGCCGCGTGATCGCAAGCAGCGCGTAGCTGATCGCCGACTGGCCGGAGGCGACGCCGAGCGCGCCGGTGCCGCCCTCGAGGGCGGCGATACGCTGCTCGAAGACGTCGGTCGTCGGGTTCATCAGCCGCGTGTAGATGTTGCCGAATTCCTTCAGCGCAAACAGGTTCGCGGCGTGCTCCGCGCTCTTGAACACGTAGGACGCGGTCTGATAGAGCGGCACGGCGCGCGAGCCGGTCGTCGGGTCGGGTTTCTGCCCCGCGTGCAACGCGAGGGTTTCCAGTCTTTGGGTAGCCATGATGTCTTTCCTTCCGGGTTGGTTGTTTTTCGTCGTTCAAATCACGTAGTGCAACTCGGCCGCCTGCGCGTCGTACTGCTCCACAATGTTGCGCAGGGTCAGCGACTGCAATTTTTGGCGGAGCGCCGCCTCGACCTCGCGCCAGGCATAGCCCGCCGCGCCATTGGTGAGTTCATCGACCGGCACCAGCTGGCACGGGCCTTCGAGCGCCTCGACGATGGCGAGCAGCGTGATCGCCTCCGGCTGGCGCGCCAGCCGGTAACCGCCATGCGCGCCGCGCTCCGCGCGGATCAGCTCCGCCGAGGTCAGCAGCCGCGCCACGTGCCAGAGATATTTCTCCGAGATGAGCAGCAGCCGCGAGAGCGCGCCCAGCGTGAAGGGCTCCGCGCCCGGATGCCGCGCAAGCGCGATCATGAAGCGCAGCCCGTAGCGCCCCTTGGTCGTCACACCCAGGCCGCTGCCAAATTTTCCGAGCGGGGCCGCCGCCTTGGGCACCGCGCCCCGCCCCACCCGCTTCACCTTGGTTTGCTTTTGCATATTCAATTCTCTCATATGTCCATCGGCGTGGTGGAGTATATGATAGAAAAACCGCCTGTCAACCGCTTTGTGATTTTTTTCAGGCCTCCACCGGCCGCCGTGCCGCGCCCTGGCCCTGGCCCACGGGGCGGCCGATGGCAGCGAGGCGGCCGCGCAGGCAGAAGCTGCATTGCGCGCCGTCCTCGCGGATGCACGCCTTGCCGGGATAGATTTCGTAGAGAGCGCGGTACTTCAGCGGCGTGACGTTGGGCATGACGATGTTCGCACCGCGCTGCAGGCCGAGCTCGCGGCCCTGCTCCAGGTTGAGGGTCGCCAGCGCCGTCGTGCTCGGGATGTTGGCGCGCGGGCACAGCAGCCGCGTCAGCGCGATCATCTTGAACGTCATCAGTTCATCCGCCGGCGGTTGCTCCGGCCCCGCCACGGCCGCCGTTTTGCCAAGCGGCGTGTCGGGGTGCGGGATGAACGGGCCGACGCCGATCATGTCGAGATCGAGTGCGCGGAACGTCTCCAGGTCGCGCGCGAGGTCGCGGTAGGTCTGGCCGGGGATGCCGATCATCACGCCGCTGCCGATTTCGTAGCCGAGGGCGCGCAGTTCGCGGAGCATCGCGAGGCGGTCGGAAAGCTGGCCGCCCGGACCGGCGGGATGGATCAGGTCGTAGAGCGCGCGGTTGGAGGTTTCGAAGCGCAGCAGGTAGCGGTCGGCGCCGGCCGCGCGCCAGAGCTTCCACTCGTCAGGTGACCGCTCGCCGAGGCTCAGCGTGACCGCGAGCGGGGTTTCGCCCTTGATGCGGCGCACGACGTCGGCCATTTCCTCCGCGCGCCAGCCGGGATCCTCGCCGGCCTGCAAGACGACGGTGCCGTAGCCGAACTGAAACGCATCGCGCGCGGAGCCGAGCACCTCGTCGGCCGTCATGCGGTAGCGCGCCAGCTCCGCACGCTCGACGCGCAACCCGCAGTAGGCGCAGCGGCGCACGCAGTGGTTGGAGATCTCGATCAGCCCGCGGAGATGGACGGCCTCGCCGACGTTCGCGCGGCGGACACGGTCGGCCTCGGCCCACAAGGGCGCCAGGCGCTTTTCGTCCGTCTCGGTCAGCCAGGCCAGGATGTCGGCGGTGTTCATGCGCGCCAAGGATGCCGCAGGTTGGGCGGAAATCAAACGCGGACTTTGATGACGACCTTGTGCAGCGCCCCCGCCCCGGCCAGCGGCGCGTGCAAATCTTCCGGGAAGAAAACAGCGAAACTGCCCGCCGGGGCGGGCAGCCAGACGGCCGGCGCACCGGCGAAAAATTCAAGATCCTTGCCGTCCACATACGGCTCGGCCACCGCCGGTGCATCGGCCCGCGCGCGCCAGCCATATTCCTCGTGGCCGGCAAGCACGAACTGGATGTCCGCATATTTCCGGTGCGCTTCCAGCCGCGCGCCGGCGTGGCCGCGTCCTTCCGGACGCTGCACGAGCGCAAACAGCCGGTCGCCATCCAGCTCGATCCGCCCGACGGGCAACGTCGCCAGGTCCGCCCGCCGCAGGAAGGCGAACGCCGCCGCAAAGGCCGGATGTGCGCCCGCATAACGCTCCGCATTTTCCAACAAGTCCAGAATCATGTTATCGTCTCCGCGTGTCGGCCATCGTTCTAGCAACTTTTTCGGCGCGCTACCAGCACGCGGCGTTCGGCCTGCGCTATTTGCAGGCGAACCTCGGCGAGCTGCAGGCGGATTCCGCCCTCCTGGAATTCGACCTGCAAACCGCACCCGCGCTGGCCGCCGCAAAAATCCTCGCGCCCGCCCCGCGCCTCGTCGGGCTCGGCGCCTATATCTGGAACATTCCCCAGACCGCCGCGTTGCTCGCGGCCCTGCGCCGCGCCGCGCCGCAGCTCACGCTCGTCCTCGGTGGCCCGGAAATCAGCTACGCAACCGAAACGCATCCGCTGACGCCGCTGGCCGACTACGTCATCTGCGGCGAGGCCGACCTCACGTTCGCCGCGCTCTGCCGCGCCGTGCTCGCCGGCGCGCCGCCGCGGGAGAAAATCGTCCACGCGCCGCCGCCCGCGCCCGCGCAGCTCGCCCTGCCCTACGCGCTCTATACCGATCACGACCTCGCGACGCGCTTCACCTACCTCGAGGCCTCGCGCGGCTGCCCGTTCGGCTGCGAGTACTGCGTCTCGGCCATCGAGCGCGGCGTGCGCCGCTTCGAGCTGGCAGCCCTTTTGCCGGAGTTCGAGCGTTTGCTCGCCCGCGGCATGCGGCGCATCAAGTTCGTGGACCGCACGTTCAACCTCGACGCCGACTTCGGCCGAGCCGTGCTGGAATTTTTCTATTCCTATGCTGCAGGTAGGGCGCCGCCTCCGGCGGAGCCGCTCGCCGTCAACGGCTCGGCGGGACGCCTCGCCCCACCGTCAGAGCTGCAGGTGCATCTGGAAATCACACCGTCGTGCCTGACGCCACCGTGGCGCGAGCTGCTGCGGCGCGCGCCGCCCGGCCTGCTGCGGCTGGAGGTCGGCGTGCAGACCTTTTCCGAGGAAATCAACGCGCGCATCGGCCGGCAACAAACCGCCGCCGCGGCCGAGGACGCGCTCCGCTTCCTGCGCCAGGAGACCCACGCGCTGATCCACGCCGACCTGATCGCCGGGCTGCCGGGCCAGACGCTGGAAAGTTTCGCCGCCGACTTCGACCGCATGATCCATCTCCAACCCCACGAGCTGCAGGTCGGCATCCTCAAGCGCCTGCGCGGCACGGCCATTGCGCGGCACGACGCCGAGTGGGATGTCCGCTGGAATCCCGAGCCGCCGTACGAGCTCGTCGCCAACCAGTTGCTCGACGCCGCGACCGTGGAAAAGCTCAAGCGCTTCTCGCGCTTCTGGGAGCTGCTCGGCAACCGCGGCCGCTTCGAAAACACCTTGCCGCTGCTCTGGAGCGGGCCGGGCGACTCGCCGTTTTCCAGGGTTTGGAAGCTCTGCGACCACCTTTTTCCAAGGTTTGGAAAAACCCACAGCATCCCCCTGTTCGAGCTGGCCTACGCGCTCCTCGAACACCTGGTCGCCGGCTGCGGCCTCGAACGGGCGCGCGTCGCCGCCGCGCTGCGTACCGATTTGGCGCGCAGCGGCGCGCTGCATCTGCCAAACTGGCTCGACACACCATGAAAAATACCGACCGCCCGATCGTCGTCAGCCTCGTCAGCCTCGGCTGTGCGAAGAACACCGTGGACTCCGAGCGCATCCTCGGCCGCCTCGTCGAGGCGGGCTTCCTGCTCTCGGAAGACCCGGCGCTGGCGGATATCTGCCTGGTGAACACCTGCGGCTTCATCCACGACGCGCGCGAGGAATCCGCCGCGACGCTGCGCGAGCTGGCCAAGCTGCGCCAGGGCGGACAGCTCAAGGCGCTCGTCGCGCTCGGCTGCCTCGCCGAACGCGCGCTCGATGTGCCGGAGGTAGCCGCGACGCTCGCGCCCGCCGACGCCACCGTGCGCTTCTGCGACTATCCGCGCCTCGCGGAAATCTGCCGCGAGTTGGCCGGGCGCCATTCCGAAAAGAATCGGCGGCCACAGGCCGCCGCTCCAGCAGCAGGCGACTATCACCAGACCTTCCAGAATTTTCCGCGCCTGCGCATCGGCGCGGCGCACACGGCCTATCTGAAAATTTCGGAGGGCTGCTCGAATCCCTGCCGTTTCTGCGCCATCCCGCGCATCCGCGGCAAGCAGGTCAGCCGCCCGATCGCCGACCTCGTCCGCGAGGCGCGCGAGCTGCTTTCCATCGGCGCGCAGGAGCTGTGCCTGATCGCACAAGACACGACCAGCTATGGCCGCGATCTCTCGGGAAAACTTCTGCTGCCCGAACTGCTCGGCACGTTGCGCGACGAAATCTCCGACGCCGTCTGGTTCCGCCTCATGTACGCCTACCCGCTGCACCTGACCGACGCCGTGCTCGACGCGCTCGCCAGCGACAGCCGCTTCTGCCCCTACCTCGACCTCCCGCTCCAGCACATCTCCGACGCCATGCTCGCCGGGATGGGCCGCGGCATGACCAGGGCCGCGACGCTCGCGCTGCTCGACCGCCTGCCGAAAAAATTGCCCGGCCTCGCGCTGCGCACCTCGTTCATCGTCGGCTATCCCGGCGAGACCGAAAAGGATTTCGAGGAACTGCTCGCCTTCGTCCGGGAGGGCCGCTTCACGCACGCCGGCGTCTTCCTCTACTCGCACGAGGCCAAGACGCCCGCCGCCCAGCTCGCCGACAGCCTGCCGCCAGCCGTCAAGCAGGCCCGCCGCGACGCGCTGATGGCGGCGCAGCTGGACGTCTCGCAGCGGCGACAGGCCGCGCGTGTCGGCCAGGAATTTTCTGTGCTGGTGGATGAGCCCGTCGAGCGCGGCGCCAAAGTTCCCAAGGGCGTCCGCGCCATCGCGCGCAGCCAGCACGAGGCCCCGGAAGTGGATGGCGTGGTCATGCTCCGCGGTGCCGCCGCCGGACGCCTGCAGCCCGGCGCCTTCGCCACCGCGCGCGTCGTCGAAAGTCTCGATTACGATGTGATCGCGGATGTTGTGCCGACGAAGGGATGAGGCCGCGGACAACCGGTGGCCGGCAGATCAACCCGTCACTTCACGCCATCGCGGAGCGGCACGATGTTGTAATCCTTGCCGCGCGTGACCTTGATCAGCGGCTCCAGCAACTCCACGGTGTTGGTGTACCCCACGTGCAGGAGCACGATGGCGCCGGACTGGAAGCGGTTGACGATGTTGGAGGCATACGTCATCTTGGGGTCGGGTGGCTTATAGTCCTTGTCCAACATCATCATCAGCTTCTGCCGCTGGATCCATTCATAATTGGGATCGCGCTCCCGGGCGGAAGCGGAGGACTGGTCGACCGTATTGGTTGCCGTATCCAGCAGGTTGGTGGGCCCCGCCATCATGATGCCCGGCTTCCAATCATCGGCACTGATGGTCCAGCGCACCACCCGATAGCCCTCGGCGAACGCCACGCGCCGTAAGTTCTCATCGATCTCCCCGTAGGCCGGGCGGAAGAACGGTTTCGAGGAACGCCCCGTCGCGCGGACGATCGCGGCATCGGCGCGCCGCAGTTGCTCGACGATGCGCGCCTCCGGCGCATGCCGCAGCAGCGGATTGCTGTAGCTGTGGTTATAGACCTCGTGGCCTTCGGCCGCGATGCGTCGCGTCAGGGCGGGATGTTGCTCGACGAACTGCCCGGTGACGAAAAAGGCCGCGGGCACACGATAATAGCGCAGCTTGTCGAGCAGCTCGGCGGCGCCGATATCGCTCTCGCGCGCATCGAACGTGAACATCACCTGCCGGCCGAGCCAGTGGCCGCGGTTGATCGTCGCCGGCGCATCGGCGGGCGCGAACAACATCGTACACCCCGCGGCGGCCAGCAGCACCAAGGAGACAAGCAGGCGTTTCATGTGGATTTTGTAGCGCAAGCGGCGACCTTTTCCAAGACTTACCGCCAGCGGCGGGCGAGGCAGCCGTGCCACGGGCGGCCCTGTTGCGCCCCGCACAACACGCTGACCGTTCTTGCTCGTCCTCGTCCTCGATAAACCCCGTGAACGCTGATCGAGGACAACGACGTGAACGAGGGACGCTTAATCTGCGTCAGACTGTTGTACGGCTCTCAATCGATGGAAAATGGCCGGGCGCCTACAGTAACACACAGCTTTCGATATCGGCGTCGTCGAATTCCGCCGTCCCGATCCGCAACCGCAAGGGCTCGTGGCCGGCGGCGCAAGGCAGCAACTGCGCCAGCACCAGGGTCCCCACAAACTCCGCGGGCACGCCGCACAGCGTCACGCGTACCCGGCGGTTCAGAATCAACCCGAACCGCTGTTCCAGTTCCTGGAGGGCCGCAGCCCTTTCCGAGTGGAAGGCCTGATAGCCGCGCTCGGACGGGTCGCCGGGCAACGCGGTCAGGGGCTCAGGGCGTGGTGGCACCACCGGCGGGACCGCCGGCCGGGCCGGGGCCGTCTGCGTAAAGTCCAACGCCAGCTGCGTCGTCCCCGAGGCCATCCGCTTGTCCGTGCGTCGCATCGGCACTCCTAGGGATACGCGACGCCTTTGAGCGCCAGCGGCAGGCCGGCCGCGATGAACATGACGGCATCGGCCTCGGCCGCCAGCGCCTGGTTCAGCCAGCCGGCGAGGTCGCGGAACTCGCGGCCGAGCGCGTGCTCCGGCACGATGCCGAGGCCGACTTCGTTGCTGACGAGAATCAGGCTCGTGGTGCGCCCGCGTATGGCGGCGAGCAGCGCCTGCTGCCGCGCCGCGACGCCGGGGGCGCCTTCCTTCACCAGCACGTTGCCGAGCCAGACGGTCAGGCAGTCGAGCAGCACGCCATCCCCCTGCCCCGCCGCACGCGCAAGCGCGCCGGCGAGGTCGAGCGGTTCCTCGACGCACTGCCACCGGTCGCCGCGCGCGGCACGGTGCTGCGCGATCCGCGCGACCATCTCCGCATCGATCGCCTCCGCCGTCGCCAGGAATACCGGGCGCGGCCAGTAGCGCTCCGCGAGCTGCTGGGCGTAACGGCTCTTGCCGCTGCGCGCGCCGCCAAGCACGAGGATCAGCCGGCCTTGGTTTGCGTCAGACATGGTGACAACCTTTCGATGGAAAGCCGCGCGGCATCGTACTCAAACACCTCGAGCGTGACCACGCCGGAAAAGCCGCGCACCGCCTCCAGGAAACTCTCCAGCCGGCCCGGCGCGAGGGCCGTCAGCGGCAGATGGTCGCGCCCGTCGCGCTCGCCGTGCAGGTGGATCACCCGCGCCCGCGGCAGCCAGGTGCGCAGGAACGCCGGCACGTCGCCGCCGCCCCGCCAGACATGCCCCACATCGGCACAAACGCTCAAGCCGAACCGGTCGAGCAGCGGCGCGCACCACTCGAAGGGATAGTTCAAGCTCTCGACACAGAACAGGCCGGGCGGCGGCCCGTCCGCGAGCAGGCGTGGCAGCTCGGCGGCCACGTCGCGCTGCCACGCCGCGACACGCGCGGCGGAGTCGCCCGGGCCGATACCTTCGAGGTGCAGGATGTAGCCATGCACCGGCAAGGGCGCGAGGAGTGTGATGATGCGGCGCATCTGGTCCACGTGCGCCGCGCGTTCGGCGGCGTCCGCACTGCCGAGTTTGCGGTCGGTCGGAAAATGCACGGTGTAGGTCAGGCGGTGCTGATGGCCCAGCTCGGCCAAGCGCGCGACGACTTCCGCCGAAGGCAGGTTCGCCGTCTGCTCCGACTCGAAGAGCACCAGTTCGATATCGTCCACGCGCCCGGCGAGGCGCTCGACGTTCGGCAGGATATCGGCCGGATAGACATAGGAGGTGACGCCGACGCGAAACGGCCGCGGAAAGGGCAGCCGGGGTAAGGGTGGATGGTGGATGCCAGGAGACGGAAGCGCTGCAATATATTCTGGATCAGGCCTTGTCGTCATATGCGTTTCTCATCCACCATTCACCATCCGCCATCAACCATTCTCCATGGTTTCCGCCACCCATGCTTGCAGCGCCGGGAAAAGCGGCTGGTGACCGAGCGCGCGGTGGAGCTGGCGCAGCGCGGCGGGGATGTGGGCGGCAAATGCGGCCGACTCCGGCCGCGCCGAAAGCTTGGCAAAGGCGCCGAGCGCCTGGACCAGCCGCTGGATCGCGGCCAGCCAGAACAGGTCCACCGGCACCGCGCCACCACCCTCGCGCTGGTAGGCGCTCAGCAGGTGCAGCTGCACCTCTTCCGTGAGATCGGCGTAGGGATCGCAGAGCAGCGACGCGAGATCGTAGGCCGCCGGGCCCAGGCGCATCCCCTGGAAATCGATCAGGTGCGGGTGGTTCTCGCGCCAGATGATGTTGCTCGATTGCAGATCGCGATGCACCAGCACCTGCGGCTCGCGCTCCAGTTGCGCGGTGATACCGGCCAACTCCTGCAGGATGCTCGCGATGGTTTCCACCGGCACGCCGCAGCGGCGCGCCAGCATATGCTCGGCAAAATAGTCGTGCTCCCAACGGTAGAGCTCGGGCCCGAAGTCCGGCATCCGCGCCAGCCCGACGCGCCGGACCGCCTGCGCGCCCTGCGTGTGCAACAGCACGACCGGACGCAGCGCCAGTTCATACAGCGCCAGCAGGTCGGCGCGCGCGAGGCCTTTCGCGAGGTTCAGCAGGTCGCGCTCGCCCACGTCCTCGACGATGGTGAGCTGGTGCTCCGGGTCGTCGTGCAGCACCGCCGGCACCGGCAAGCCCAGGTCCTTGAGGAAGCGCGCGTGCAGGGCGAAGAGCTTGTTCTCCGCGCGCGCCGGATCGTAGCGCATCAGGATCGCCGTCCTTGCGCCGCTCATCAGCCACACGAACGTCCGCTGCGAGCCGCGCATGCCATCGGTGGCGACGGTCGTCTGCGTCACATCAAAACCCACCGCGCGCACCGCCGCCTGCTCCGCGGCATCGAGCCAGCGCTCGGCGCGTCCGACGAGGCCGGTCACATTGTGTTCCACCAGGGTATCCGGCCCGACGACGGCGCCGAACACTTCCACCTGCGGCGCGATCCGCGCACCGGGCAACAGCACGCTCAGCTCCACGCGCGCTTCCGGCGCCACCGTCACGTTCTCCGCCATCGCGACGAAGCCCGCGCCCCGCCGCGGCAACTGGCCGGCGCGCTGCGCCAGCGCAGGATCAAAGAGCGCGCCGCCGCACCGCTGCTGCTGATGCAGTTCCATGACCGTGGCATGCGCCGCCACATAATCCATGGGGCGGCCGGCATCCGCCCAGAAGGCGCCGGGCACCACCACGCCGCGCACGACCTCGCCGCGCGCCAGCGCCGCCGTATAGGTGGGCGTCATGCTCGCGAACACCTCCTGCTGCGGCAGGAAATCCAGGATGCGCTTCGTGAGCAGGTGCAGGCCGGTGAACGTGAACAGGTCCGGCGCGCCGGCCCGCGGGCTGGTCAGGTTCAGGATGCGCCCCGCCTGCAGGTCCACGGTGCGCGGGCCGAGGTGCGGCATCAGCCAGAGCGCCGCGAGCGGCTGATGCTGCGCAAAATCCGCGAGCAGCGGCAGCGGATCGAGCGCGGCGGCGACATCGGCATTGAACAGCCAGAAGGGTCCGGCATCGGGCAGGAACGGCTTCGCGCGCACCAGCGCGCCGCCCGTGCCGAGGATTTCCGTTTCGACGGAAAACTGCACCTGCACATCGGTGCGGGGCTGCTTGGCGAGGTGCGCGCGGATGGCGTCGGCGCCGTGGTGCAGGTTGATGAGCACCTCGCGCACGCCGAAGCCGGCGAGCAGGTCGAGCGCGCGGTCGAGCAGCGTCCGGCCCCACAGCGGCAGCAGCGGCTTGGGCACCTCGCGGGTCAGCGGCAACAGCCGCGTGCCGAAGCCGGCGGCGAGCAGCACGGCCTTGGTTGGACGGGAAATTATCACGGCCCGAGCTTAGCTGCCGCCCCGCCAGATTCCAAGGATGGGAAATGCGCCCGCGGCCACACGCGCGCCGCGGTTGCGCAGGCTGCGCGGCGGGCTTACGTTTTATCGACCGGAGGTGGCCTATGACAGAGACAGGTATCGGTAAAGTGACGCACTACTTCGGGCATCTGGGCGTCGCGGCGATCGAGTTGCGCGGCCCGCTGAGCGTGGGCGATCTGATTCACATCAAGGGACGCACGACCGATCTTATGATGAAAGTGGATTCCCTGCAGGTGAACCATGTCGATGTCCACGCGGCGCAGGCCGGCATCAGCATCGGCGCGCGCGTGCCGGAGCATGTCCGCGAGCACGACGTGGTTTTCAAGCTGGCGGCCTGACCGGGGTACCGGGGGATCTGGTGCGTTTTGTCTGCGGTTGGGGCGTCCCGTGAACGTTCCCCAGCCGTGAAATGCGCTTGCTTTCAGGGCGTAGAGGGGGATATTGCGGCCATGAAAAAATCAATCGTCTTGCTGGCCGCGGTTCTCGGCGTCGTGGCGGTCCACGCCGCGCCGGCGGCGGACGCACCGGCCAAGGGAGAAACGAAAATGGAATCCGCTACGTTTGCCGCCGGCTGCTTCTGGGGTGTGGAAGCGGAATTTCGCGACGTGAAGGGCGTGAAGGAGACGGCTGTCGGCTATACCGGCGGCGCCGTGCCGAAACCTACCTACGAGCAGGTCTGCGCGCACGCGACCGGCCATGCCGAGGCGGTCGAGGTCCAGTTCGATCCGCAGGTGGTGAGCTACGGGCAACTGCTCGACGTGTTCTGGAAAATCCACGACCCGACACAGCTAAACCGGCAGGGACCGGACGTCGGCGACAACTATCGTTCCGCAATTTTCTGCCACACGCCGGAACAACTGAAGGCCGCCAAGGCTGCGCTGGACAAGCTGCAGAAATCCGGAAAATTCGGCGACCGCAAGATCGCCACGCAGATCGTACCCGCCGCGCCGTTCTATCGCGCCGAGGAATACCACCAGCGTTATCTCGAGAAGCACGGCCGGGCGAGATGCCACAACTGAGCAGGGTAGACAGCGGCTATGGGATGGTGAAGGGCGGGGTCAGTAAATTCTTTCCAACCATATAGGGGCGCAGTCTTGCTGCGCCCAATGTGTGTCGGAAACAGAATGAAAAGGGCGCAGAAAGCCTGCGCCCCTGCCGGCAAAGCTCCCCTACGGCCAAGCCCTATTTCTTCGCCGGCACGAACTTCATGGCCACTTCGTTGAGGCAGTAGCGCTTGCCGGTGGGCGGTGGGCCGTCATCGAAGACATGGCCGAGGTGCGCAGCGCACCGGGCACATTGGATTTCCGTACGCACCATGCCATGGCTGCGGTCCTCGACATATTGGACATGCTCAGCCGCGACGGGCTGATAGAAGCTCGGCCAGCCGCTGCCGGAGTGGAACTTGTTGGTGGAGCTGAACAGCTCCAGCCCGCAGCAGACGCAGCAGTAGCTGCCCGGCTCCTTGCTGTCGTGCAGGATGCCGCAGAACGGCGGCTCGGTGCCGCGGTTGCGCGTGATGCGGTATTGCTCCGGCGTCAGTTGTGCCTTCCACTCGGCGTCGGTCTTCACGATTTTTTGCATGACCTTGGTTCCTTTCACAGGCGCAGCCGGGGCATTCGTTGCGGGCGGCTGGGCGGCGTAGCCGGCGAGCGCGCCGGCGCCGAGCAGCGCCAGCGTGAGCAGCAGGTTGTGGTTTGTCGTTTTCATCGTGTGCAACCTTACGGGTTCAGCTTGGATTTTCAATGCCGAGCAATGCGCGGATGGGCCGGAAGCTGCGCCGGTGCTGCGGCGTCGGGCCGAGCTCGCGCAGCGCGCGCTGGTGGAGCGCGGTGCCATAACCTTTGTGCGCGGCGAAGCCGTAGCCGGGAAACTGGCGGTCGAGCTCCAGCAGCTGGTGATCGCGCGTGACCTTGGCGATGATGCTGGCCGCGGCGATGGAGAGGCTCAGCGAGTCGCCGCGCACGATCGCGCGATGCGGGCAGGGCAGGCCCTTCACGGGCAGGCCATCCACGAGGGCAAATTCCGGCGGCGGCTGGAGCGCGGCGAGCGCGCGCGCCATCGCCAGGTGCGTTGCGCGCAGGATGTTCAGCGCGTCGATCTCGGCCACGTCGGCCTGGCCGACCGCCCAGGCGATCTCCGGGCGGCTTTGGAGGCGGGCAAAGAAAAACTAACGCCGCGCGGGCGTGAGTTTTTTCGAATCGGTCAGGCCGCGGAAGAACCCGTCGGCCTCGGCCTCGGCGAAGGCCGGCGCAATCATCACGGCGCCGGCCACCACCGCCCCGGCCCACGGCCCGCGCCCGGCCTCGTCTACTCCGGCCAGGCGCTGGATGCCCGCGCGCCAGCAATCGCGCTCGTGAGCGAGCACGGCGGCGTCCCCGCTCAGGCCTTGGCCTTCGCCTTGGCAGCGGGCGCGACGACGTCGGCCACGACGTTCTCGTCGAGCTTGGTCGCCTTGCCGGTCAGCTTGCGCAGGTAGTAAAGCTTGGCGCGGCGGACGCGGCCGGACTTTTCCACCACGACCTTGGCCACGCTCGGCGCGTGCACCGGGAAAATGCGTTCGACGCCTTCGCCGTAGCTGATGCGGCGGACGGTAAAGGTTTCCGTCGTGCCACGGCCGTTGCGTGCGATGACCGTCCCGGTGAAGACCTGGACGCGCTCTTTATCGCCTTCCTTGATCTTCACGTGGACGTGCACGGTATCGCCGATGGAGAATTCCGGCACGCCGTCCTTCTTCACCTGCTCCAGATGGATCTTATCAAGTATCTTGCTCATCGTTGTCCTGTCCTTCCTCTTTCAACAAGTCCGGCCGGCGCTCGCGCGTACGGCGGCGCGCTTGCTCCGCCCGCCACGTTGCGATCGCGGCATGGTGGCCGGACATCAAAACTTCGGGCACCTGCATCCCGCGGAACTCGGCCGGCCGCGTATAGTGCGGATACTCCAGCTGCCCCGCCGCAAACGATTCTTCCAGCGTGGCGCCCTCGCCGCCGAGCACATCCGGCAGCAGCCGCACCAGCGCATCGATCACCACCGCCGCCGGCAGCACGCCGTTGGTCAACACATAGTCGCCGATGGAGATTTCCTCATCCACCAGCGACTGCCGGATCCGCTCATCCACGCCCTCGTAGTGGCCGCAGACGAAGACCAGATGCCGTTCCTGCGACAGCCGCTGCGCCGCCGCCTGGTCGAAACGCCGCCCTTGCGGCGTCATCAAAATCACCCTGGCGCCCGGCTCCCGCAGCGCTTCCACCGCGGCGAAGACCGGCTCGCACTTGAGCACCATCCCCGGGCCGCCGCCGAAGGGGCGGTCGTCGGTCGTCCGGTGCGCATCGGTGGTGAAGTCCCGCAGATTGACCGCGCGGAAGTGTACCGCGCCCATCTGCGCCGCGCGCTTCATCATGCTCGCGCCGAGAAAGCCGTCCAGCATCTCCGGGAAGATGGTGATGACGTCTATCTGCAACGGCGTGCGCATGCAGCGCCCGGCCTCACTCGACGATTTCGAGCATGGCGCGCCGGCCGTTCTTGGCCGCGAAGGCGCTCAGCAGCACGCGGACCGCACCCACGGTGCGGCCGCTCTTGCCGATCAGCTTGCCCAAATCTTCTTTGTGGCACCGCAGCTCGAACACGGTCGTCTGCTCGCCCGCCAGCTCCGCGAGACGGACCGCCTCGGGATGGTCGGCGAGCGCGCGCAAAATCTGTTCCACGAACTCTCTCATGCAACGCGTCCTGTTCAGGCCTGTGCGGCCGGTGCGACGGGCTCGGCCGCAGCCGGCGCCGTCTTGGCCGCCGCGCGGGCAGCCGTCTTGCGCAGCTTGCGCATAAAGCTGTTCACGGTATCCGAGAGCTGCGCGCCTTTGCCGACCCAGTATTCCACCCGGTCAACCTTCAGCTCGAAGTTGGTGCCCTTCTTTTTCGGGTCGTACCAGCCCAAAGCTTCCAAGAAGCGTCCCGCATTGGGACGCCGCGAATCGGTCGCCACAACGCGAAAGAACGGCTTTTTGTTTCCGCCCATCCGCCGCAACCTGACTATGACTGCCATAACGTTCCTCCAGACTCAACCACCGGTCGGCGTTTCGCACACGCGGACGCCGGCACCGGACAAACGAGCGCGGTTCTATAGCCTATTCCCCCCCGCCCCGGCAATCCTTTTTACTGGAAAAGCGCGAAATGTTCCGCGCGGCCGGCCGCGGCGCGCCGGGCGGCGGGGCTTTTCCAGACCTTGGAAACCGGAACCCGCGGCTTTTCCAAGGCTGGGAAAACCACCTCAACGCGCGGGCGGCGCCGGCGCCGGCGTGCCGGGCGGCGGGTAATTTTGCGCGGCATCGTCGAGCGCCAGCACCCAGTCGAGCGCCTCGCCGGGCGTCGGCGTGACGAAGGTGCGCGTGCCGGTATTGGGAAATTCGCCGGCCCGCGTGGCCGCGCCGGTGCGCGGATCGAACCACCAGGCCCGGACGACAGGACCGGAGAGCTTGTCCATGCGCACGCCGAACGGGCGGCCGGCCGGCGCATAGACGAAGGCGTAGCGGCCGTGCGCGTCGCGCGTGGCGGCGAAACGATAGCGCCCGGCGCCGGGCACCGCGTTCGTGACGGCGGCGGGCGCCAGCACCCCGTCGTCCGGCACGCGCGTCAGGACCGGACGCGACTCAAGCAGCCGGCGCCCAAACTGCATCTGGCCGGCGCCGGGCTGGTCGAGCGCCGCGCGCCACGGCAGCAGCGGGTGATTGACCGGCTGGCGCCCGGGCTGCCACAGTTGCCAGACCGAATGATGGCCATAGGTGTGGCCGCACGCGCCGCTGAACAAATCCCAATACAGCGCCCGGCGCACGTCGGCGGCCAGCGAGTAGCCCTGCTCAGCCGCCTTGAACGCAAGCGGGTGGTCCTCATAGAGCGGCTCGCCATCGATCACGGGCTTGGCGGGTTGGCGGTCGTAATCGGCGCGCGTCTTGGCGTAACGCGAAAATTCGGCGCCGTGCCCGTTCTGGCGCAGATTGAACGCGAGCCAGCCGTCGTCGTGGAACCATTCCGCGGAGCCGCGACCGCCGCACGGGTGCAGCGTCATCAGGTGCGTGCCGCCATCGCCGGCGCGCAGCCCGCGCGCCAAGGCACGGAGGATGGCCTTGTGCGCTTCGCTCTCCACGGGCCGGTCGCCGCCGAGGATCCAGATGATCGGCTTGTCGCGATAGCGGCGGCCGAGCCCTTCGCCATAGGCCGCCGCGTTCTCCGCCGTGAAGAGGGCCGGCCCCTGCCCCCACTTCTGGTTCCACTTGTCGCCCCACGTGGGCAGCATACCTACATAAAGGCCCAGTGCCTCGGCCTTGTTCACGATCCAGTCCACGTGCTGGAAGTAGCGCTCGTCCGGCTTCGTGGGATCGTCGCCGACGAGCGGCGTGTGGCCATAGGCGTTCGGCACATGCAGCCCGTCGAGTTCCGCCAGCACGACGGCCTGGATGACGGTGAACTGTTTCGCCGCGCGGTCCTTGAGATAGAACTCCGCATCCTCCCGCGTCGTGCGGTGGAACAACTCCCACGCCGTGTCGCCCAGATAGAAGAACGGCGCGCCCTGCTCCGTCACCAGGAAGTGCTGGTTCTCGCTGACGCGCAAGCGCGGCAGCGGCGCCGCGCCGAGGGGCAGCAGGCCCCAGGCGCAGGCCAGCAGGACGAACGCTCTTTTCATGGCTGGAAACTTTTGGCCAAGGCCGGCAGCCGCATGGTCGTCAGGGGGACGGCGACGCACGCCGAGTGCCCGTTGCACGGAGGCCACCCGCTATTTCGGCATTTCGTGCGCGCCGACCTTGTCGGCGGGCATTTTCCCCGCCGCCGGCGGCGGCAGGGTCACGGCGCCGGTCGCGGCCCATTCGGTGCCGCGCTGCAGGGTGGCCTGGAAACCAACATCAACCATGGATGAACCGTTATGGCCCAGCGCCGTGTGGAAAATGCGGCCCTTCTCGTAGCTGATGACCATCAGCATCGGCTCGTGATGGCCGGTGCCCTTCTGGGCGGGATCGGCGTACGCGGTGGCGAGCACGGTAAGGTGCTTGGCCGGGCCGCGCAGCTTGGAATAGAGTTCATCCTTCGCGTGCAACCATTTCGTGGGCAAGCCTTGCGTGATCGGGTGATCGGTCACACGCAACTCGACCACATATTCGTGCTGCGGGCCGTGCGTGCCACCGGCGCCGGGCGTTTCGTCGCGCACGATCTTGCCGTCCTGCCAGTAGAGCATCGGGCCTGACTTCTCGTTGCGCCCGCCCCACCCGCCGACGCCCATCATCTCGTTGAACTCCGGCCATTCCGGGAACGCATTATCGGCCGCGTGGTAGAAGACCACGCCGCCGCCTGCGCTCACGTACTTGAGGAAAGCGGCTTTGACGGCGTCGGGCCACTTGTCGCCGGTGTAGTTCAGGACGATCACAGCGTAGTCGCTGAACTTCGGATGCCACTGCTGCCACGCCGCGGCGCTGGCCTTCTCCAGCCCGGCCTTCTCCGCCTTCCACTTGGCCAGTTCGGCCGCGTGCTTGGCCTTTTGCTTCTCGTTCGCCTGCCCCTTGGGCAACTGCGGCGCACGTGGCGCGGCAGGTGGCGTCGTGGAAACATCCACGGTGAAGCGCCCGCAGTCTTCCAAAATCCATTTCAGCACGGGCGTCGCGCCCTTCCAGTCGTGATTGTTCTGCCCGTCCACGATCAGGACCTTGAGCTTGTCCGCCGCCTGCGCGGAAACGCACACCGCCGCCAACGCCGCCAAACCAACGATCAGCCTGCTGAGTTTCATTTTTTGACTCCTATTGTTGCAGCCACCGGGCGCGCCCACGGCACGCCGTCCGACACTCTTCCAACGTAAAGCATCAAGTTATCTCTTCCCCCGCCATCCCGGCGAAGAAGTCCTTATAGCGCATATCCTCTTCCAAAATATGGTGCGTCCACCAATGCCCCAGGAAATTGAGGAGCACCGCCGGCATGCCGGCAATGTCCTGTTGCGTCGCCCGGCACAATACCAGATTTTTTCTCCGGTACCCCGCATGATGCGCCCGCTGCTCCAGCAGGCGCGGGTAGTTGTGCGCCGCCAGCAGCCGCTCTTCGTGCCGGAAGTGACCCTGCGCGTACCGCGTCATCTGCGACAAGAGCTCCCCCGCCGCCGCCATGCTGTTCGCGGTGGCGAGCCGGTCGTGGAGGGTGTTGATCATCTGGATGATCTGCTGGTGCTCGCCGTCCATGGCCGGCACCCCGACGCTGAATCGTTCCTCCCATTTCATTTTTCGCAGCATTTCGACAGCATCCCTTCATCATTTCGACAGCGGACAGCGGCGCCCGTAGGCGCCGCGGCCAGTTTCGCAGACAACGCGGCCGTTTTCGAGCCGCGCCGTGCTGCTGCTTTCGCCCTTGGCGGCGGCGCGGCCTATTCGGCCGCCGATTTTACCCTGACCACGATTTCATTGTTGTTCGTGGCGATTTTTTCGGAGTCGGCGACCTGGATCGCCAGGTGTGCATCGGCGCCGGGTACGAGCACGATCTTGTTGTGGTTCACGAGCGCATCCCGTGTCGAACTGATGCTGATCGCCGGGGCGACGGCATTGCTTATCGTGTTATGCGCGATGCGGATGTTCTGATGCGCGCCAGGCGCGGCTGCTTTACCCGCGCCACACGGGGCCTCGATGCGCATCGCCGCGACGGGAGCACCGCTCATCAGGTTGTGTTCGATGACCAACCCGCTGCTGAGACCGCCCTCGAATGTGGCGTAACTCGGTATGCTGTAGATGGCGTGGCCCTGCAACCCGGCGAACACATTGCTGCTGATCAAACCCTTGGAGGCGCGGATGTCCAGCCCACTGCCCCGGCCCGGGCCGAACCGGTTGTTTTCAATGACGAAGCCGCTGCCGGAGCGCGCCGTGGCCAACACCAGGCTGCCGCGCGCGAGAGTCACCTCGCGATCCAGACGGAGGCTCACCGCTTTGCTCAACCGCTCTGGCGTGGGCGTGATGACGATGTCGGGATGCAGAGGTAGTTTCCTGATGTACTCACGTTCCTCATCGGTGATGGTGCCATCATCTTTGAGATCAATCACCTTGGCTGTAGTCGGGCGCGCGCCATCAAAGGGCAGCAGTTCCACCACGTCCCCTTTCACCACATAGTTGATCGCATCCACAGGCAGCACGCGCAGTTTCTTCCGCTCCACCGCCGTCACCAGTTCACAGGATGCGGCAATCGAAACCACATCGCTGAAGATATCGCTCACCGTACAGCCCAGCAGCCGCGGACCTTGAGCGGCATTTCTGCTGATGAACGCACAGCCCAAGGTGGAGCGGAAACGGCGGACGGCGCGCGTGGCATAATCGCTCTCCGGCGGACAGGGCACCACCCGGCAATCTTGATAGGTGACCTGCTTGCTGCTGTCGTCATGGAAGGCCGTGGTAAAGCCGCTGTAGATCGTGACCTTTTCGAGGGTGACATTGGTGCTCGCCACATTGTGGATGATGGCACCCGGACCACGGGCAGGCGCGAGTGACGTGAGGACCACGATGTTGCCCACCGCCCCCTGTTGGGCGCAGGGATTTTCCTTGGTGTCCGGCGTCAAGCGCACGACTCTGCCGGGCAGCACCTCAAGCGTACAACCGGGATAATACGGACATACCAGCGCGCCCTTTTCGTCGTAGACCTGCGTCCCTTCAGGCCGGAGATCCTCTGCAGGATAATTCTCGCAGAGGGCGATGTCCCACGCCAGCGTCTCCGGGTCAATCTTGACGATGCGCCCCTGCGTGAACGGCAGCGGATCAAAATCAATGGTCAGTCCGCGGATGACCACATCCTTGCAGTTCACCAGTTGCAGGCAGCAGCGCTGGTTTTCCATGATGATCTTCACGCCGTCGAAGATCAGGGTTTTGCCCTGCAACCCGACGAGCGGAATCGCGAGGTCCTCCAGCGTCTTCAAGCGATACACGCCCGGCGGAACGATGAGGGTTTTGCGCGACTGCGCCTTCTGCTTGATGAACAGGGCTAGATCCGTGACCTGTTGGCCCTTCTCCCCAGACGGCGCCCCTTGGCCCACCGCCGCCAGCAGCCACGTCAGACTCACCAGATAACACCACAGCGGTTTCATGGTTAGCACCGTTCACCAACACACACAGATCAAGCCGCAACGCACGCGCTGCCTTGCCAAAGCTTGGCCCTCATTTCGCCAGCGGACAGCGGAACTCGTAGACGCCGCTACCGGCTTCGCAGACGACGTGCCCGGCTTCGACGCGCGGGCGGCTGAGGCCGGCGGCCTTGGCCAGCGGATCGCGGTTGGCCCTGGCGGCGGCGAGGTCGGCGGTCGGCAGGGTGACCGTGGCCGTGCTGTTCGGCGGGATGACCACGCGCAGCCGGAATTCTTCGCCCTTCAGCTTCCAGTCGCTGACGATCTTGCCGCGGATGGATTCGTATTCGCCCCGGGCGCTCGTGAGGTCGCCGACGACCTGGGGGCTGATGAAGAAGTGCTTGAAGCCCGGCGCCTGCGGGTCGGGCCGGATGCCGGCGAGGGCCTTGTAGAACCAGGCGCTGATATCGCCGTACATGATGTGGTTGCGCGAGGCTCCGCCGTCCCACTGTTCCCAGAGCGTCGTGGCGCCCTGCGCGATCCACCAGCCCCACCCCGGCTGGTCCTTTTGCGAGACGATCCGATAGGCCACATCGGCGCGGCCGTGGTCGAGCAGCGTGTTTGGCAGATACTTCGCGCCGAGGATGCCGGTGTCGATGTGGCCGCCGGTTTTCTCCACCGCAGCCACCAGGTTGGCGAGCACGCGCGCGTGGTTCTCGGGCGGCACCAGCCCCTGGTAGAGCGCGCAGCTCAGCGCGGTCTGGCTGCCGTTGTCATAGAGGCCGGTATCGGCGTGATAGAATTTCTTGTTGAACGCGTCCTTGATGGTTCCGGCCAGTGCGCTGTACTTCGCGGCGTCCTCCGTCTTGCCGAGCACCTGCGCGGCGAGCGCGACGACCTGGGCATCCACAAAGAAGTAGGCGGTGTCGGTGATCCCCGCCTCGGTCTTGGTCTTCCACGGCGCCCAGTCGTTGAGCCCGAGCTTGACGAGGCCGTCCTTGGCGTGGCTGGCGAGATAATCCACATAGCGCTTCATCCCGGCGTAGTGGGCGCGAAACACTTCCACGTCACCGTAATACACATACTGATAATAGGGGATCAGGATGAAGGCGTTGTCCCACGCCGGGCCGTTGCCCCACTTGTAGCCCCAGCCGCCGGTCGGCACGATGCCGGGCAGCTTGCCGTCGGGCTGCTGCTCGTCAGCGAGATCGTTCAGCCACTTCGCATTGGCGGCGGGCGGGAAATAATTGAACATCGCCTGCTCGGCGGCGAGGTGCGCGTCGCCCGTCCAGCCGTTCTTCTCGCGATGCGGGCAGTCGGTCGGGATGCCATGCAGGTTGCTCAAGTAGGACCAGCGGCCCGCTTCCCAGATCTTGTTGAGCAGCTCGTTCGAGCATTCGAACTGGCCCGCGACCGGCACGGCGGTGTGCGCGAACACGGCGCGCAGGTTGCCGGCCGTCGGCTTGCCGGGGAACCCGGTGACCTCGACGTACTGGAAACCATAATAGGAGAAGCGCGAGTGCCACGTCTCCTTGCCCTGCCCCTTGAGGATATAGGTGTCGGTCTGGAACACCTGGTTCGAGCCGAAACGGATGACGTGCGTGGCGATGTCCTTCTGGTCCACCATGCCATCCTTGGCGAGGCGCTCGGTGTATTTCAGCTTCACGGCGGCACCGGCCGGGCCGCGCACGGACAGCTCGGCATAGCCCGCCAGGTTCTGGCCGAAGTCGAACACGAACACGCCGGGCTGCGGCTCGGTGATCTTGGCCACGGGCAGCACCTTGTCGGCGCGGATCGGCGGCAGGGCCTGCGCCACGAGCTGCCCCTTGGGCGCGGCCACCAGCTGGGCCGCCGCCCACGTCTGGTCAGCGAAGCCCGCCGTGTCCCAGCCGGCCTGGTCCAGCCGCGCGTCATAGCTTTCGCCGCCATAGATCGTATTGAACAGGACCGGCCCGGCGGCGCACTTCCACTTGTCGTCGGTGCCGATCACCTCCGTGTGGCCGTCGGCATAATCGATCTGGAGCGACGCGAGCAGGCGCGGCGCGCCGCGCCACGGCGCCGCGTCGAAATCCCACGCCGCCTTGGACTGGACGTTGTACCAGCCGTTGCCGAGCATCACGCCGAGCGCGTTGACGCCCTTGGCGAGCTGCGCGGTCACATCGTGCGTCACATAGAGGACGCGCTTGTCGTAGCGCGTGTAGCCGGGGTCGAGGTGGTGGTCGCCGACCTTCGCGCCGTTGAGCCGGGCCTCCGCATAGCCCAGGCCGCTGATATAGAGCCGCGCGCTGCGCACCTTGCCCGTCACCGTGAACTCGCGGCGGAAGAGCGGCAAAGGTTGCTCGACCGTGTTCGTGTTCTGCCCGATCCACTTGGCCTCCCACTTCGGCAGGGCCAGCAGGCCCATCTCCCAGGTGGCGACCGGACTCCACTTCGAAGCCGCCCCGGCCTTGTCCCACACGCGCGCCTTCCAGAAGCACACCTGGCGCGACGGCAGCGGCCGGCCGGCATAACGGATTTGCACCGTCGCATCGGATGCGACCTTGCCGCTGTCCCACAGATCGCCCACGTCGCGCGCCAGATTATCCAGCGAGCTGGCGACGATCACCTGGTAGGCGGTCTGGCGCTCGTCGCGTTCGTCGGCGACGAGCTTCCACGCCAGCAGCGGCTGCGCCGCGTCCAGCCCGAGGGGCTGCTCCTGGTACTCGCAGAGCATTTGCCCGACCTGCAGACCGGCCCGCGCCGGCAGGGCCGCGGCCATGCCGAGCAAAACCACAGCGGCGAATGGGATCATTTTCATGGGACGGCTTCTAACAGAGCCGCGCCCGCTTGCCAAGCCTAGGAACGCCGAGCAGAAACAAACGAAAAACACGACGCAAGCGTGAAGCCTGCGCCAAGCATGGTTCTGTTTTCCGCAGGACTTGACGGCTGCAGCCAGCGTCCTCCTCATATAATTAATGGATTGCAGCAGGAACGGTGTTACGTTCAGATCGAAGCAGAAGGGACTCAGCATGAAACCAAATATTGGGTTATGGATTGATCATCGGAACGCTATCATTGTGACCCTCGGGAGCAAGGGTGAAGAAGTCGCTCGGGTTTTCTCGCAAGTGGAACCACAGCTCCGCCGCTCCGGGGATTCGCCCCTGAAGGGCCGTCATGAAAAGCTGAATATCGCGTCGGACACCAGCCAAAAGCGCGCCTTGACCGGCAAGTTCAACATCTACTACGACGCGGTGAGCGACTGCCTCGGACGGGCCGGATCCATTTTCCTGTTCGGCCCTGGCGAGGCTAAGGGCGAACTCAAGAAACGGCTGGTCCGGAACAAACTGGGTGCCCGTATCGTACAGGTGGAACCCTCAGACAAGATGACGGACCGCCAGATTTCGGCAAAAGTCCGCCAGTATTTTGCCGTGAAACCTACGGACATCAAAGGCTAGAAGGATTACGCCTTTGTCACCCGCGACTGGGCGGCGCGCGTGCTATTCAACTGCATGGTCCACGACAAGAAAATCGTCCTCCCCGCCCAGCCGGAACGGCCCGCGGCGAAATAACCACAGCCGCTTGTTCCGCCCAGACGCTGAGCGCACCAAGAGAGCGGAACCGCAGCCAGGCCAAACCGGGCAGGAGCACACCGCCCTGCGCAACGCCGGTCGTAGATCGCGTTTTTTTCGTGGCCCGGGGGCGGATTCCGTGTAAGCTGGGGCTGCGATGAGTTCACTACCCTTACTTTATGTGCTGCTGCTGCTGGTCGGGCTGTTCCTGATCGGGGCGGAGATCTATCTGCCGGGCGGCGTGGTCGGCTTCCTCGGCGCGGTGGCGCTGGTTGGGGCGGCGGTCTGCGGCGCGCAGTTCGACGCGCCGTGGAATGTCCTCTCGATCCTGCTGATCGTCATCCTCGCGGCGGTCGCCAGCTGGCTCTGGATCCGCTTCTTCCCGCGCTCGAAGATGGGACGCAAGCTGACGCTCGAAGCCGATGGCAGCCAATTCAAGACCGCGCCGGACAGCCATGCGCTCGTCGGCACCACGGGCGAGGCGCTTTCTCCGCTGCGGCCGGCGGGGCTGGCGCTGCTCGGTGGCCAGCGCATCGATGTGGTCGCCGAGAGCAGCTGGATCGCCGCCGGCGCCCAGGTCCGCGTGATCGAGGTCGCCGGCAACCGGATCGTCGTCCGGCAGACCGCGCCGCCCAAGGAAACCGCTTCATGAAATGCTTCGCGCTCCCGCTGCTGCTGGCCTGCGCCCTGCCGCTCGCCGCCCCCGCGCTCGAATGGCACGCGACCAACGACTTCGCCCTCAAGCCCGGCCAGACCCTGACCAACGAACTGTGGCTCTCCGCCGAGACGGCCAAAATCTCCGGCGTGGCCGAGCGCGGCGTGTTCGTTCAGGCCCAGACGCTGGAGCTGGCCGGCGCGTACCGGCGCGACGTCTGGGCGCTGGCCGACACGCTCGAGTATTCCGGCCGCGCCGAGCAGGCGGTGCGCGTCGCGGCCAAGCGCAGCGTACAGCTCTCCGGCGACATCGGCGGCACCCTGCTGGCCTTTGGCGACACGGTGCAGCTCCAGAAGAGCCTGCGCGTCGCGGACGACGTCGTGCTGCTGGGGCAGGACATCATCGTCGAGGGCACGCTCAGCAACCAGCTCTGGGCGCTGGGCAACAAGGTCACGCTGGCCGGCGAGATCGGCGGCTCGGTGCGCATCGTCGCCGAGGAGATCACGCTGCTGCCCGGCACCAAGATCGCGGGCGACCTGCGCTACTCGTCCACGAAAGACCTGGTCAAGCCGGAGGGCGTGACGATCGGCGGGCAGCTGCTCCGCGTGGCCAAGCCGAACTTCGGCCTCGGCCTGCCGGCGCTGTCGCTCGCGCAGCTGGTCACGCTCCAATTTGCCATGTTCCTGGCGGCGCTGCTCGTCGGTCTGCCCTTCGTCTCCGTGTTCCCGCTGTTCACCTCGCGCGCGGTGACGGCGCTGCGCACGCAGTCGAACAAGTGCCTGCTGGCCGGCGGCATCGCGCTGGCGGCGCTGCCGATGGTCGCGGTGATGGCGGCGCTGACGTGGATCGGGCTGCCGCTCGGCCTGCTGCTGCTGGGCATCTACGGCGCGTTGCTCTATCTTGCCAAGATCATCGTGGCGATCCCGCTGGCCGCCTGGCTGCTCACGCTGCGCGGCCCGGCCGGCCGCCCGCTCGGCGCGCTGCCCGTGCTGGTGGTCGGTTTGTTCCTGCTGTATATTGGCGCCGCGTTGCCATTCGTCGGGTTCGCGGTCTGGCTGGCGACGGTGCTCTATGGCATGGGCGCGCTGGTGCTCGCGCTGCTCGGCGGGCAGAAGGGGCTGCCGCTGGTCATGCTGGCGCCCGACCGCCCGCCGCCGCCCGCGCCGCCGCCGCTCGCTGGTTTTGGTCCGTAGGTTGGTTGCAAAGGAATGCTGGAAAGGAGCGTTGCTATGCTTGGTAATCTTGGAATAGTGCTCTTGGCGGTGTTGGCGATCCCGGTACTGATCCTCCTCGGGACGATCTTCTATTTCCTGAAGATTTGGATCCAGGCGCTGACCTCCGGCGCACGCGTGAGCTTCTTCACGCTCGTGGCCATGAAACTGCGCCGGGTACCGCCCTCGCTGATCGTCGAGGCGCGCATCCGGCTCGTCAAGGCCGGCATCGGACTCGACACCGACCCGCTCGAAGCCCACTACCTCGCCGGCGGCGATGTCATCCAGGTCGTCAACGCGATGATCGCGGCCGACAAGGCCGGCATCCCGCTCGTGTTCCAGAACGCCTGTGCGATCAACCTCGCCGGGCGCGACGTCCACGCCGCCGTCCAGACCAGCGTCAACCCGAAGGTCATCGACTGTCCGGACCCGGCGCGCGGCACCACGCTGCTCGACGCCGTGGCCAAGGACGGCATCCGGCTGCTCGTCAAGGCGCGCGTCACGGTGCGCACCAACCTCAAGCAACTAGTCGGCGGCGCGATGGAGGATACGATCATCGCGCGCGTCGGCCAGGGCATTGTCAGCGCCATCGGCTCTTCGTCCTCCTACAAGGATGTGCTGGAGAATCCCGACAAGATCAGCCGCAAGGTGCTCGACAGCGGGCTCGACTCGCAGACCGCTTTCGAAATCGTCTCGATCGATATCGCCGATGTCTCCGTCGCCGGCGTCAGCGGCGCGCGCGAGGTCGCCAACGTCGGCGCGCTGCTCGAAACCGAGCGCGCCGAGGCCGACAAGAAGCTGCGCCAGGCCGAGGCCGAAGGCCGGCGCGCCATGGCCGTCGCCGCCGAGCAGGAAATGCGCGCGAAGACGCAGGAGATGCAGGCCAAGCTCGTCGAGGCGCAGGCGCAGATTCCGCTCGGCATCGCGCAGGCGCTCAAGGAAGGCCGGATCGGGGTCATGGATTATCTGAAGATGCAAAACGTGATGGCCGACACCTCGATGCGCGAATCGCTCGCCGGCGGCGAGGACCAGCCCAAGGCGTAAGGACCTTTTCCAAGCCTTGGAAACCGGGCAGCCGGTTTTTCCAAGGCTTGGAAAAAAACCGTGTGGAATTTCCAAGGCTTGGAACCATGACATTGCCGCTGCCCATAACCGTGGCCGCCTCCGGGGTCGAAGGCCTGGTCTGGCTGGTGGTGATCTTCATCTGGCTGATTTTCCAGGCCCTGTCGAGCGCGGCGAAGAAGAAAATGCCGCCGCCGCCCGGCGACGACGCCCCCACCCCGGGGGCTTATCCGCCACAGCCGGAGCAGGCGCCCCGCGACGAACTGCGCGAAATGATCGAGGCGCTGACCGGCCAGAAGCCGCCGATGACCGCCGCGGACGACGAGGCCGAGGACGCGCCCGCCCTGCCGCGGCCCGCCAAGCGGCCGGCGCCGGCCCGCAAGGCGGGGGCCGCGCCGTCGCGCTTTTCCCAGCCCGCGCGGAAGATGGAGCGGCCCGTCCAGAGCGTGGCCTCGACGACGGCGCCACGCGCGGCCAGGCCGCCGCCCATGCCCGCCCCTGCGCCCGCGCCAGTGCCCGGAGCCGATGCGCATCTCGTTCACACGCAGGCGGCGCTGGCCCGCGAAGCGCTGCGGCTCGCGCCGCTGATGGAGATGACGTGGCCGCGCAGCCAGTTCCAACGCTTCGCCATCGCGGCGCGGCGCACGACCGCCCCCTCCCTGCTCAAGCTCCAATTGACCGGCCGTGCGGCCCTGCGGCAGGCCATGGTCAGCCGCATCGTCCTCGGCCCGCCCGGCGGCCGGTGAGCCTGGCCGGCGGCGGCAAGTCCACTACGTGAAACTATTTTTGAACATTTGACCCTAGAGCCACGTCAAACTGCATACGACTCGCGGAAAGGAAGCAACATGAGCAACGGAATCGGGATCATCAACGAGCAGGTGAAGGCGGAGAGCGCGTGGGTGGCGGCGCTGCGCGCGGAGATCGGCAAGGTCATCGTCGGGCAGAAATACCTGGTGGACCGCTTGCTGGTGGGCCTGCTGTCCAACGGCCACGTGCTGCTGGAGGGCGTGCCGGGCCTGGCCAAGACGCTGTCGGTCAAGACGCTCGCCGCGGCCATCCACACCGGCTTCCAGCGCATCCAATTCACGCCCGACCTGCTGCCCGCCGACCTGCTCGGCACGCAGATCTACAGCCCCAAGGACGGCACGTTCTCGACCAAGCGCGGGCCGATCTTCACCAACCTGCTGCTAGCCGACGAAATCAACCGCGCGCCGGCCAAGGTCCAGAGCGCGCTGCTGGAGGCGATGCAGGAGCGCCAGGTGACGCTCGGCGGCGAGACGCACAAGCTGCCCAGCCCGTTCCTCGTGCTCGCCACGGAGAACCCGATCGAGCAGGAAGGCACCTACCCGCTGCCGGAGGCGCAGGTCGACCGCTTCATGCTCAAGCTGCGCATCACCTACCCGACGATCGAGGAAGAAAAACAGATCCTCGAGACGATGGCCGTCACCGAGCGGCAGTTCGCCGTGGCCCCCGTGGTCGAGCCGGACACGATCGCCCGCGCGCAGAAGGTCGTCAACGAGATCTACATGGACGACAAGATCAAGGACTACATCCTGAGCATCGTCTTCGCCACGCGCGAGCCGGAGAAGTACAAGCTGGCGCTCAAGGACTACCTGCGCTACGGCGCCTCGCCGCGCGCGACGATCTACCTCGCCGTGGCCGCGCGCGCCCAGGCGTTCCTGCAGGGGCGCGGCTACGTGACCCCGCAGGACGTCAAGACCATCGCGCCCGACGTGCTGCGCCACCGCATCATCGCCTCCTACGAGGCCGAGGCCGAGGAGCTGACCACCGACGACCTGATCGCGCGGATCCTAAGCGAATTACCCGTGCCGTGAAAAGCTGACAAGGGCTGGAGCATTTCCGATTGAAGATTGCCGATTGCCGATTGCCGATTTGCGGTAGTGGAACTTAACGGAAGAAAAGCTGAAGCGTGCCGGGCGAGGTAGTGGATCATGACACCGGAAGAATTGAAAAAGCGCACGAAACAGTTCGCGCTGCGGGTGATCAAGCTGGTTACCGCGCTGCCCGACACGCCGTGGGGCCGGGTGGCGGGCCACCAGCTCCTGCGCGCGGGCACGGCGGTGGGAGCCAACTATCGAGCGGCCTGCCGCGCCCGGTCGCGCGCCGAGTTCGTCGCCAAGGTCGGCACCGTCATCGAGGAGTCTGACGAAAGCGCGTATTGGCTCGAACTCATTGTCGATAGCAAGCTGATGGATGCGAAACTGGTCACCGATCTCCACCAAGAGGCGGAGGAACTCACGGCCATCATGACCTCCTCGCGTAAATCCGCGCAGAAAAATGCGCCCCCTTATGAATGAAAGGTTCCCTACCGCAAATCGGCAATCTTCAATCGGAAATCGAAAATAGCGTTTTTCCCATGCTCGCCAAAGAGATCATCAAAAAAGTTCGCCAGATCGAGATCCGTACGCGGCATCTCGTGAACGACGTCTTTGCGGGCGAGTACCACAGCGTCTTCAAGGGCCGCGGCATGGAGTTCCAGGAGGTGCGCGAGTACGAGCCGGGCGACGACATCCGCGCGATCGACTGGAACGTCACGGCGCGCATGGGCCACCCCTTCATCAAGAAGTTCAGCGAGGAGCGCGAGCTGACCGTGATGCTGCTGGTGGACATCAGCGGCTCGAACCAGTTCGGCTCCGGCACGCAGCTCAAGCAGGACCTCGCCGCCGAGCTCGCCGCCGTGCTCGCCTTCGCCGCCATCCGCAACAACGACCGCGTCGGCCTGATCCTCTTCAGCGACGAGGTGGAGCATTATCTCCCGCCCAAGAAGGGCAGCAGCCACGTCCTGCGCGTCGTGCGCGACGTGCTCGGCTTCCGCGCCAAGCGCCGCGGCACCGCCCTGGCGCCGGCGCTGGATTTCCTCAACCACACCACCGCGCGCAAGACGGTGACGTTCCTCATCAGCGATTTCATCACGCGGGAGGACCTGAAGGCCGCGCTGCGCGTCAGCGCCACGCGCCACGACCTCGTCGCCGTCGTCACGGCCGACCCGCGCGAGCGCGTCTGGCCAGCCGCCGGCCTGGTGGAATGGCGCGACCCGGAAACCGGCGCCGTCCAGGTGTGCGACACCTCGAGCCCGCGCGTGCGCCAGGCCCTGACGCGGCAGTTCGACCAGCAGCGCACCGACCTCAAGCAGCGGCTGGCGCGCACCGGGCTGGACGTGGTCGAGGTCTGGGCCGGCGAGGCCTATGACCGCGAGCTGGTGCGCTTCTTCAAGGCGCGCGAACGGCGGCTGCGGACATGAAGAACTGGCGCTCATACCTGATGCCGGTGCTGGGTTTGGTCATCGCCGCCGTCATCGGCTGCCACCGCAAGGCAACGCCAGCCCCGGCCGGCGACACGCTCACGGTCGCGCTCAGCACCAACACCATCCGCGTCGGCGACCTGATCCAGCTGCGGCTGACCTCGGTGCATGGGACCAATTTGCATCTGAACCCGCCGGAGCTGGGGCAGGGCAAGGACGTCATCGTGCGCGCCCGCCACGATGCCAGCGTGCGGCTGCCCGGCGGCCGCGTCCGCGAGGTGCTCGACTATGCGATCACCTCGCTCGTCACCGGCCAGCACATCCTCGCCGCCAGCCCCGGCGTCATCTGGACGCGGCCCGACGGCACCACGACGCAAGTGCCCCTTCCGTTCGCCGCCTTCAAGGTGCAGAGCACGCTCACCACCACCAACGCCAGCTTGAGCCAGATGCGCGATCTGCACGACCTCGCGCGCTGGCCCGACCGGTTCCCGCGCTGGCTGCTCGCGCTGCTGATCGCCGCCGTCGTGGTCGGCCTCGCCGCCTGGCTGCTGCGCCTCTACCTGGCCCACGCCCGCGACGTGGCCGCCCATGCGCCGCCGATCCCGCCGCACACCGCCGCGCTCGCCGCGCTGCAGGCCCTGCTGGCGCGCGGCCTGATCGAGCAGCACCAGACCGAGACGTTCTATGTGGAACTTTCCGCCATCGCGCGGCGCTACCTCGAGGCGCGCTTCCAGCTGCACGCGCCCGAGCAAACCACCGAGGAGTTCTTGCGCGACGCCGCCTCCGCCGGCAAGCTCTCGCCCGCCCATCAACAGCTGGTGACGGATTTCCTGGAGCAGAGCGATCTCGTGAAGTTCGCGCGCTTCCAGCCTGGCCAGGCCGATATGCGCGCGGCCTATGCCGCCGCCGAGAAACTCGTGCGCGAAACGGTGCCGCTTGCGCCGGACAGCGCGTCTGACCGCTCTGCCCAATGACCCATAATGAGTGTCCCATGACAACCAACCACTGACCAAAGACTAATGACGAGTGACTTTCAAAAGCAGGGTTAGGATTAAGATTACGATCAAGCAATGACTTTCTGTTATCCATGGCTGTTGCTGGCGGCGCTGCTGATCCCGGCGGTGCTTTGGCTGCGGTTTGCGCACCGCCGGCCGACGCTGAACTTCAGCGACGGCGGGCGGCTCGCGCACCTGCCGCGGACTTGGGCCGTCCGGCTCCAGCCCGCCCTGCCGGTCCTGTACGCGCTCGGCCTGCTGTGCCTAGTCATCGCCCTCGCCCGCCCGCAAAAAGGCCTCGAAGAAAGCCGCGTCCGCACCGAGGCCGTGGACATCGTGCTGCTGGTGGACGTCTCGCCCTCGATGAACATCCCCGATTTCTCCACGCCCATGCGCACGATGAACCGGCTCGACGCCGCCAAGACGGTGCTCGACAAGTTCATCGCCAGCCGCACACACGACCGGCTCGGAATGATCGGCTTCTCCGCCTTCCCCTACACGCTCTGCCCGCTGACGCTCGACCACGGCTGGCTGCTGGAGCGCATGCGCAACCTGCGCCCCGGCATGCTGGGCGACGCCACCGGCATCGGCGACGCGATGGCTTCCGCCGTCAACCGCCTGCGCGACAGCAAGGCCAAGAGCAAGGTCGTCGTCCTGCTGACTGACGGTCAGAATAACTGCGGCCTGATGCAGCCCGACATCGCGGCGCAGGCGGCGAAGGCGCTCGGCATCAAGATCTACACCGTCGGCGCCAGCAGCCGCACCACCCGCGGCGCCGGCGATGACGGCGTGGACGAGGCCGCGCTCAAGCGCATCGCCGAAACCACCGGCGCCGCCTACTTCCGCGCCGCCAACCTCGACCGGATGCAGCACGTCTACGAGCAGATCGACAAGATGGAAAAGACGGAGATCCAGGTGGACCACTTTACGCGCTTCCACGAACTGGCCACCCCGTGGCTGCTGGCCGCGCTGCTGCTGCTGGGCCTGGAACAAGCGCTCGCGCTGACGCGGCTGGGGAGGCTCCCATGAGGAAATTGACGATTGCAGATTGCCGATTGAAGATTTGTGGAAGGGCACACTTCCTTAGAATCAGAAAGGCAAGCTGCGCCCTTTCCCAGGCCTTGGGAAAAACAGCACTTTCGTTTGATAAGCTTTGGAACGAAGTGTGTGTGGACCTTTTTGACACCGCCCATGGGTCATTCTTAGTCCGGTTCGCTACCGCCAATCGGCAATCGGCAATCTTCAATCGGAAATTCCGCTGATGCAATTCGGTCATCCAGAGTGGTTGTACGCGCTGTGGGGCTTGCTCCCGCTGGCATGGCTCGGCTTCGCGCTGCTCGCGTGGCGCGAGCGGCGGCTGGGGCAGCTCGCCGCGCTGAAGCTGTGGGCCGTCCTCGCGCCGGAGCGCAGCCTGGCGCGCCGCCGCCTGCGCCTCGCCCTCTGGTTCGCCGCCGCCGCGCTGCTCATCGCCGCCCTGGCGCGCCCGCAGTGGGGCTTCCGCTGGGAGGACGTCAAGCGGCGCGGACTCGACATCCTCGTCGTGCTGGACACCTCGCGCAGCATGGCGTCGCAGGACATCAAGCCCAACCGCCTGCAGCGCGCAAAGTGGGGCGTGCGCGACCTCCTTGGCAAGCTGCAGGGCGACCGCGTCGGCCTGATCGCCTTCGCGGGCACGAGCTATGCGGCCTGCCCGCTGACGATCGACTATGCCGCCTTCGCGGCGATGCTCGACGATGTCTACGTGGGTTTCGTGCCGCGCGGCGGCACGGCCATCGCGCAGTCGCTGGACACCGCGATCCGCAGCTTCGAAAGCGGCGGCGAGGCCGACCGCGCCATCGTCCTGATCACCGACGGGGAAGACCACGAGGGCGATCCCCTCGCGCGCATCGCCGGGCTGAAGGCGAAGAACATCCGCGTCTACGCAGTCGGCGTCGGCACCCCGGATGGCGAACTGATCCCCGAAGAGGCCGGCGGCCACGCCGGCTTCCTCAAGGACCGCGCCGGCAACGTGGTCAAGTCCGCCTTGCGCGAGGACGTGTTGCGCCGGCTCGCGGTGGAGACCGGCGGCGCCTACGTCCGCGCGACGCCCGGCGACTTCGGGCTGGAACGGATCTATGACCAGGGCATCGCCCAGCTCAAGCGCGACGAGCAGTCGGGGCGGCTCTCGCAGATCGCCGAGGAGCGCTATCCATGGTTCATCGGGGCGGCGCTCGTGCTGCTGCTCGCCGAGGCGCTCATCGGCCTGCGCCGGCGTAATCCGGAGGCAGCGCGATGAGGAGCTTCCTCCGCATCTCCTGTAGCGGCGACCTGCGGTCGCCGTCGGCGGCCACAGGCCGCCGCTACAGTTGCGCGCTGCTGCTGGCGTTCGCGTGTCAGCTTTCCGCGCGCGCCGCGACCGATCCGCGTGCCGCGCTCGAGGCCGGCACAAAGGCCTACGGCGCCAAACAATTCGAAGCCGCCCGGCAGGCATTCGAGCAGGCGGCGACCAACGCCGCCGCCCACCAGCTCGATCCGGCGGTCGCCCGCTACAATGCGGCCGCGGCCGACTACCGCCTCGGGCAGCTGGATGCCGCGGCCGACCGGCTGGCCGAGGCGCTGCGCACCGGCGACCTGCAGCTCCAACAGAAGGCGTGGTTCAATCGTGGCGATGTCATGCTCGGGCGCATGGGCCAGCTGGAGCAGCAGGGCAAGCTGGAGGACGCGCAGAAGGCGGCCGCGGAAGCCGCGACCCAGTTCGAGCAGGCGATCCTGCTCGATCCGGCGGACGCCGATGCCAAGGTGAACTACGAGCTCTGCCTCCAGCTGCAGCAGGAGCTGGAGAAGAAAAAACAGGAGCAGCAGCAAAAGCAGGACAAGGATAAGAAGGACCAGGACAAGCAGAAGCAGGACAAGGATAAAGACAAGGACAAGAAAGACCAGCAGGACCAGCAGAAGAAGCCGGAGGCCGGGCAGGACAAGGATAAAGACAAAGATCAACAGCAGTCCAAACCCGATGAAAAGCAGCAGCAACAGCAGGCAGCGCAAGCGGAGAAGAAGGATGGCGAGATGACCCCGGATGAGGCCAAGCAGCTCCTCAACGCCATGCGGCAGGAGGAGCAGGCGAACCGCGAGAAAATGCGTTTGAACCTCGGCCAGCCGGAACCTGTCGAAAAGGATTGGTGATGCCGCTATACTCCGGCGGACAATTTATGCGGACACCCCTGCTAAGACCTTGGATGAAGATACTGGCCCTCGGCCTCGCGCTGATCGGTTGCGCTTCGGCCGTGCCGCTGTCGGTGGATTTTGATGTGCAGCCGCGCATCCTGCGCCTCGGCGAGGCGGCGCAGCTCACGGTCACGGTCCACGGCAACCGCAGCCCGCCCGCGCCACCGATTGCCAACCTGATCGACTGCGATGTCGCCGGCCCCAATTTCAGTTCGATGTTCAACTTCATCAACGGCTCGTTGGACCAGTCGGGTTCCTTCGTCTATCAGCTCGTGCCGCGCCGCACCGGCTCTCACCGGATCGGCCCGTTCGACTACAAGGTCGGCGATCGCATGTTCAAGCTGCCCCAGATCGAGCTGAACGTCGCGGCACCCACGACGGTGCCGGTCGCGACCGCCGCCGGCAGCGGCCCGACGCAGCAGGTGGCTATCGCCGACCTCGTCTTCGCACGCCTCGACGTGATGCCGACCAACATCGTGGTCAACCAGACCTTCGAACTCCGGCTCTCGATCCTCTTCCGCGACGTGCGGCTCGACAACAATTTCTCGCTCAACAATTGGGCGCCAGCCGGCCTGAACCTCTCGCCGTTCGGCGAGCTGCCCGCACAGCGAACCATGATCAAGGGGCAGGTCTATGAAGTGCGCCAGTTCCGCAGCCAGGCGCGGGCGCTGACCGCCGGCCATCAGCGGCTGGCGCCCACCGTGCGTGGGGCCATTATCATCGAGGGAGAACGTCGGCGACGTGGCGGACCCTTCGACGATCCCTTCTTCGATGGCATTTTCGGCCGGGGCGTGCAAACGCGGGCCATCGAGATCGCCACCCAACCGCTCGAGTTCAACGTGCAGGGCCTGCCGGAGGCGGGCCGGCCGGCGAATTTCGGCGGCGCGATCGGGCACTTCACGCTCGAGGCACAGGTCAAGCCCAACGACGGCGCCGTCGGCGACCCGGTCACACTCACCGCACGCATCGCCGGCAACGGCAACTTCGACTCCATCGCCCTCCCGATGCTGACCAACAGCGAGCAATTCAAGACCTATGAAGCGAAGATGACGAGCAAGGAGCTCGATGGCAGCCAGCTCAACGGCAGCAAGACGTTCGAGCAGATCATCATCCCGAAAAGCATGGAGGCCAACCGGATCCCGGCGATCGGCTTCAGCTTCTTCGACAGCGACAAAGGCCAGTACGTCACCCTGTCCGCCGGCCCGTTCGACCTGAAGTTGCATCCGGCCACCGCCGGCAGCGCGATGATCGCCGGCGGCGGCCCGGCGGCCAACTCGCCGACCGGCCGCGACATCGCCTACCTCAAGCCGGCGCCCGCCGAGTGGCATCCGCGCAGCGTGGCGGGCGCAGACGCCGGCCCGCTGTTCTGGCCGCTGCAGGCCCTGCCGCCGCTCGCCGTGCTGGCGGCGTTCATCCTCGCCCGGCGCCGCGATGCGCGCGCCGGCGATGTGCGCCTCGTGCGCCGTGAACAGGCCCCGCGCAGCGCGCGGCGCGCCCTGCGCACCGCCGGCGAAGCGTTGGCGAAAAACCAACGCGCAGCCTTTTTCGAGGCGCTCGCCGCTGCCCTCCGCAGCTATTTCGGCAACCGCCTGAACCTGCCGCCCGGCGACGTCACCGTCGAGGGGCTGCGGCAGCAGCTCGCCGCCGCGGGCGTGGACCCCGTCCTGGCGGAGCGGGTGCAGACGCTGTTCGAGCTGTGCGATCGCGAACGCTTCGGCGCCGCCGCGGGCGCGTTCGATGCCGCCGCCGCCCAGGCCGCGGTGGACGACACCGCGCAGCTGCTCCGCCAATTCGAGAAGGTGCGGCTATGAATTTCCTGACGCACACATCACCGACCTGTGCCTCGACGATGCGCAACGGTAGGGGCGCAGTCTTGCTGCGCCCGTTCGTGTTGGTTGCCGCACACATTGGGCGCAGCAAGCCTGCGCCCCTACATGGACTCCGCCGTCTCCCCGAACTGTTCACCGCATTGCTCGCCGCAACGCTGCTGGCCAACGCGCAGCCCAACGAGCTGTTCCAGAAGGCGGGACGCGCCTACGACACCGGCGACTTCGCCGGGGCGGGCAACGCCTATGCGGAGCTGCTCAAGCAGGGTTATGCCTCACCGCAGGTCTACTTCAACCTCGGCAACGCCGAGTTCCGGCTGGGACACGGCGGGGCGGCCGCCTTGGCTTACCGCCGTGCATGGCACCTGGCGCCGCGCGACGCGGATATCGCGGCGAACCTGCAATTCGCGCTCGAGCAGAGCGGTGCCGTGCTGCCCGCCGCGCCGCTCTGGGCGCGCTGGCTCCAGTCCTTGAGCGCTGGCGAATGGCGCACCGTCGCCTTGGTCCTGTTCTGGTTGCTGGCGGTCCTGGCGTGCGTGGCCTTGTTGTTGCCCGCCCGCCGGAAAGTTTTCCGCCCGCTCGTGTTCGCGGCCTTCGCCGCGTTCCTCATCGCGCTCGGTGGCGTGGGCTACTGGCTCGACCTGCAAGTCCGGCAGCCGGAAGCCGTCGTCATGCAGAACAGCAAGGTGCTGTTCGCCCCCCTGCCAAACGCGACGGAATACTACGCCCTCCCCGCGGGCGCCATCGTGCGCATCGAAGCCCAGGACGGCGCGTGGCTCCGCATCAACTCCGCCGACCGCCCCGGCTGGCTGCCGCAAACCAATTGCATCGCCATCTGCCCCGCGCCTGCCGGCGGAGCAGGTCCGTGAGTCCTGCCGGGTTGCCTATGCGCAACAAAATCTTCATCGGCGTGGTCGTGATAGCCGCGGCCCTCCTGATCTCATTCCTCGCCGGAGACTATATTTCGCCACGCGGCCTGACGCGTTCCGCCATCACGGAAACTTTTGTCCGCATCCACTTGTTCGCGCAGCAAAGCCAGGCCATCCCGTCATCCTTGGATGTGCTGCCGAGGCGTGCCGGCTACGCCAACCGCACCACCGATGGCTGGGGACGGCCACTGCTCTATGAACGCTCAAATGACGGCATCATCCGGCTCACCAGTCTCGGCCGGGACGGCCAGCCGGGGGGCCAGGCTGCCGACGCCGATATGAGCACGGCCTTCCATTCCAGGAAAACCGATGGCAGCCTGTGGGTGACATCGGCACTGTGGATAGTGGAGGCCGAGCTGCGGGACGCGCGACCAGGACAAGAAGCTGCCCCCTGCTCGAACGCCGCCCCGCCGCCGCTTCAGCCCTGACCTGCCTCACGCAGGACAGCGTCATCAGCGGACCCCGACAAGTGACCTTCCACCACCTGCGGAGCAGCTATTTCGTGGCCGGCGTTTTTCCGGGCATATGCTTCCCGAGGAAGGCGAGGACGAGCGGACGTAAATCCTGCTGCTTGGGCTGCAGGTCGAAGGTGTGGGGGGCATCGGGGACGCGCGCAAATTCAACATCGGCGCCTGCCTTCTGCAGCGCCGCATGCAGGGTTTCCGACTGCCTGATATCCACGGTCTTATCGGCGGTGCCGTGCAGGATCAGCAGCGGCGGGCTGTCCTTGCGCGCGTAGGTCTGTGCCGAGGCTTTGCGATAGATTTCCGGGTCTTGCGCCTTCGTCTTGCCGAACATCTTCGCATCGTGCCACGTCGTCAGATCCACGCAGCCGTAGAAATCCATCCCGGCCTGGACCGCGCAGGAATATTCGGCATAGGGTGCCTTGGGATCAAAGCCGTCCTCCGGCCTGGTCAGCGCGACCATGCTCGCGAGGTGGCCGCCCGCGGAGCCGCCGCCAACGGCGATACGGTCGGGATCGAGGTGCAACCTCGCAGCGTTCGCGCGCAGCCAGCGCACCGCGGTCTTGCAATCGTGCAAATTCTGCGGCCAGATCGGCGCCGCACCCTTCGACTGCAATTTATAATTGATGCTTAGCACCACATAGCCGTGCTCCGCCAGATTGGTGCCGATGTTCTGCTCGCGCTTCTGCGCCTTGTCGCCGCCCGAGAAACCGCCGCCGTGGATCCAGAGCAGCACCGGCGCTTGCGCGCCCGCCGCGAGGTTATCCGGAAGATAGAGGTCCGCCCTCTCCGCGCGCTCCGCCGGCAGATACGCCACGTCGCTCTCGACCTTGACCCCGCCGCGCGCCGCCAGCGCCAGGCCCGCCGCCACGATCATGAGCAGATGCTTCATCAGTAGGCTCCTCGTTGTTGTCTGGTTTGACCAGGCGTTGCCAGCGCGGCCCGCGCCGGCACGGCGCGGACCGCTCAGAGTGCGAAACACAGCATGAGACGCTGGGTCCAATAGGCGACGAGCGCGGTGACGGGGATGGTCAGCACCCAAGCCCAGACCATGCGGCCGACGATGCCCCACTTGACGGCGCTCAGGCGCTTGGTGGCGCCAACGCCCATGATGGCGCTGGAGATAACATGGGTGGTGGACAGCGGGATGCCCCAGTGGCTCGCGAAAAGGATGATGCTCGCGGCCGTGGTTTCCGCGGCAAACCCGTGGACAGGCTGCAGGCGGACCATCTTGTGGCCGAGCGTACGGATGATGCGCCAGCCGCCGGCCGCCGTGCCGGCGCACATGGTTACTGCGCAGGCAATCTTGATCCACATGGCGATCTTGAATTCAGGCGTGTGGAGAAACTGCAAACAGGCGGGCAGGTGCGCAAAGGCGTCGGTCTTCGTGGCGCTAAACAGGATGAGGGCGATGATACCCATTGTCTTTTGCGCGTCGTTGGTGCCGTGGCTGAAGCCCATGACGCCGGCGCTGATGATCTGCATCTTCCCGAAGAGGGCGTTGATGATGCGCGGGCGCCAGCTCTTGATGAGCATGGTGAGCAGGGCCATGATCAGAAAGCCCATCAGGATGCCGACGACCGGCGAGATGAACATCGGCAACACGACCTTGGGCCAGAGCCCCGCGACTTTGTGCGTGACGGGGTCGGTGACCGCCCAGTGGATCACCTTCCAATTGCCCGCGGCGTTGGCAAGCGTGCTGCCACACAGTCCGCCCACCAGCGCATGGCTGGAACTGGACGGCAGCCCGAGCCACCACGTGAGCAGATTCCAGACAATCGCCGCCAGCAGCGCGCTGAAGATCACCTGGGTGGTCACGAAACCGGTATCCACCATGCCCTTGCCGATGGTCGTGGCGACGGCGGTGCCCCAGAGCGCGCCGATCAGGTTGAACGTGGCGGCCCAGAGGATGGCCTGGCGCGGCGTGAGCACCTTGGTGGAGACCGTGGTGGCGATGGAATTGGCGGTGTCGTGAAAGCCGTTGATGTACTCAAACGCCAGCGCGACCAAGATAACACCCAGGATCAGAAAAAGCATGGGGGGCCCCGGTCAGGAATATTTCAACACGATCTGGAAAATGACGTTGCCGGCGTCGCGGCAGCGGTCGATGATCTTTTCCAGCGTCTCGTAGAGATCCATGGCAATGATGACCTTGAGCGGCTCGTGCCGGCCGCTGTAGAGGTCGCGGATGTTCTCCAGCATCTGCTTGTCGGCCTCGCCTTCCAAGTAGTGCATCCGCGTGTTCTGTTCCTTGACCGCCTCGAGATGCTTGCGCTCGCGCAGCTGCCGGACCATCAGCACAATGGTCTCCGCCGCCTGCTCCAGCAGGCCGACCTGCCGAGCAAAGTTCACCGGGCCCAGCGCATCGCGGCAGAGGATGAACTTCTCGCTGAACTTTTCCGCCATTTTCGGAATTTTGTAGAGCGCGAACGACAGCTCCTCGATGTCCTCCCGCTCCAGCGGCGTGACGAAGGTCTTGCACAATTCCTCGGTGATCTGCTCCGTGATGCGCTTGTCCTTGCGGCGGGTCTGGACGAAGGCATCCATGGTGGGGCACTTGGTGCTGTCGCGCAGCAATTCCACGAGCAGTTGGACGCTGCTCTTGGCTTCGATGGAACTGGCCTCGAGCAGGTCGAAGAATTTGTCGTCATGGCCCAGCAATTTGCGCAAAGTGTTCATGGCGGTACGCTCCCACATTTCTCCCGGTCATGCACGTCAAAAAAGAGGCCGGTTTGACAACGCGGGCGACGCGTGGTTAACTTCCTCCCATGCTTTGGGCGCTTTCCACACTGCGGCGCTGCGCGAGCCTGCTCGCGGTGCTCTGGCTGTGCGCATGGCTGACGCCGCTCATCCACCAAGCCCAATGCACGGCGCATCACCACGACGACACCACCTGCCCCATCTGCCAGCTGGCCACCACGGCCAGCATCGCTGCGCCCTCGCACACCGCGCCGACGCCTGTCCGCGCCACCGTGGAGCGTGCGCCCTGCTTGGCGCTTCCCGCCCCTGCCCTCCTCTTCCAGATTGAACACCCGCCGCGCGGACCGCCGCCGGCGGCGGCTTGCGTTTGATTTTGTGACCCGCCTTGCCGCGGGCCAGCGCACCGTCCGTTCAATTTAATTCAGGAGCAAACCATGCATCGCAGATTCCTCTGGGCCACCGTCCTCTCCGCCGCGACGGCGCTCGCCCACGCAGACCCTGTCCCGGCGGACAACACGTCCAGCAACCTGCTTAAGGAAATCAACGACCTCAAACAGCGCACCGCGCAGCTGGAAAAGCAGGTGCGCGGGCAGCCGCCCGCCGCGCCCGCACCGTCAGGCCGCGCCTATATGCACGCCGGCTTCGACGTGCTGGTGAACGGCGGCTGGAGCACGACGCCGGACGTCGCCGCCCTCCAGCCCGGCGACCATGACCCGTCGCAGCGCGGCTTCTCGATCCGCAACGCGGAGCTCGCGCTCGACGGCACCGTGGACCCGTTCTTCAAGGCGTTCGCCAACCTCGTGTTCAAGATGAGCCCGGAGGAGGAGACCGAGCTCGAACTGGAGGAAGCCTATGCGCAATCCACCGCGCTGCCCGGCGGCCTGCAGCTCAGGGCCGGCCGCTTCTTCACCGAGTTCGGCCGGCAGAACAACCAGCACCCGCACTCGTGGGCGTTCGTGGACCAGCCGCTGGCCATGAACCGGATGTTCGGCAGCGACGGCCTGCGGCAGAACGGTCTGCGGCTCTCCTGGCTCGCGCCAACGCCGTGGTACACCGAGCTGCTGTGCGGGGTGTTCAACGGCCAAGGCGGCGACGCGTTCAGCTTCCGGCACCTGGGCGACACCGACACCAACGGCGTGACGCGCTTGTATGGCCATGCCACGACGGCGCGCGACCTGCGCGGCGTCGGCGACCTGCTCTATGTGCCGCGCCTCATCTCGTCCTGCGAGCTGACCGAGGAACAGACGCTCGTGCTCGGCGCCTCGGCCGCCTTCGGCCCGAACGACACCGGCGTGGATGCGCGGACACAAATCTATGGGGTGGACGGCTACTGGAAGTGGAAACCGGCCAACGCCGGCAGCGGCTGGCCCTTTGTCTCGTTCCAGACCGAACTGTTCTATCGCGACTTCTGCGCCGCCGCCGACCCCGAGGCCAGCCTGCCGGAGGAACACCTGCGCGACTGGGGGCTCTACTCGCAAGTGCTCTGGGGCTTCACCCGCGGCTGGGTCGCCGGCCTGCGTGGCGAATACGTCACCGGCAACACCGGCGCGAGCGCCGAAGGCAACGGGCAGCGCGGCGAGGCCGGGCGCATCTCGCCAAACGCGACCTATTACTTCAGCGAGTTCGCCAAGTTGCGCCTGCAATACAACTACACGCATTACGCCGCAAGCGACGACGAGCAGGCCGTCTGGGCCCAGCTGGAGTTCATGATCGGCGCGCACGGCGCGCACAAGTTCTAATGGAGAATGGATGACGCTGGAGGGGACAGGGCCGATGGCGCATGGTTGATGGTGCATTACTGATGGCGGAAGCTAAATCAAAAGAGATGAAACGCTATCAGAAACTCTCCCGTGGGCGGGGTTTCCAACCCCGCGAAATTTGCCACACCCTCCACAATCCGCGGGGCTGGAAGCCCCGCCCACGAAGTTCAAGTGATTGATGAAATGAGTCGAGAAAGAGGCCGATGAAAACACTGAAAAAATATCTGATAGTCCTGCTCGCTGGCTCGGCGCTGGCCGCGCAGGCCAAGCTGAACGTCGTCGCCACGACCGCCGATTTCGGCGCGCTGGCGCAGGCGGTCGGTGGCGACCTCGTGACCGTGACGGTGCTCGCCAAGCCGACCGAGGACCCGCATTTCGTGGACGCGAAGCCGAGCTACATCGTCCGGCTCAACCGCGCCGACGTGTTGATCGAGGGCGGCGCGGAGCTGGAGATGGGCTGGCTGCCGCCGCTGCTCGATGGCTCGCGCAACGCCAAGCTCGCCGCAGGCCAACCGGGACATATCGCGATCGCCGAGGGGCTGGCGCTGCTGGAAGTGCCGGCCGAGTTGGACCGGTCGAAGGGCGACCTGCATGCCAAGGGCAATCCGCACTACATGACCGACCCCGAAAATGCGCGGCACGCCAGCAAGCGCATCGCGGATGGTTTCTGCGCGGTGGATGCCGCGCACAAGGACGCCTACACCAAGAACCTGCAGGCGTGGCTCAAGCAGCTCGACGAGAAGCTGGCCGCGTGGCAGCAGCAACTCGCGCCGTACGCCGGCACGCGCGTCGCAGCGTTCCACAACTCCTGGCCCTACTTCGCGCGCCGCTTCGGCCTGAAGATGGATCTCTTCCTTGAACCCAAGCCCGGGATTCCACCCTCGCCCGCGCAGCTGGGCGTGGTGCTGGAGACGATCAAGCGCGAGCACATCAAGGTCATTGTGATCGAGCCCTATCAAAGCAAACACATGGCCGCCACCGTGGCCGCACAGACCGGCGCGACGGTGCTGGCCTTCGCGCAATATCCCGGCGGGGTCAAGGGCACCGAGGGTGACTACCTGGCCCTGCAGGACAAGCTCGTGAGCTCGCTCGCGGCCGCGCTCGCCGCCCAGCGGGGCACACCATGAGCGAAGCTTTTCAAATCATGCTCTGGCCGCTGGTCGCCTGCCTCGTGCTGCCGGGGCTGCTGATCTACCTCGGCCTGCACATCATCCAGCGCGGCATCATCTTTGTGGATCTCGCGCTCGCGCAGGTCGCCGCACTGGGCACATGCGTCGCCGTGTTGCTGCACCACGAGGCGCACGACTGGCAGACCTTCGTCTGGTCCGGCGCGTTCACGTTCATCGGCGCGGCCATCTTCACGCTGACCCGCCCGCGGGGCCACCGGGTGCCGCAGGAGGCGCTCATCGGCATCGTCTATGTCGTCGCCGCCGCCGCCGGCCTGCTCCTCTTGAGCCGCAGTCCGGAGGGCAACGAGGAGCTGCGCAAGACGCTCGTCGGCGACGTGCTCCTGATCCGCCCGCTCGAAATCGCCGTCACGGTCGGCGTGTTTGCGCTCGTCGGCCTCGCGCATTTTGTCTTCCGCCGCCAATTCATGACCCTCTCGCACGCGCCGGCCAACGGCGCCGCGCCGACCCTGCGCGTCTGGTGGTGGGACTTCCTGTTCTACGCGCTCTTCGGGGTCGTCGTCACCATCATCGTCCACCTGTTCGGCGTGCTGCTCACCTTCTCGTTCCTCATCATCCCCGCCGTCTGCTCGCACCTGCTCGTGCGCACGCTCGCCGCGCAGTTTGCCCTCGGCTGGGTCATTGCCGTGCTCGCCAGCAGCGCGGGCATGGTCGCATCCTATCAGCTCGATCTGCCGACCGGCGCCGCGATCGTCGTCGCGCTCGGCCTCGGCCTGCTGCTCATCGGCACCGGCCTCGGCCTGCGCCGCCGCACCGGCCCGCGGGGTTGACGTTTTTGGAGCCTGATAAACGGCGCACCGAGCCACCCGCGCCTGTGGCACTGCCGTCAACGTGCAAAAGGACGGCCAGCCGTGCGCCAGGGTCGGGCGCTGGTTCCGGACCAACCAGCGGTTGGCACTGCTGTGACCGCCCCACCTCGGAAGCGCAGTTGACGACGGCGGCCCTGCAAAAGACAACAGGCCGTTTCCACGGTGTGGAAACGGCCCGTCGTCGCGCACGGTTTCGCGCGCTTACTTGGCGGCGGCGGTCTCGGTCTTCTTCTCGCCGGCTTCGCCCTTCTTGCCGACGGCCTTGGTCTTGCCTTCCGGCTTGGCCTTGGGCGCCTGCGGGACGTAGGTGACCCACTCGATGATCGCCATTTCGGAGCAATCGCTGCCGCGCGTGGCCAGGCGCATGATGCGCGTATAGCCGCCGGCGCGATCCTTGAAGACCGGCGCGATCTCGGAGAACAGCTTGCGGACCACGTCGTGCTTCTTGTGCCACTGGTCCCGCGCCTTTTTGTCGGCGGAGAGCTCGGCGCCGGGGCCGTGGAATTTGAGGCGCTTCGCGACGAGGCGGCGCGCGGCGAGATCGCCGCACTTGGCCAGGGTCACGAGCTTCTCGGCGAACGGCCGCACGGCCTTGGCCTTGCTGATCGTCGTGGTGATCCGGCCACATTTGATCAGGTTGGTGGCCAGGCCGGCCATCAGCGCTTCGAGATGCGCGCTGGTACGGCCAAGTTTGAGTGTTTTCTTACGGTGACGCATGATGCAAATTCCTCACGAGTTGACGTTATTCGTCCTTGTCGGCGCTCTTCTTGGACTTCTTCTTGCCCTTGTCCTCGTCCTCATCCTCGTCATCGATGATCGCCTCGTCCACGGGGACGGGCAGCGGCTCGGTGCGCGGCGGCGGACGCAGCAGTTCGGCGTCGAAGCTCATGCCGAGCGCGAGGCCGAGCTCGTTGAGCTTGTCCTTGATCTCGTTGAGCGACTTCTTGCCGAAGTTGCGGTACTTGAGCATTTCGGCTTCGCTCTTCATCGCCAGCTCGCCGACGGTGGTGATGTTGGCGTTGTTGAGGCAGTTGGCGGCGCGGACGCTCAGCTCGATCTCGTTGACACTGATCGCGAGCTTCTTGCGCAGCTCTTCGCGCTGCGGGTCCATCGGCTTCTCGCCCTCTTCGAATTCAACGATCTCCTGCTCGGGCTTGATGAAGACATCGAGGTGGCGGCGCAGGATGGCGGCGGAGAGGCCGACCGCCTCGTCCGGCGTGACACGGCCGTCGGTCCAGATCTCGAGGACCAGCTTGTCGTAGTCCGTGCGGCGGCCGACGCGGGTCGACTCGACGCCGAACTTGACGCGGCCGACCGGCGAGAACAGCGAGTCCATGGGGATCAGGCCGATCTCCTGGCCTTCGCGGCGGTTCCAGTCGGCCGGGCAGTAGCCGCGGCCGATGCGGACCTCGAGCTCGGCCTCGAACTTGCCGTCCTTGTCGAGCGTGCAGATGTGGTGGTCCGGATTGACGACCTCGACCAGCGGGTCGCCGATGATGTCGGAAGCGGTGACTTCGCCCGCGCCCTTCTTGCTGATGCGGACCTTGCGCGAATCGCGCGTGTGCATCTTGAGCAGGACGCCCTTGAGGTTCAAGATGATGTCGGTGACATCTTCGACGACGCCCGGCAGGTGGCAGAACTCGTGCGGGGCGCCCTCGATCTTGATGGTGGCGATGGCGGCGCCTTCGAGCGAACTGAGCAGCACGCGGCGCAGCGAGTTGCCGATCGTGCGGCCATAGCCGGCCTCGAACGGCTCCACGGTGTATTTGCCATAATTGGCATTCGCGGAGGTGTCGTCCTTGACGAGCTTCCGCGGCATTTCGAAACGACCGAGACGGACGGGCATGGTTGATCTCCCAGGGCCGGCAGTTACCCGGCCCATATGGTGTTGGCTGACGACTTACTTCGAGTACAGTTCGACGATGAGCTGCTCGCTGATCTCCGGCGCGATTTCCTCACGCGAGGGGATGTGCAGCACGGCGCCTTCAAAATTGGCCTTGTCGAGCGCGAGCCACTTGGAGATACCGCGCGCCTCGGCATTGTCCACAAACTTCGTCGCGTAGGCGCGGGCCTGTTCCTGATCGCGGACCTGGACCTTGTCGCCCGCCTTGAGGATACGCGAGGCGATGGACGTCTTGTGGCCGTTGACGGCGATGTGCCCGTGGTTGACCATCTGCCGCGCGGCGCGGCGGCTCGGCGCGAAGCCGAGGCGGTACACGAGGTTGTCGAGGCGCATCTCCAGGGTCTGGAGCAGCTTCTCGCCGGTGACGCCGCGGGCGGCCTGGGCGCGTTCGAAGAAGAGGCGGAACTGCGCCTCCTGCATGCCGAACATCTTGCGCAAGCGCTGCTTTTCGCGCAGCTGCGTGCCGTAGTCCGACATCTTGCTGCGGCGCGCGCCGTGCTGTCCGGGCGCGGGGCGGCCGGTCTCGATCGGGCACTTGGCCATGTAGCAACGATCGCCCTTGAGGAACAACTTCATCCCGAGGCGGCGGCAAATTTTACAAGCTGGTCCAGTATAACGACCCATAGTTTCTCCTGATGAAAAGGTTCCTTAGACGCGGCGTTTCTTCGGCGGCCGGCAGCCGTTGTGAGGGATGGGGGTGATGTCCACAATCGCGGTAATGCCGATGCCCGCCGCCTGGATGGCGCGGATGGCCGATTCGCGGCCCGCACCCGGGCCCTGCACGCGTATTTCCGCTTCGCGCAGACCGAACCCGACCGCCTGCTTCGACGCCTCCTGGGCGACGACGGTCGCCGCGTAGGCGGTGCTGCGGCGCGAGCCCTTGAACTGGCAGCGTCCCGCGCTGCTCCAGGCAATCGTGCCGCCCTTCATGTCGGTGATGGTGACGATGGTGTTGTTGAAGCTGGCGCGGACATAGATGATGCCTACCGGCACCATGCGGCCGCCCTTGACCTTCTTGATCTTGGCCTTCGCGGCCACATCGCCCTCGGCCGGGGCCGCGGCGCCTTCCACGGCGGGAGCAGCGCCGGCGACGGCGGCAGACGCCTCCGCCTTGGCGGGCTTCTCAGCCTTGTCCGCCTTCGCGGGTTTCTCGGCCTTGTCCGCCTTCACGGGCTTTTCGGCCTTCTCGGCCTTGGGCGGTTTCTCGGCCTTGTCCGCCTTCGCGGGCTTTTCGGCCTTCTCGGCCTTGGGCGGTTTCTCGGCCTTGGGGGGCTTCGCCGCTTCCGGTTTTTCCTGCTCTTTTTCTTCAGCCATGCTTGAACCTCAATCCTAAACTGTTTGCCTCATCACCTGTTCCAGACCTTGGAAGATTGGACCACGTTTTTTCCGGGCCTTGGAAAAGCGCGCCGCCGGCCTTCCCAGCCTTGGAAAACGCCCTTAGTCGGCCTTGGCCGGGGAGCGATTCTCCTTGCCGCGCGTGACGCCGACGGTCTTCCGCGGGCCCTTGCGGGTACGCGCGTTCGTGCTCGTCCGCTGGCCGCGGACCGGCAGGCCCTTGCGGTGCCGTCCGCCGCGATAGCAGCCGATGGAAATGAGCCGGCGTATATTGCCCTGCACCTCGCGGCGCAGGTCACCTTCCAACGCGAAATCCTGAAGCAGCGCGGCGATCCGCGTCACCTCTTCGTCGGTCAGATCGTCGGCCATCTTGCTCGGACTTATTTTCGCCTTCGCCACGATACCGGCGGCGCGGGCCGGACCGATGCCGTGGATATAGCGCAATGCAAATTCGACGCGCTTCTTACCGGGTATATCAACACCCATCACTCGGGGCATGTGTTTCTCCTATCCCTGCTTCTGTTTGTGACGCGGGTTGGTGCAGATGATCCGTATGGTGCCTTTGCGGCGGACCACCTTGCATTGCTCACAAATACGTTTAACGCTGCTGCGTACTTTCATGTTTCCGCCTTCTCTTCAAAAAGTATCCGCCCGCGACTCATGTCGTAGGGCGACATTTCCACTCGCACCCGAGCACCGGGCTGCAGGCCCGCGGCCTGCTCAGCCGCGCCACGTACGGCAAAGGCCGTGAACTCGTGGCCGTTGCCCAACTCCGCGCGAAAGGCCGTGTTGTTTAGCACAGCCTTCAACGTGGCGTCGAGCTCAAAATTTTCGCTCACTCGCGGCACGTCAACACCACCGCCTCGCCGTCGCGGATCGCCACCGAATGCTCAAAATGCACCGAGGGTTTGCGGTCCCGCGTGACCACCGTCCAGCCGTCGGCCAGCACCTCGACCTCGGCGACGCCGAGGTTGAGCATCGGCTCCAGCGCAAAGGTCATGCCCGGCCGCAGCTTCGGCCCGTGGCCCGGCGGCCCGAAGTTCGGGATCTGCGGATCCTCGTGCAGCCGCCGGCCCACGCCGTGCCCCACGAAGTCGCGCACCACCGAGAACCCCGCCCCTTCCGCCGTCTGCTGCACGGCGTGCGAGATGTCCGACAGCCGCCGTCCGGCGCGCGCCATGTTGATCGCCGCCGCAAGCGACTGCCGCCCGACTTCCGCCAGGCGCACGACCTCGGGGTCCGTCACGCCGACCATCACGGTTGTGGCGTTGTCGCCCACGAAACCGCCGACTTCCACCCCGATGTCGAGGCTCACCACGTCGCCCAACTGCACGAGGCGCGGGCCCGGGATGCCGTGCACCACTTCCTCGTTCACCGAGACGCAAATATGCCCCGGGTAACCGCGGTAGCCGAAGAACGCGCTCTTCGCGCCCGACGCGACGATGAGCCGGTCGGCCATTTCATCGAGCTCGCGCGTCGTCACGCCCGGCCGCACGCTCCGCGCCACGCTGTCCAATATCTGGGCGGCCAACCGCCCGCTGGCACGCATGGCATCGAGCTCTTGCGCCGTTTTGACAATGATCATGTGAACTTAGGCCGCGCCCGGGAGCGCCGCCAAAATTTCCGCCAGCGCCAGGTCGCGGTGCTGGCCGGCATTGATCTTGGCCAGCACGCCAAGCCCGGCATAGTGCTGGATCAGGCTGGCCGTCTGCTTCTGAAAAACTTCGAGCCGGTTGAGCACGGTCTGCTCGTTGTCGTCGGGCCGCTGGTAGAGCGCGCCGCCGCACTGGTCGCACACGCCCTCTTTTTTCGAGGGGATGTTGCGCACGTGATACACGGCGCCGCACTGCTTGCACACGCGGCGGCCCGCGATGCGGTCGACGACCACCTCGCGCGCCACGTCGAACAGCAGCACCTTGACGATCTTGCCGTTGCGCTCGGCGAAGATCTCCTCGAGCCCTTTGGCCTGGTCCATCGTCCGCGGGAAACCGTCGAACATGTAGCGCGCGGTCTTCGGACCGGCATCGAGGCGGACCGCGATCATCTTGAGGATGAGCGCGTCGGGGACGAGCGCGCCGGAGGCCATGTAGCCCTTGGCCTCGAGCCCGAGCGGGCTGCCGGCCTTGACCTCGGCGCGCAGCATGTCGCCAGTCGAGACGTGGACGTAGTCGGTCTTGGCCTTGATGCCCTCGGCGAGCGTACCTTTTCCGGCGCCGGGCGCACCCAGCAGTATGATGGCTTGGATCATGATGGGAATTATCTCCGCGAACGCAGCTTGCCCTTGCTCAGGAACCCGTCGTAGTGCCGCATGATCAGGTGGCTCTCGATCTGTCGCATCGTGTCGAGCATGACGCCGACGGTGATGAGCAGCGAGGTGCCGCCGAAGAACGACGAGACGCTCCAGGGAATCTTGAACTGCTGGCCCATCATCTGGGGCAGCACGGCGATGATGGTCAGGAAAATCGCGCCGGCGAGCGTGATGCGCGTCATGGCCCGGTCAAGGAATTCCGCCGTCGGCGTGCCGGGCCGGATGCCGGGCACATAGCCGCCGTACTTCTTCAGGTCGTCGGCGATCTGCACGGGATGGAACTGGGTGGCGACCCAGAAGTAGGAGAAGAACAGGATCATCAGCGCATAGATGGTCGTGTAGAGCGCCGACCCCATGTACAGCGCCTGCGCGGCGCTCTGGAAGAATTCGATGTGGCTCGCCTTGTAGAGCATGTCGAAGATCTTCGACGGGAACATCATGATCGCCTGCGCGAAAATGATCGGCATGACGCCCGAGTAGTTCACGCGCAACGGCATGTAGGTGCTCTGCCCGCCATAGACCTTGCGGCCGATGACCCGCTTGGCGTATTGCACCGGGATGCGGCGCTGCGCCTGCGTCAGCGCCACGACGCCGCCGATGACCGCGAACAGCATGGCCACCAGGAAGATGCCGTGGACGACCGAGAACTGCGCCACCCCACCCTCGCCCGCGCTGAACATGTTGCCGAACTGGTGCACGGCGTTCGGCAGCCGGCTGATGATGCTGATCGTGATGATCAGCGAAATGCCGTTGCCGATGCCGCGGTCGGTCATCTGCTCGCCGAGCCACATCAACAGCATCGTGCCGGTGGTCATGGTCAGCACGCACATCAGCCGGAACGGCAGGCCGGGGTTCTGCACGATTTCGGCATGGATCCCGAACAGGCTCTCGGGATGCTCGAGCATCGTCGCCCACGCATAACCCTGGACGAGGCAGAGCGCGACCGTGAGGTAGCGTCCGTACTGGATGATCTGCTGGCGGCCGGCGTCGCCCTCGCGCGCCAGGCGCTCGAGGCTCGGCACGACGGCGGTGAGCAGTTGCAGGATGATCGAGGCGCTGATCGACGGCATGATGCCCAGCGCGCCGATGGCGCACTGCTGGATCGCGCCGCCGGTGAACAGGTCGAACAGGCCGAGGAAGCTGCCGCCCGCCGAGTTCCGCACCTGCTCCATCAGATGTTGCACGGCGGTGGCGTCCACGCCCGGCGTCGGGATCAGCGCAATGATGCGGCAGATGACGATCAGCCCGAACGTGAACAAAATCCGCTGCCGGAGTTCAGGGATCTTGAAGCTGTTGGTGAATGCGGAAAGCATGGCGTGATTTCACTTCAGGGTTTGAGGACTTCGACGACACCGCCGGCGGCCTCGATCTTGGCCTTGGCCCCGGCGCTAAACGCCTGCGCCTTGACGGTGAGCTTGACGGTCAGTTCGCCGTCGCCAAGGATCTTGATGCCGTAGCCGTTGCCGCGCACCAGACCGAGCGCGCGCAGCAGCACGGGCGTCACTTCCGTCCCCGCCTCGAACTGGGCGAGATCGGCGACGTTGACCGGGAGGAACTGTTTGTGGGCCGGATTGGTGAAGCCCATCTTCGGGATGCGCCGGGCGAGGCGCATCTGGCCGCCTTCAAAGTCCGGTTTGTGCTTGTGGCCCGTGCGCGACATCTGGCCCTTGTGGCCCTTGCCGGAGGTCTTGCCCTTGCCGGAGGACTCGCCGCGGCCGACGCGCATCCGGGCCTTGCGCGCGCCCGGCGTGTTCTTCAGTGAATGCAGAGTGATGCTCATAGACGTTGTCTTCCTTACGCTTCCACGGCGCGCAGCGCCGTGATCTCTTCCCGCGTGCGCAACTGGGCGAGGGCCGCCATCGTGGCCTTGACCACATTGCCCGCATTGCGCGCACCCAGCGACTTGGAGAGCACGTCGCGGATGCCGGACAGCTCCAGCACCGCCCGCGCGCCGCCGCCGGCGATGACGCCCGTGCCGGGCGAGGCCGGCCGCAGCATCACGAGGGCCGCCTCGAACTTGCCGGTCACCGCGTGCGGGATCGTGTGATCCTTCATGCGGATGTTGACCATGTTGCGCTTGGCCTGCTCGGTGCCCTTGCGGATGGCATCGGCGACCTCGTTGGCCTTGCCCAGTGCGAAGCCGACCTGGCCCTTGTGGTCGCCGACGACCACCAGCGCGCTGAAGCTGAAGCGCCGGCCGCCCTTGACCACCTTCGCGCAACGGTTGATTTTCACCACGCGCTCGGCGATGTCCGACTTCGGGCGATCGTCACCAAAATCACGTTTTCTGCGTCTCTCTGCCATGGGTGCATCCTCGTTAGAATTTCAGACCAGCTTCGCGCGCGGCATCGGCCAGCGCTTTCAGGCGCGCCTTGTAGGCGAACCCACCGCGGTCGAACACGACCGTCTCGATTCCTTTGGCCTTCGCCGCCGCCGCCGCCGCCACGCCCAACTGCTTGGCGACCGCGACCGTCAGCTTCGCGGCGTCCAGCGCCAGCGTCGAAGCGCTGGCCAGCGTGGTGCCGGCTGCATCGTCCACAAACTGCACAAAGATGTTGCGGTTCGAGACGTAGACGGACATGCGCGGTTTGGCCGCCGAGCCGATGACCTTGCCGCGCACGCGATAGTGACGGCGGATCCGGGATTGATATTTCGTTTTTACTTTCATGATTAGGCCACCGTTTTGCCGGCTTTGCGCCGCACGTGTTCGCCTTTGTAGCGCACGCCTTTGCCCTTATAGGGTTCCGCCGGATAGAACGAGCGCAGGTGCGCGGCGACCTCGCCGACCTGCTGCTTGCTCACCCCGGCCACATTGATCTGGGTGCCGTCCGTCACCTTGAGCGTGATCCCGGCCGGGACCTCGAACTCGATCGGGTGCGAGAAGCCCAGCGACATCGTCAGTTTTTTGCCCTGCAAGACGGTGCGGAAGCCTACGCCCTGGATCTCCAGGTCCTTCGCGTAGCCCTGCGCCACGCCGATGACCATGCACGCCAGCAGGCTGCGCACGGTGCCGAACAGCGCCTTGTCGGCCTTTAGTTCGCTCGGGCAGGTGACGATCAGTTGCCCGTTCTCGAGTTTGACCTGCACGGGGGGCTTGACGTCCAGGACGGACTCGCCCTTGACGCCCTTGAGGGTCACCTTGCCACCCTGAATGCTGGCCGTGACGCCCGCAGGCACGACCACCGGTTTCTTTCCTAATCGCGACATAGCTCACTCAACCTTTTTGTTCACCACACGTAAGCCAACACTTCGCCGCCGACCTTCTGCTGGCGCGCCTCGCGGCCGGTCATCAGGCCCTTCGAGGTCGTCAGCAGGGACGTGCCCATGCCGCCGAGCACACGCGGGATGTCCGCGGCGCCCGCATAACGGCGCAGGCCGGGTTTCGAGATACGCTTGATGCCCGTGATGACGGTCTTGCCGTCCGGGCCGTAGCGCATGGCCACGCGCAACTGCTTGTGCGCGCCGACCCCCTCGGTCACGTAGCCCTTGATGTAGCCTTCCTGCTTCAGGAGCCGGGCCACCTCGACCTTCATCACGGAAGCCGGCATCGCCACGGTTTCCAGCCCTGCGGCCGCGCCGTTGCGAATCCGCGTCAACATATCGGCTATGGGATCACACAAACTCATGCTTAGTTCCTCTCTTACCAGCTGGCTTTCACCACGCCGGGCAATTTGCCTTCCAGCGCCAGTTCGCGGAAGCAGATACGACACAGTTGAAACTTATTCATATAGGCGTGCCGGCGGCCGCAGCGCTTGCAGCGGTGGTACCGCCGGGCACTGAACTTGGGTTTGCGGTCCGCCTTCACCATCCATGATATTTTGGCCAAAGCAGTCTCCTTCCTTCACTCACGCTGCGGCAAACGGCATGCCGAGCAGCTTCAATAATTCCTTCGCTTCCGCATCCGTCTGCGCCGACGAGACGAATGTGATGTCCATGCCCTGCGTCTTCTTGAGCTGGTCGGGCCGGATCTCCGGGAACAGCGACTGTTCCTTGAGCCCGAGCGAGTAGTTGCCCCGCCCGTCGAAACCCTTCACCGGCACGCCGCGGAAGTCGCGGATGCGCGGCAAGGCCGCCGCGATCAGGCGCTCCAAAAAGTCGTACATGCGGGCGCCACGCAGCGTCACGCGCGCCCCGATCGGCATGTTCTCGCGCAGCTTGAAGTTCGAGATGCTCTTGCGCGCCTTGCGGATCTGCGCGCGCTGGCCGGTGATCTTCATCAGATCTTCGGCCACGAACTTGATCGTCTCGCGCTCGGCGTCCGCATGGACCGCCATGTTGACGACGATCTTCTCCAACTTCGGCACCTGCATGATGTTCGTGTAGTGCCCCGAGGCCATCATCGCCTTGATGACCTCCGTCTTGTACTTCGCTTTCAATTGCCCTGCCATAGACTCTCTTCTCCCGCGCGGGGGCTTCCAGACCCTGAAAACCCGTTTCGCTGTTTTTTCCTAAACCTGGATGCGGGCGCTAGGCGCGCATCCCAGCCCCGGAAAACCGGTTATTTCTTGACGTCCTTCACCTTCGCGAGGCGCTTTTCCGACACGCCGGCTTCCTTCAACTTCAGGTTCGCCAACGCGATGGGCGCTTCCTTCGTCACGATCCCGCCCTTCGGATTGTCCTGCGACTTGCGCATGTGCTTCTTGATCTGGTTCAGACCCTCGACCACCGCGCGATGCTTCGCGCCGAGCACCTGGAGGACCTTGCCGGTCTTCCCGGTGTCTTTGCCCTTGATGGCTTCGACGATGTCGCCGCGCTTGATGTGAAATTTCGCGCTCATCAGATGACCTCGGGGGCGAGCGATATGATCTTCATGAAGTTCTTGTCGCGCAGCTCGCGCGCCACCGGGCCGAAGATGCGCGTCCCGCGCGGGTTCTTGTCGGCGTCGATGATCACGCATGCATTGTGGTCGAACTTCAGAACCGAGCCGTCCGGCCGCCGGATGCACTGCTTGGTGCGGACGATGACGGCGTCGTGCACTTCGCCCTTCTTGATGAGCCCGACGGGCTGCGCTTCCTTGATGGCGACCTTGATGACTTCGCCGATGTGCGCATACATTTTGCGCTGGCCAAGAACGTGGATGCACTGGGCCACACGGGCGCCGGTGTTATCGGCCACGTCCAGCCTGGATTTCATCAGGATCATGGTCAGCCCTCCGCCTTCGGCTGGCCCTTGGCCAGTGCGAGCACCTTGACCAGGCGCCAGCGTTTGAGCTTCGAGAGCGGGCGCGTCTCGGCGATGAGCACGCGGTCGCCCACCTTCGCCTCGTTTTTCTCGTCGTGGGCGTAGAACTTCTTGAAGTGTTTGACTTCTTTGCCGTATTCCGGATGGCGCACGCGGCGTTCGTTCTTGACCACGATGGTTTTATCCATCGCGGCACTGACGACGACGCCCTCGCGCTCCTTGCGGACGGCTCTGGCTGGTGTCTCGTCCATGGTTACCTCGCAGGTTCCTTCTTGGTTTGCTGCTGGCGCAGGAAGGTGTTTGCGCGCGCGATATCGCGCCGCAGTTCGCGGATGCGCGAGGGTTTCTCGAGCTGGCCCGACGTGCGCTGGAGGCTCAAATTGAACAGCTCCTTGCGCGCGTCCTGCCGCCGCTGCAGCAATTCTTCCTCGGTCAGGTTTTTCAAATCGGTGCTTCTTTTCATGACATTCTCCTCATCACGCCAAACCGCGCGTGATGAAGCGCGTCGGGATCGGCATCTTGCTGGCGGCGATGCGGAAGGCGACCTTGGCGAGCGGCTCCGGGATGCCGCCCAGCTCGAAGAGGATTCGGCCGGGCTTGATCACGACCACCCAGCCCTCGATCGCGCCTTTGCCTTTGCCCATGCGGACTTCCAGCGGCTTCTTCGAATAGGGCTTGTCCGGGAAAACCCGGCACCAGAGCTTGCCCTTGCGCTTGAGCTCGCGGTTGATGGACACGCGGCAGGCCTCGATCTGGATCGCGGTGACCCAGGCGCGCTCGAGCGCCATGAGGCCGTACTCGCCAAACTCAACCGTGTTGCCGGCGGTCGCGTTGCCCTTGCGGCTCCCACGCTGCTGCTGGCGGTACTTCACACGTTTAGGCATAAGGGGCATGGTTGGCCTCCTGGGAGGGTTGCTCCTCCTTGTTGCAGATCCAGACCTTGATGCCGATCTTGCCCTGCATGGTCATAGCCTCGGCGAAACCGTACTGCACGTTCGCGCGCAGGGTCTGCAGGGGCACGGTGCCTTCCTTGTACCACTCGCGCCGCGCGAGTTCCGCGCTGCCGAGCCGGCCGCTGGCCTGCACCTTGATGCCGAGCACGCCCAGTTCCATCGCCATCTGCATCGAGCGCTTGAGGGCGCGCCGAAACGAGACCCGGCGTTCGAGCTGGAGCGCAATGTTCTCGGCGACGAGTTGCGCGTTGGTATCCGGGTTCTTCACCTCGCGGATGTCCACGTAGATTTCTTTGCCGGTGACCTTGCTGAGCTCCTCGCGCAGCTTTTCGACGCCCTCGCCCTTGCGGCCGATGACGATGCCCGGCCGCGCGGTGTGGAGGGTGATGCGGGCGCGGTTGGCATAGCGCTCGATGATCACCTCCGGCACTGCGGCGTCTTTCAGGCGGGTGCGGATGAAATCACGGATTTTCAGGTCTTCATGCAGCATCGGGCCGTAGCCTTTTTTATCGGCATACCAGCGCGAGCGCCAGTCTTTGTTGACGGCGACCCGGAAACCGATCGGATTTACTTTTTGTCCCAAGTTCGGGCTCCTTTCCTATCAAATTATTTCTTACGCCGCGGTTTTTCGTCCGTGAGCGTGATGCGCACATGGCTGGTGCGCTTCAGGATCGGGCTGGCACTGCCGCGGCTGCGCGGCCAGAACCGTTTCATCACGGGCCCGGCGTCCACGGCGGCTTCCTTTACGAACAGGTTTTCCGCCGAGAGCTGGTGGTTGTTTTCCGCGTTGGCGATGGCGGACTTGAGCGTCTTGCCCAGGTAAAAGGCCGCCTTGCGTTCGCTGAAAGTCACGATCTGCAACGCCTGCGGAACAGGTAAGCCCTGCAGCGCGCGCGCCATGTCCACGGCCTTCGAATTGGCCAGCCGGACAAATCTTGTTTTCGCCATCACTTCCATCGTCCTACCCTCATTTTCTCCGCACGACCAACCGGTCGCCCGGTGCCGGTTGCTGGCCGGCGTAAATTTTTTCGATCACCATGCCGGTGAACGTCGCGCGCACGTCTGCCGCGCGGACTTCCGCGACCGGCGTCTTCTCGTGCACGACCACGAAACCCATGCCCGCCTGCAGACCGCCTTGCGCACCCACGTCCACCATCAGCATCCGCAGCGGCAGATTCACTTCCAGCACGCGGATCGTCGCGGCGCTCAGGGTCGCCGCCGGCGGCGGCGGCAGCGCTTCGTCGCTGCCCGCCTTCGGACGCGCCTTCCGCAGCGCCTCCGCCTCGTCCTTCGCGACCTGCACGGCCGCGACCAGCTCCCGCTCGCGCTGCAGCGACTTTTCTCGGTCGCCCTGCGCCGCGCGGACCTGCTGCGTCTGCAACTCGAACCGCACGCCGAGCTCGGCCAGCCGTTGCTGCGCCAGTTCAGCCCGTTCCTTCCACACCTGCGTCGCCGCCTGGGCTTCGAGCAGCACCCAGTAGCGGCCGGCGCCAGCGCCGGCGAGCAAACCCACGGCCAGGCCCGCGCCCAGCCACATGGCGGATCGGCTCATGGCGCGCGCCCTTACTTGAGCGCGACCACCTTGTCGGTCGCATTGCCGTGCTTGCGGAAGATGCGCGTCGGCGAGAACTCGCCCAAGCGGTGCCCCACCATGTTTTCGGTGACGTACACCGACACGAAAGTCTTGCCATTGTGAACCGCAAGGTTCACGCCGATGAATTCCGGCAGGATCATCGAGCGGCGCGACCACGTCCGGATCGGCTTCTTATCGCCGGTCCTGACCGCGGCCTCCACCTTCTTGAGGAGATGACCATCGACAAACGGTCCTTTTTTGATTGAGCGTCCCATGGCTTATTTTCTCCTCTGCACGATGAAATTGCGCGACGGTTTTTTGCGGCTGCGCGTCTTCTTGCCCTTGGTCTTCTGGCCCCACGGCGTCACCGGGTGACCGCCGCCCGAGGTGCGGCCTTCGCCGCCGCCCATCGGATGATCGATCGGGTTCATGGCCACGCCACGCACCGTCGGACGGACGCCGAGCCAGCGCTTGCGGCCGGCCTTGCCCAGCGAGATGTTCTCGTTTTCGAGGTTGCCGACCTGCCCGATCGTCGCATAGCAGTTGATGTGGATCCGGCGGATCTCGCCCGAGGGCAGCTTGACGTGCGCGTACTCGCCTTCGCGCGCCATGACCGAGGCCACGAGGCCGGCGGAGCGGACCATCTGGGCACCGCGGCCGGGGATCAGCTCGACGCAGTGAATCTGCAGGCCGAGGGGGATCGCCGAGAGCGGCAGCGCGTTGCCGACGGCCGGCTCGACCGCCGGGCCGGCGACGATCATGGTGCCCACGGCGAGGCCGTTGGGCGCCAGGATGTAGCGCTTCTCGCCATCGATATAGTGCAGCAGCGCAATGCGCGCGGTGCGGCCCGGATCGTATTCGATCGCGGCGACCTTGGCCGGCACGCGCTTTTCGCGCTTGAAGTCGATGATGCGCAGATGCTGCTTGTGCCCGCCGCCCTGGTGGCGGATGGTGATCCGGCCCATGAAGTTGCGGCCAGCCTTGCTCTTCCTCGGCAGCAGCAGCGATTTTTCCGGCTTGGACTTCGTGATGCTCTTGAAGTCCGACAGCTCGGTGAACCGCAGGCTCGGGGTTGTCGGTCTAAATGTCTTGATGCCCATCGTCGCTCCCTCAGGTCAGATCGATCTTGTCGCCCTTTTTGAGGGTGACGATCGCGCGTTTCCAGGCCGAGGTCCGGCCGTAGCTCATGGTGCGCAGCCGCTTGGCCTTGCCCAGCTTGTTCATGGTGTTGACCTTCGTGGCGTGCACGTTGAAAACCGTTTCAACAGCCTTCTTGATCTCCACCTTGTTCGCCGAGGCCATCACCTCAAACTGATATTGATTGTGATGCTCGGTCAGCCGCGTGCCCTTTTCGGTCACGAGCAGCCGTTTGATGATCAGCCGCGGGTCCTTCATGCCGTCCTCCGGCCCAGATTTTTCATGCGTTGTTCCAGTTTCTCCAGCGCCGCCTTGCTGACGACGATCTGGCGGTAGCGGAGCACCTGATAGGTATTGACGTCGCTTGCCGGCACCACCTCGACCTGCGCGAGGTTGCGCGCGGCCAAGCTCAGGTTCCGATCCGTCGCCTCGTTGACGAGCAGGGCGCCCTGCTTGACGCCGAGCTTCTTGAGCAGCTCGGTCAGCAGCCGCGTCTTGGGCTGCGCCGGGGCAAAGCGCTCGACAACGAGCACCGCGCCCTCGGTGATGCGCTCGCTGAGCGCGCGGGCGAACGCCAGCCGGGCCACCCGCTTGTTGAGCTGCTGCGAATAGTCCCGGGGCTGCGGTCCGAAGACCACGCCGCCGCCGCGCCAGATCGGGGAGCGGATGGAGCCGGCCCGCGCGCGGCCGGTGCCCTTTTGCTTGAACGGCTTGATGCCGCCGCCGCTGACTTCGTCGCGCTTCTTGGTCTTGTGCGTGCCCGCCCGCAGGTTGGCCTGGTAGGCCACCACGGCATCGTGCACCGCCTGCTCGCCGCGGTCCATGACGAGCACGCCATCGGCGATTTCGACATCGCCGGTCTTCTCGCCCTGCGCGGTATAAAGGTTCAACTTGCTCATTTCTTCGCCGCCTTCTTGATCGCCTTGCGCACGAGCAGCAGGCTGCCCGTCGGGCCGGGCACCGCGCCGCGCACGAGGATCACATTGTCCTCTTCGCGCACCTGCACGACTTTGAGATTCTGCGTCGTCACGTGCACCAGGCCCATGTGGCCGGGCATCCGCCGGTTCTTGAACACGCGGCTCGGCCACGTGCGGTTACCGATCGAACCCGGGCGCCGGTGCGAGGTGTGGCCGTGCGCCGCGGGACCGCCGCGGAAATCATGGCGTTTGACGACGCCCTGGTAGCCGCGGCCCTTGGTCACGCCGAGCACGTCCACGAACGCCACGTCCTTGAACATCGCCGCGCCGACCACGTCGCCGGGCTGGACCGTCTCGTCCGCGTCGAGCTTGACTTCGCGCAGGGTGCGCTGCAGGGCGACGCCGGCCTTTTTGCAGTGGCCTTCCTGCGCCTTGCCCGCGTTCTTGACCCGGCGCTCGCCGAAGCCGATCTGCGCGGCCGCATAGCCTTCCTTCGCCACCGTCTTGAGTTGGACCACGACGCACGGGCCGACGAGCAGGGCCGTCACGGGGACGTGCACGCCTTGCGCATCATAGACCTGCGTCATGCCGATTTTTTTACCAATAAGTGCTTGCATGACATCCTTCAGATTTTGATGGTGATGTCCACGCCCGCCGGGAGGTTGAGCTTCTTGAGCTCGTCCACCGTGCGCGCTGTGGGCTCGATGATGTCGAGCAGCCGCTTGTGAGTGCGGACCTCGAACTGTTCCATGGATTTTTTGTCGGCGTGCACGCTGCGGTTCACCGTGTAGCGCTCGATTCGCGTAGGCAGCGGGATCGGCCCGGCCACGCGCGCGCCGGTCCGCTTCGCGGTTTCGACGATCTCCTGCGCGGAAGTATCCAGCGCCTTATGATCGTACGCCTTCAACCGAATTCTGATACGTTGCTGATTCATGCTGTCCTTTACCGATTGATCAAACTTGCCTGCAGGGATTCCGGGACCACCTCAAAATGCCCCGGCTCCATCGAATAGCTGGCACGCCCCTTCGTCAGCGAGCGCAACTGCGTCGTATACCCGAAAATTTCCGCCAGCGGGACTTCGGCCCGTATGATCTGCGCCGCCTCGCGGGCCTCGATATCGCGGATGCGCCCGCGCCGGCTGTTCACGTCGCCGAGCACCTCGCCGACATATTCTTCCGGCGTGATGATCTCGAGTTTCATGATCGGCTCGAGCATCACCGCACTGGCCGCGAGCGCCGCGTCGCGCATCGCCATGACCGCCGCGGAGCGGAAGGCCACGTCCGAGGCATCCGTCGGGTGCGTGCTGCCGCCCGTGATGCGGACCGCCACGTCCACCAGCGGGTAGTTACCCACCACGCCGGTCATGAGGCCGTCATTGATCCCCTGCTCCACCGCTTCGCGGAAGTCGTGGGGGATCACGTCCGGAGAAACTTTCCATTCAATCTGGTTGCCCGTGCCGCGCGCGAGCGGTTCGATGTCGAGCGCGACATGGCCGAAGTGGCCGCGGCCGCCGATCTCGCGCTCGAAGCGGTGCTCCGCGTGCGCCGGGGAGCGGATCGTCTCTTTGTACGCCACCATCGGACGGCCCGAATTCGCCTGCACGTGAAACTCGCGGTCGAGCCGGTCGCGGATGATCTCCAGGTGCAGCTCGCCCATGCCGTTGATGAGCAGCTGGCCGGTTTCCTTGTTCGTCGAGATGCGGAACGTCGGGTCTTCGCTCTCGAGCGCCGCGAGCGCCTCGCGCAGCTTGTCGCGGTCGGCCTGCGACTTCGGCTCGACGGTCATCGCCACGACGGGATCGGGAAACTCGATGCGCTCAAGCGCGATCGGCTGGTTCTCGCTGCACAGCGTGTCGCCGGTCGTCGCCAGCTTGCTGCCCGCCAGGCCGCCGATTTCGCCGGCGTAGAGCGCCTCGATATCCTCGCGGTGGTTCGCATGCAGCTCGACGATGCGGCCGATTCGCTCGCGCTTGGCCGTGCGCGGGTTGAAAATGTTGGCGCCCTTTTTCAGCACGCCCGAGTAGACGCGCACGAAGGCGAGCTTGCCGACGTAGGGGTCGTTGGCGATCTTGAAGACCAGCGCGCTCAGCGGCTCGAAGTCGCTGACCTCGCGCTTGAGCACCTCTTTGGTCTTCGGGTGGTGCCCCTCGACCGCGGGCACGTCGAGCGGCGAAGGCAGGTAGGCGACGATCGCGTCGATCAGCGGCTGGATGCCCTTGTTGCGCAGCGCCGTGCCGCACAGCACCGGGACCACCGCGCCGCGGATGGTCGCGCGCCGCAGGCCGGCCACGAGCAGCGCCTCGGCGACATCGGCGTTTTCGAGGTACGCGTTGAGGACTTCCTCGTCCTTCTCCGCGACCGCCTCGATCATCAGCGCGCGCGCCTCTTCGGCGGCGGCCTTGAGGTCAGCGGGGATCTCGCACTCGAGCACCGTTGCGCCCTTGCTGGCTTCGTCGAAGCGCAGCGCGCGCATGCGGATCAGGTCGATCACGCCCTGGAACTGGTCTTCGCGGCCCCACGGCAGCTGCACCGGTACCGCGGGCGCGGCGAGCTTCTCGCGCATCTGCTTGACGACGTTCGCGAAGTCGGCGCCCATGCGATCGAGCTTGTTGACGAACGCGAGGCAGGGCACGTGGTACTTCTTCGCCTGGCGCCAGACCGTCTCCGACTGCGGCTGCACACCGCCGACGCCGCAGAAGACACCGACGACGCCATCGAGCACGCGCAGGCTGCGCTCGACCTCGACGGTGAAGTCCACGTGGCCTGGGGTGTCGATCAGGTTGATCTGGTGGTCGTGCCAGTTCAGCGTGGTCGCGGCGCTCGTGATCGTGATGCCGCGTTCCTGCTCCTGGACCATCCAGTCCATCACCGTGTTGCCCTCGTGGACCTCGCCCATTTTGTGGACGCGGCCCGCGTAGAACAGGATCCGCTCGGACACCGTGGTCTTGCCCGCGTCGATATGGGCGACGATGCCCATGTTGCGGACCTGTTGCAGGGCGCGGCGACGACCCTCGGCCTCGCGCGCTTGCGGCGCGGCCGGCGTCTGCTTCCCTCTGGATTGTTCAACCACGGCTACCATTGCTCGTCTCTAAAAATTACCAGCGATAATGCGCGAAGGCTTTGTTGGCCTGGGCCATCTTGTGTGTATCGTCACGTTTCTTGATCGCGTTGCCCGTGCCCTTGAACGCGTCGCCGAGTTCCAGCGCGAGCGCCCGCGACATGCCGATGCCCTTGCGGGCGGTGGCGTAGTCGATGATCCAGCGCATGGCCAGGGCCACCTGGCGGTCCGGGCTGACTTCGACCGGCACCTGATAGGTCGCACCGCCGACGCGGCGGCTCTTGACCTCGAGTTGGGGCCGGATGTTGTCGAGCGCCTGCTGGAACACCTGCAAGGGGTCCTGCTGCGTCGACTGCTGGAGCTGATCGAGCGCGCCGTAGACGATGCGCTCGGCCGTGGACTTCTTGCCACGCTCCATGATGCTGTTGATGAGCCGCGCGACCAGCTCGCTGCTGAAACGCGTGTCGGGCGTGATCAGCCGTTTTTCCGCTCTGCGCCTTCTAGCCATGTCATTCGTCCTCGCAACCGCAACCAGGGTCCATCACATTCCAAGGCTTGGACACCCGCCAGGGGTAACTTTCCAAGCCTTGGAAAACTTCAAACTTATTTCTTCTCTTCCTTCGGGGTCTTCGCGCCGTACTTCGAACGGCTGCGCCGCCGCGCTTCCACGCCGATGCAGTCAAGCGTGCCGCGCACGATGTGGTAGCGCACGCCCGGCAGATCCTTCACGCGGCCGCCGCGCACCAACACCATGCTGTGCTCCTGCAGATTGTGGCCTTCGCCGGGGATGTAGGCGGTGACTTCCTGGCCGTTGGTCAGGCGCACACGCGCGATCTTCCGCAGGGCCGAGTTCGGCTTCTTCGGCGTCATCGTCTTCACGATGAGGCATACCCCGCGCCGCTGCGGGCAACTCGCCAAGGCGGGCGACTTGCTCTTCGTATGGGGCGGATTGCGACCGCTGCGCACAAGCTGGTTAATCGTCGGCATATTTTTTATGTCCTTATTTACAAAAGAGCGCGAGACAGTAGCAAAGCGTTGAACGCTTGGCAACTTGTTTGCTCAAATTGCTTTCGCAGTGCCCTCCAGCACCTGGGCCACGGGCATCTCCTCGATCGAGATCGGCTCGCCCAGCGGCACCAGTTTCAGGTGCCGGTACATCGCAAAACCGCTGCCCGCCGGGATCAGATGACCCATGATCACATTTTCCTTGAAGCCGCGCAGATAATCCACGCGGCCGAGGCTCGCGGCATCGGTCAGGACGCGCGTGGTGTCCTGGAACGAGGCGGCGGAGATGAAACTTTCCGTTTCCAGGGAGGCCTTGGTGATGCCGAGCAGCACGGGCGCAGCTTCCGCCGGGCGCTTGCCTTCGGCGATCGCTTTTTGGTTGACATCCTGGAAGAGCTGGCGTTCGACCTGGTCACCCCACAGGAATTCCGTGTCGCCCGGATCGGTGATGCGGACCTTGCGCAGCATCTGGCGGACGATGATCTCGATGTGCTTGTCGTTGATTTCCACGCCCTGCAGGCGGTAAACCTCTTGCACCTCGTTGACCAGGTATTCCTGCAGTTCCTGGGGACCGCAAACCTCGAGTACTTCCTGCGGGACCACGGGTCCTTCGGTCAGCGGCTGGCCCTTCTTCACATGGTCGCCCTGGAAGACGACGATGTGCTTGCCCATCGGGATCAAATGCTCTTCCTGGTCGCCGGTGCTCGGATCCTTCACCAACAGGCGGCGCTTGCCGCGCACGGTGCCGGAGAATTCCACTGAGCCGTCAATCTTCGCGATCTCGGCGGCGTCCTTCGGACGGCGCGCCTCGAACAGTTCTGCGACACGCGGCAGACCGCCGGTGATGTCCTTCGTGCGGATGACCTTGCGCGGCGTCTTGGCGAGGATCGAGCCCGCGAGGACCACGTCGCCATCCTTGGCCATGACGTGGGCGCCGGTCGGGATCGAGTAGTTGCCCAAGACATTGCGCGTGCCCGTCTCCTTGAGCACGATCCGGGGGTGCCGGTCTTCCTTGTGCTCGATGATGACGGTGCCTTCCATGCCGGTCGCCTCGTCCACCTCGCGGCGGATCGTGACCTCCTGGATGAAGTCGTGGAACTCGATGGTACCGGCCTGCTCGGACAGGATCGGCACGTTGTAGGGGTCCCACTTGACGAAAATGGTGCCCTTCTTGATCTCGGAGCCATCGGTGATGAAGATCTGGGCGCCCAGCACGATGCTGTGATGCTCGAGCTCGCGGCCATCCTTGTCGTGGATGCTGATGACGCCGTTCTTGTTCAGGGCGATCTGGCTGCCGTCCTTGGCCAGCACGGTACGCAGGTCCTGGTAATGGACCACGCCGTCATGCTTCGCCAGAATCTGCGGCTGCTTGAACACGCCGGACGCCGTACCACCGATGTGGAACGTACGCATGGTCAGCTGCGTGCCAGGCTCACCGATGGATTGCGCGGCGATGATGCCGACGGCCATTCCGAGCGCCACCGGCTTCTGCGTGGCCAGATTGCGGCCGTAGCACCGCGCGCAGGTGCCGCGACGGCTCTCGCACGTCAGCACGCTGCGGATGCGGGCGCTGTCGATCTCGGCGGCCACGATGCGTTCTGCGGCCTTCTCGTCGATTTCCTGGCCGGAGGCCACGATGACTTCCTTGGTGCTCGGGTCGAACATGTCGTCGAGCGCAGTGCGGCCGATGATGCGGGCGCGCAGCGGGACCAGTTCGTCGTCGCCTTCGTAGATGGCGCGCACGGTGATGCCGTTGAGGGTGCGGCAATCCTGCTCGACGATGATCATGTCTTGCGCCACGTCGACGAGCTTGCGCGTCATGTAGCCCGAGTCGGCGGTCTTGAGCGCGGTGTCGGCGAGACCTTTGCGCGCGCCGTGGGAGCTGATGAAGTATTCCAGCACCGTCAGGCCTTCGCGGAAGTTCGACACGATCGGCTGCTCGATGATTTCGCCCGAGGGCTTGGCCATCAGGCCGCGCATGCCGGCCAGCTGGCGGATCTGCTGGCGGCTGCCGCGCGCGCCGGAATCCACCATGATGAACAGTGGGTTGACGTAGTCGCGGCCTTCGTTGAACTCCATCGCGCTGAACATGGCGGTGGAAATCTTTTCCGTCGCGTGCGTCCAGATGTCGACGATCTTGTTGTAGCGCTCGCCGTCGGTGATGACGCCCTTCTTGTACTGTGCCTGCACCTCGGCGATCTGCTTGTGGGCCAGCTCGATCTCCTGCGTCTTGGCCTCGGGGACAATCATGTCGGTCATGCCGATCGAGATGCCCGCGAGCGTCGCGTGCTCGAAGCCGACGACTTTCAGGCGGTCGAGCGCCTGCACCGTCTCCTCGTGGCCCGCGGTCTGATAGCAGGCCAGGATCAGCTGTTCGAGCTGCTTCTTGGTCGCCGGCTTGTTGAAGAAGCCCAGGCCCTCGGGCCAGATCTCGTTGAAGAACACCCGCCCGATGGTCGTCTCGATGACCGCCTTGCTCTTGTCGCCAAAACGGGTCTCGCGCTGGAAGTCAGGGTTCCGGAAGCGGATGCGGTCGTGGGTGCGGAAGGCGCCCTCGTCGTACGCGGTGTGCACCTCGGAGATGGTCGCCATGATCGGCAGATGCTCGATCTTGTCGCCCGCCTTCTTCTGGATCTGCGCCAGACGGTCGCGCTGCGAGGCGATGGTCATGTAGTAGCAGCCGAGGGTGATGTCCTGGGTCGGCATCGTAATCGGCTTGCCGCTCGACGGCGAGAAGATGTTGTTCGGCGCGAGCATGAGCATGCGCGACTCGAGCTGGGCCTCGATGGAGAGCGGCACATGCACGGCCATCTGGTCACCGTCGAAGTCCGCGTTGTAGGCGGTACAGACGAGCGGGTGGATGCGGATGGCCTCGCCTTCGATGAGGATCGGCTCGAAAGCCTGAATCGAAAGACGATGCAGCGTGGGAGCGCGATTCAGAAGCACCGGATGACCCTTGGTGACTTCCTCGAGAATATCCCACACCTCGGGAGACTTCTTTTCGATCATCTTGCGGGCGCCGCGCAC